>NZ_DDGR01000003.1:69461-172645 GCF_002337775.1 Sphingobacterium sp. UBA1897
ATCAATTTTTTGCCCCTGTTTTATAGCGATAATTCATTAACTTGTCTCCACAAATGGATACAAACACTTGATTAAATGAAAATCACCGCAAGCAAAATATATGTCATCAGCGGATTGGGTGTAGATCAACGTGTATTCAGCAAGATCGACTTTGGCTCGCTTGATATAACCTATCTGGATTGGATTACACCAAGCCTTAATGAACCATTATCTATTTATGCAAAAAGAATATCTGCTAAAATTACCGCAGCGCAACCCATCCTCATTGGGCTTTCTTTCGGAGGAATGCTTGCAATGGAAATTGCCAAAATTATAACTGTTCAACGAGTTATTCTGCTAGCTTCGGCCAAAGGACGGTATGAATTACCCGTACTGTATCGATTAGCGGGTAGACTCAAGCTGAACGTTTTTGTCCCTAATTCATTGCTCAAGACCCATAGCTTTCTGTCGGATTATTTTTTTGGTATACGCTGCAAGGAAGATTCTTTACTGCTAAAACAAATCCTAAAGGATACAGATCCAATCTTTATAGCCTGGGCAATACATCAAATTCTACAATGGAAAAACAATTCGGTTCCGGACAATTTAATTCATGTACACGGTAGTAGCGATCATATTATCCCCATCAAAAATGTAAAGCCCAACTTTATCATTAAGGGTGCGGGACATTTTATGACGGTCACTCATGCCCAGGAAGTTGAAAAACTCTTGCAAGAAATCGGCTCGTAAATCACCAACTTTTAATCACCGAGACCAATCCCAACTTTTCTAGTCGCTCAGAAAATTAAATCCACGTGGATTCGTATCGGCATTAGTCGCACGACATGCTGATCAGTGTAAAAAAGTATTATTTGGAGAAAAGGACAAACAATAATTGAGAATAGAAGGTTCTTCTATGAGAGCGCGGTCTCTTTATGGAAGCTAAAAATCCCCCTTTATTACTTAGTGGGAACAGTCAAAAGCAATATAGTTAGGTTAAATTATAACAAGAATATGCGAACACGGCTCATATTAAGTTTTTTATTCTGTCACATCTTTTTTCTCACTATGCTGGCACAAGTCAATAATACTACAGCCCCGAAACTGGAGGTCGCAGCAGCCTTAGGTCCGTACCGTCCGATCGGTGTGAGCGTTACCTCCAACAATCGACTATTTGTTTCCTTCCCAAAACAAGCGAAAAATTATCAGTATGCACTTACTGAAATCATCAATGGAAAACCTGTTCCTTATCCAAATGAAGAATGGAATTTAAAAGGAAAAGAGAATTCCCACTTTGTAAATGTCCAGGATATATTTGTCGATACCGAGGACAATCTCTGGGTATTGGATTCTAAACCATCTTCTGCCGGATCAATTTTTGGAAAAGATGAAAAATCAACTCAAGGCCAATTTAAATTGTTAAAAATCGATACAAAAAAAAACAAAATTGAACATATTTATCGTTTCGGTGACCTTGATAAAACCAAATCAGGTCTAAATGATATGCGCATTGACCAGAAGCGAAATTTAGCCTATCTCTCCGATCCCGGCCAAGCGGCCATCATTATTTTAGACCTCAAAACTGGACAGACTAGAAAGGCTTTAACTGGAAGCCGTTTTACGCTGGCTGATCCTGAAGTAATATTAAGCTATAACGGTAATGATATGCGTAATGATAATGGAAAACCATTTTCTTCCAACGTGAATGGCATAGCAATAAGTCACGATTTTAAATATCTATATTTCAAACCGATCAATCAAACCCATCTGTATTGTATTGCAACAGAATTTTTAGCGGACGCAAGGCTGACGGATCAAGAATTGGAAGAAAAAGTAGAAGACAAAGGGGAAGTCGGAATTACACATGGCTTACTCGCAGATAGCGTTGGAAATATTTACCTAACATCGTCAATAGATTATAGTATTAAGTATTTAAATCCTGATGGAAATGTGAATACCCTGGTACAGGACTCCCGAATACTTTGGCCCGATTCTATGGGCATCAGCGGAGATGGATACCTTTATTTCTCCTGTGCTCAGCTCTTTAAAGACCCGCAATGGAATAAAGGAATTGATAAGGTAGAGTTGCCATATTATGTCTTTAAAGTCAAATTACCGAAATTTTGAAAAGAATGTTACAATAAGTGACGTGCTGAAGCATAAAACTCGCGCTAACACATCTACTTTTTACCTAGGTATTATCCCATGCGCAGCCTTAACAAAATTCCCTTCAAATAGTTCCCCTTTATATTTGTCCACTTTCCCCAGTCACAAGATAAGGTACTGAAATTCAACTTAATAAAAACAATAAAATCGAAGTAAAAGAACAAATCACCGAGACATGCCTCCAATTATAAAAAACAACGGCCTCTTAGATAAAGTATAAAATTTTTAGCAAAAACTTTTTAATACTAATATTTTTAGTATATTTGAATATCAGTTTTAGACAACGCTTTTATGGAACACAGCGCAGCATATGACAATAAGGAATTACACGTAGGTGACATCGTTCGCTTTCATACTCCTTATCCCGATGAAGATCCGAATACGATTTTCATTGTACTGTGGTCATACTATGATCCTACAGGAAAATCATCACGGGCTGAAGTCGTAAAATTTGACCAAAGTTCCAAACAAACGCCTGTTATTCAGAAGTGGTTTATACGAGATTTAGAAAGAGTCTCCGAAGTAAGTCCAGAATTGCTGAAACAAATTGAGCTATTTATGAAAAGTAAACTTGGCAATGCTATTATCAGTAAGCTAGTCATCTAACAAATTTTAGATCTTCAAATTCGACGTAAAATATGGAAAACAAATTCAAAGAGAAACGAGGTATAGTGTCAGGTCCGATTTGGTCTGACTGGCGAGAACAACTTCGGGAAAGTGAATTAATCGGCTTACAACAGAGACTCGAGAAACTAGAAAGAGAAATACTCCTTGATTGGCTGCAATGGCATGATCCAAAAGGAAACTATACAGATCGCAAATGTGTTGAAAATGGCGTGCAGCAGCTTTCCAAATTAAAGGCTGTCGCGTATATACATAAAGAAATCCTGCGTATCCACATGAAAAGAAGATATAATGACTTTTCGAATACCCACGCACAACTCATCTTTAACAACTAAAATTTCAAATTATGGAATCTCTTATTAAACAGATCATAGCGCATCAGCTTCCAAAAATTCTAGCCATGGAATCGCATCGCAAGGATTGGCGTTATCAGCTCATGAGTTTAAAAGATAAGACGCTATTCGATAGATTAACGCTTATGAAGAGACAGGAATTACTTGCGTGGCTACAATGGTACGATAATGCCGGGACTTACGCTGATCACGACTGCATCCGGAGAGGTATTCCCTTATTTACGAAGGTTCAGGCATTGACCGCAGCTTATCAGCGGATTATGCGTGAACATGAAGGCTGGGACGGCTACATGGGAACGGAATATATCCGTGGCAGTGCACTTTAAAAAAGACAGTTTTTAAGCAGGAGATATTTTGCGCGCTGTGATATACTTGGCTAATGTATTCAGATTAGAAAGTGCCGCTCCGATTGTATTATTAAAATAAGTATAGACTTCTTTTCCCTCTGCAATCCAGTCGTTAATATAGGTGCTGTATTCAAACAATATGTTGTCCGTATAGCTTCCTTTATAGTCACCATTTGGGCCATGGAATCGCATATAGATTATGTTTGCATTTGCATCTGCGTATTGAAGACGCATACCTTGCATATTCTTATCATGAATAACCAGATTCATATTATAAGATTTTAAAAGTTCAGAAGTTTCTTCCCTATACCAAACTGGATCCCTAAATTCTACACAGATCGGCCACCCTTCACTTCTCTTGTCCTGAGCAATACAATCCAGCAATTCAGCAAGCAATCCAATAGAAGCAAATTTAAAAGATGGTGGTAATTGTATGAGCAAACACCCTTTCTTTTGGCCGACAGCGTCAATAACGGATAGAAATCTAGCGACATCCTGTGGATCAAATTTGAGTTCTTTTTGATGTGTAATTCCTTTCCATAGTTTAAACGTAAAACGAAAGTCATCGGTCGTTTCTTCGGACCATCTTCTGACGGTTTCTTCTCTGGGGATTTTATAAAAAGAACTGTTTACTTCCAATGAATTAAATAATAAGCTATATACAGCCAATCGACTTTTATCCTGAAACTCCTCAGGATAGTAGCTTTTATTCTTGTAAGGCAAAAGGATACCGCTCGTTCCAGTAAAATATAATCTTTCCATACCTTTATAACAATCGGCTAGCATGTAATTGTTCATTTTTTTCTTTCACAGACAAATTATCTTTTGTATTGATCAGCAATTAAATTGCATATAAAAAACAATTTATCTAAGTTTGAGAAACGAGTATTACAGCAACAGCTATGTATACTCAACTCGTTTTCTAGTTTATTAGCGGATAATTAATCAAGCACCCTCTATCAATGCACAAAAAATCTTACCTCATTTTTTTCGTTATTGGCACCATTTTGGGCAGTTGTACCGGAAATAAAAGTAACAATACAAATACAAATACAACTTCAAGCTCTCAGCCCGAATATGCCGATGAAAATCCGACATTTACCTTTAACAACATCAAACAAAGCTATACGCAGGGCGAGGATCTGATCTTAAAGGTGGACAGCGAAAAAACGTCCAAAATAGACTCTGTTATTTACACTATAAACGATAAAAAGATTGGTCAAGTAATCGGAAATGAACCTTTCCGTTATTCATTAAAACAGGAGAAATTTGGCAAGCAGATTATTAAAGCTGTCGTATTTAGTGCTGGAAAACGAGAAGAAAATTCGGTCAACATCGATCTATTCGCGTCCACTCCTCCGCTTTTGCTAAGCTATAGCATTGTGAATATTTACCCCCATGATATCAAAGCTTTCACACAGGGATTGGAGTTCTACGGGGATAATTTGATCGAAAGTACCGGGAATGGGGTTGGTCCGAGCGGAAATAAGGGTAAATCGAGTGTTCGTATTGTTAATCCAAAAACGGGTCAACCCACCAAAAAAATTGAATTGGATGATTCAATTTTTGGCGAAGGTGCCACCGTCCTAAATGGAAAATTATATCAGTTGACTTATAAAAACAATCTAGCCTACCTATATGATATAAATAGCCTTTCTGTTATTAAAACACTTCCTTACTTTCAGCCAATGGAAGGCTGGGGTTTAACTTCTGACGGTAAAAACTTATACATGTCCAATGGTTCTGATTATATCTATACGCTGAATCCAAATGACTTCTCAAAAATGGATTATATCCGTGCAGCAACGAACACAGCCATGGTGGATCAAATCAATGAACTGGAATGGGTAAAAGGAAAAATCTATGCAAATTTCTTTATGGAGGATGTCATTGGACGGATCGACCCTAAAACAGGTGCAGTGGAGGCTTTAGTCGATCTATCTAAATTACGTGAACATGTAACACAACATGTGGATTTAGATGTATTAAATGGTATCGCCTACAATAAAAGATCAAACACTTTCTTTGTTACCGGTAAAAACTGGGATAAAATGTTCGAGATAAAGCTAACAGAATAGCTTTATCTCCATTTAAAAACAGCGTATTGTTATGGAAACATTCAAATTTCGGTATCGCTAACTTTATGGTAATTCTTTCATTTTGTTAAAACCTTCGGTTACCATAGGTACAATTTGGGGTGTAAATAACTGTGGCATAAACGTCTTTGCCTCCATATCTTTATTGACACCCCATTCCGTATATTTATCTGCTAAAAATTCCAATCGCTGTGCTGAAGATAATCCTGGTAAAGTATAATAGACACTTTTTTCGCCTTCTTTCCCTTCCATCTGTACATACCTCCCTTTGGTCACGTTCAGGTGACTGCGGTGTTCAAACTCACGTATAAAGAGCTCATCTTTATCGACGTTATCCCACTTGGGGTCACGCGGGCAACAAACCGATCCGTAACTTTCTCTTCGATAAACGGTAAGCATGCCTTTAGGTGAAATTGGTTTAACAAAATCAAACCTCGCGTTATCTTCACCAGAAAGCCGGATACTGTCGACTTTAACCGCACCATCCTCTCTTTTTATGGAATAATAAAAATTGGTCGTCGCAGGTTCTATACACATTCCGTTTTTCGAGGCTTCTTTGGCGACCTCATCATAATACTTCCAATCGGGGACAATCAGTACAAAATGTTGAAGATCGGGATAGAATTCAGTTGACCTTTTTAGTAACTCCACTGGAATTCTAGTACTCAAAAAGAAAACGTAAGTTGAATCTGGCACGATCTGCAAAGGAAGATCTATTAAATAACTGCCGTTTTTCTGAGTCACAAAATCATTGTCGATCATCACAACCTGACCATAGGATTCGCGATACCAATCGGGTTTCACAGTATCAGCCAATGAATACGGGGGTATTGGCTGATGCGCAGCTATTTTGCTCTTACAGGACAATGCCATCATAGGTAAAATGATAAGCAAATACCACTTATTTTTTAGTGTTAACATTGTTATAAAATTAAAATATATTTCAACTACTTTCCTTTTTGACTATCTACTTTTATTCCAGCTCGATTCAAGAAGGCTATTTGATGTCCTAAACACGACTCAGCTAAGGCTGCAATTTTCTCTTTTTCATCAGTAATCTCCCGCAACAGACTTTTCCGAGTCCCTTTTTTCTGTTCATCAATATATTTAATTAATAAAACACCATATCCATCAACGATCTCCGTCATATAACCAATTGTAGCGATGTGAAAACTTTCGGCAGTTTTACTGTATTTCAATTGAGAAGCTTCGCATTTTATTCCTTTTATGTAACTACTCAAAGCACGTGCCTCATTCAATTTCATGTGATAGGAATAGTCTGATTTATCGACATCATATTCCCCTTCCAGCAATTTTCCATAGCTCTCATCCATTTTTTCTCGACAGCTATGAAAGAGCTTAGCCATTTTCTCGTTGTACCCCGATTCCAAATTACCCCTACAGGAACACATGGTAAATAGCATAAAGATTAAAGCTAGCATTCTCATTTCTTGATTTTTTTCACAAATAACAGCTTTTTAAAACAGTATTTCCGTCTCGTTTAATATTCGTGGTCTTTGTTTTAAGATTCGTTATTCTCCGCACAATCCACTTGCTCAAAACAATACGCTTATACCTACTTTACACAAATTGTTCGTTACCCAGAAAGTTGAGAAAGTTGCTCTTTTAAAAAATGGAATCCATAATAATCACCTTATGCTCTGTTATTAAGAAAAAAGCTCCTTCAAAACCTACTATTTTAGCCATTTAATTAATCTTTTTTAAGAAAAACAAGAAAAACGTTATATTTAACAAGATTCACACATCATTTAATGCAGAAAACTTTGTTTCTTAAAAAGAATTACGGAACTTAGAGACTATAAACCACCGAAATATGAATAATAGACCTTTAAACGGAATGACTGACGAAGAGCTTCAAACCAACAAAAAAACTGCTTTGGTAATTACTTGGATGCTCACAACCATGCTTTTTATCCTATTAGGTATGGGAATTTACACCTCAATTAGCAAAGGATTCAGTGCACTGATGGCCATTCCTTTCGCCTTATCTCCCATTGTTATTCTGAATTTTAAAAGAATAAAAGAAATCAATGAAGAACTCAAAATAAGAGGAGCTCAATAAATTCGTCATGAAACACCTCTCATTATTCGTATTCTTTATTTTCATCGCGGATATCGCATTTGGTCAAGAGATAAGTAAATCAACGACACAGACGATCACACAATCGGGTATTGGACTCGGTTCTGTAATTGCCGTTGTCACCTCATGGGATCGCAATAAATCCATACTCTGGGCTTTAATTCATGGAATACTTGGCTGGTTATATGTCATCTATTTTGCATTCACCCGCAACGAGTAACGATTCTTAAATATGATTCTCACCAGAAGAGCCAAGCCGATCATGACCAGAATGTCCTTTCTTACATAACATCGCTATCAATATCTATTCTATATCTCGTCCCTAATCAAACACATGAGTTCCTCACCTATTTCCCATACAGATTTTGTCATTGAAGAAGTCAAAGAATCTAGCATTAACTTAATTTCTGAACTAGTAGACCTGACTTTTAATATTGTCCAAGGAGGTGCCTCCGTAGGTTTCATGGAAGATCTAACAGTTGAACAGGCAAAAAAATTTTGGACTGATGTACTGAACAAGGTCAAGGAACAGAAAATAATATTGATTATTGCAAGAGATGCCTTTACCCATCGAATCGCAGGAACTGTTCAACTGCAAATCGACCTCCCATCAAATCAGACACATCGTGCAGATGTAGCCAAAATGTTAGTCCATACTGACTTTCGAAGAATGGGCATTGCACAAAATTTACTTCAACACATTGAAAATAAAGCCATTGATCTAAATAAGACACTATTGGTACTAGATACTGTAACCGATAGCCCGGCTTATATTATGTATCAAAAATGTGGCTGGACGATAGTCGGAGATATCCCAAATTATGCGCTCTTCCCGAATGGAACATGGTGTAGCACGACATACTTTTACAAAAACCTGATTGTTCCAGCAGACAAAATAAAAAGCCTCCGAAACGATTAAACATTCATTGGGAGGCTTCTCTTAATTATTTGAAGGCTTCACTTAAGAAGACCTATAGACCTATTGATCCTATTTATTTTTGTACCATACTGGCCCTGGTTTTTCACCCATTTCTAACACCAATGTCGCTCCGGACATAATTTGTTCATGTGTGATATAACTTGTTTCAAGAGGCTTACCATCGATCGTAATGGCTTGTATATAAATATTGGATTTACTGACATGGTTAGCTTTCACGGTAAATTTCTTTCCATTGGACAACTTCAATTCAGCTTTTTCAAATAAAGGGGTACCGATTTCGTATTTTCCACTTATGGGATCTACAGGATAAAATCCCAATGAGCTGAATACATACCAAGCCGACATCTGCCCGCAGTCATCATTTCCACTTAATCCCGAAGGTGTATTCAAGTAAAGTTTGTTCATTACCTCTGCCGCATATTGCTGCGTTTTCCAAGGCTGTCCAACCGCATTGAATAAATAGAGTGCATGATGGCTCGGCTCGTTACCATGCGCATACTGCCCAATCATTCCTGTACTAAAAATTGGAAGCTTGCTGGTGTCAGAAGGATGAAATGTAAACATGCTATCTAACTTCTGTCCAAAGCGCTCTTGTCCACCAACGAGTTTAATCAATCCAGGGATATCATGTTGTACAGACCAAAAATATTGCCATGCGTTACTTTCACAGATATGCGCGCTATATTCCTCCGCATCAAATGGAGTAATAAATTTACCATGGCTATCACGAGGTTGCATAAATGAAGTAGCCGGATTATACACATTTTTATAATTTTGAGCTCTTGCAAAAAATGTTCCCGCAATCTCTTTCTTTCCCATCTTATCGGCCATCATTGCGATGCAATGATCGTCATAGGCATATTCAAGTGTTCTTGATAGGGACCAGTTTTCGGCATTGTATTCATCTTTGACATCATAAGGCACATAGCCTAGTTTCTTATACAGACCTATGCCCCGATAATTGTCAATATTAGCTGTGGCAACACAAGCTTCTAACGCTTTTGATGCATCAAAATCACCGATTCCTTTTAAATATGCATCTACAATGACAGGAATGGCGTGATTCCCAATCATCATATCCGTTTCACTCCCGTAAATATTCCATACCGGTAATCGGCCGTGCTGTTCATAAAAGGCGATGAAGGACTTAATCATATCATTTACTCGACTAGGGTCGATATACGTAAATAATGGATGCGAGGCTCTATAAGTGTCCCAAAGTGAGAACGTGCTATAATTGGTCCAACCTTCGGCCTGATGTACCTTCCGGTCAGCCCCCATATACGCACCATCAACATCACCGAAAATCGTCGGTGCTAACATGGAATGATATAACGCTGTATAGAACTTAACCTGCTCCTCTTTGTCTTTGGTCTCGATCGCTACCCTACCCAATTCGTGATTCCAATTTTGCTCGGCCTCCTTTAAATAATAATCAAAGTCATCTTTTGGAACTTCTGCTTTTAAGTTTTTGGAAGCGCCTTCCATACTTACACCCGAAAGGGCCGTACTTAAAGTCACTTGTTCTCCAGCTGCTGTCTTGAAATCAAAACGTGCTTTGAATGCTGTACCAATGCGTTTTGCACTTTTTGCCGTTGTATCAGCGCTGGATAATATTGCTGAACTATCGATATGAACGGCCATAAAAGGCTTAGAAAACCGAGTTTCAAAATAAACGCGTTGGCCCCTTGCCCAGCCCTCCGAAAAACGATAACCACGAATAGTGACAGAATCAACCACTTCGATGTGCGAATCCGTGGTAGCATCCCAATTCATTGCTTTCTTTAAGTCTAAAAATACAGCAGACTCGGCTTTTGGAAAGGTATAACGTTGAATGCCGCAGCGTGCCGTTGCTGTCAGCTCCACATTTATATCGTAATCAGTAAGTTTTACCTGATAGTATCCGGCGTGAGCCTTTTCGTCTTTATGCGAAAACTTGGAATGTATACCTAGGGGAGCCGCGGCTTCATGATATGGTAAGGTAACCGGCATAAAAGATATGTCGTACAAGTCACCGGCACCAGTTCCACTTAAATGTGTATGGCTAAAACCAGAAATCGTACTGTCGGGATAAAAGTATCCGGAAATACGGTCCCAGCCGGGTAGTCCATTATCTGGGCTAAGCTGTACCATTCCAAAAGGTGACTGTGCTCCAGGATATGTATTGCCTGTAAAATCCGTTCCGATAAAAGGATTTACATACCCTGCATAAGAAGTCTCATCGGAATTTTTTAGTGAAGCACAACCAATTAAGGACAAAAGGCCTGCACAGACCGCATAATTAATATATTTCATCGTGTAGATCAGTTTTTCAGTTTAGTTTGCCTAATTATCTATTTCCAGTAACGATTAGAATATCCTTACTGTTGACCAAAGTTTGATGGTTGATTTTAAATCCATTGAATGGTTTTCCATCGATAACGATCTTTTTGATATAATCACCAGCCCCCTCTTTTTGACGTCTTATCGTCACTTTGTCGCCGTTTGGATAATATTTCTTATCGAGTTGGATGGTCACTTTGTCGAATACAGGTGTTACAACGGTATAATCTGGTCTACCTGGACAAAAAGGATAGATTCCAATCATGTTCATTAAAGCCCATGTAGACATTGTTCCCGTATCGTCATTTCCCGGTATCCCCCCAGGGCTGTTCGTAAAATGCTTTTCTAAAATTTCTTTGACTAGCTTCTGGGTACGCCATTCTTCTCCTTTGATTTCTGAAAACACATGTGGATACAGCATATCTGGTTCGTTAGTAACATCAAAATACCCTTTATCAAAAGTTGCCTGCAGTCTATCCACAAATTTTTGCTTTCCGCCCATCAATTTCACCAAACCAGGGATATCAAATGGAATGGCAAAGCTATAGTTCCAAGCGTTACCCTCATGGAAACCATGATTAGGTTCAAAATTGGCACCCATCAATGGGCTAAACGGACTTAAAAACTCGCCGTTAGGAAGAATAGGTCTAAAAGTCCCATACTCCGAAGAATAATAATGTTTATATCCCTGCGCTCGCTTAGCAAAAAGCTGGGCATCTTTGGTTTTCCCCAATGAACCAGCCAACTGCGCTAGATTCCAATCTGCAACATAATATTCAATGGCATGAGATACCGAATTATCGAATGAATCGCGCAATGGGACATACCCATACTTCACATAGTCCGCATTGTCTGGTCTAATTTTATTCGTGGAGTCCGTAGTCGTTGCCGATTTCAGAAACGCTTCATAAGCTGTATTGATATCAAAATCCCGAATGCCTTTCATCCATGCATCAACGATCACTGGAACTGCCGGATCGCCATCCATGGTATAGCTTTCTCGGCTATACAACTCCCATTTGGGCATCCAACCGCTTTCCTTATAAATATCGATCATGGAACGTATCATGCCCACCTGCTTATCGGGATAAACCAGTGACATTAAAGGCTGAACATTTCGGTACGTATCCCATAGCGAAAACACGGTGTAACGATTGTGATCTGCAACAAGTGTTTTCCGACTTTCCATGGCAGGATATTCTCCGTTTACATCCTGCAGGATATTTGGATGAATCATGGCATGATATAATGCCGTATAGAACACTGTTTTTTGGTCCTCTGTACCACCTTCTACCTGTATCTTTGACAATGCATTGTTCCAAAGCGAAGCTGCATTCTTTTGTGTTTTTTCAAAGCTAAAGTCTGCTTGCTCAGCATCTAGATTTTTACGCGCATTCTCAACGCTCACAAATGATACGGCCAGTTGTACTTCTAAGCTTTCATTTTCTTTGACATCAAAACTAAAATATGCGCCAAGATCATCGCCGGAAAGCTGATCGGTATAGTCCGTAAAAATTTTATATTTTCCGGCATCTTTATTCCAATCGTTTTCCCATTTTTCTCCGGCACGCTGGAATTTCCAATATCCTCTTTTTGACGGTTTTTTATTGACACGCATAACAAAGAAGATTGGATAAACAGCCTGATTGTTCGTGTAACAGAAGGAGCCCAACAATTTAGATCCCTCTATTTCGGTATCACTTACGTAACGAACTGTTGCTCCCGTTTCATTTGTTAAACCTTCGCCCAAATTAAGCAGGATATTTGCCTGTCCTTTTGGAAAAGTAAATTTAGAAACACCTACACGGGTTGTCGCTGAAACTTCGGTTTTGATACCGTATTTCTTTAACACATTGCTATAATACCCCGGATGGGCAACCTCCTGCGTATAGGTACTTCCATATTGATGATAATCAACCTCTAATTTACCTGAAGTTGGCATCAACAACAAACTTCCCATGTCTGGACATCCTACCCCACTTAAATTAACATGAGAAAAACCTGTAAAATAACTGTTGCTATGTTCATAGGGAGTAGACCACCATCTTGCATCTTTATCAAATGCATTAAGTGATGATCCCATTACATTAAACGGAGAAACATTCATCAAGCCGTTGGGAACCTGAGCACCCGGATTAGTTGTTCCATAATTGCTGGTACCGATAAACGGGTTGACATAGTCTGTAGGAAGCTTTTGGGCAGAAACGTTCTCCCAAAGAAATAATCCTAAAAGTAAAAAACGAATAGATTTGATCATATAATCTTGATAGACGACATTGTTAATTGCTTTCATTCAAGCAAACACCATAGGCCGCGCATTTTAGCGTGTACCTACAATACTACAGATAATCGCAAAGATTTACAAATCTTATAAATGGTTATATCGATGATTTTACGTTTGTTAATAGGATTTAGCAAAACTATACATGTTAAGCAAAGAGATTTATGATGGTCAATAACAACAAAAGCCTGAAGTGGGGAACTTCAGGCTTTTACTAACTAACCAATTATTAACCTAAATTATGAAACTACTGATATAACGTCATCAAAAATGAGTTTCTTATATCAGGTCTCTTAGTTTAACCAAATTTTAACAAATCATTGTTATAGGTCAACTCGGTCTATTGAGATCTAGCAGTAAACATATTTTTTATTGATACAGTCCCCATTGTTTATTCGGGGTAGCGCCCATTTCCAAGACAAGCTCCCCTCCTTTTAGCAATTCGGAAGCATCAAAATAAAAGGTATTGAGCGGTTTTCCATTTAACGTTGCGCGTTGCACATATATATTTTTCTTATTTGCATTTTTCGCTTTGATAATAAACTGTTCACCTCTTCCATATTTACCATCCAATCTAATCTTAACCTCCTCAAAGAGTGGGCTTCCTATTTCATAAATTGGTTTGACCCTTGTTCCGCCATCGATCTGAAATAAACCAATAGCATTCATGATATACCAAGCACTCATTTGCCCCTGATCTTCATCGCCGAGATAAGCATTCGAAACCCCTTGGCCATAATAGCGCTCACCTATAGAGCGGCTCCATTTTTGTGTCAACCAGGGCTTATTCAACCAATTAAAAATATAGGCAAAATGCATTGATTGCTGATTTCCCTGAACAACAGGATAATCCCAATATTGATCATTAGGGCCATTATAGCGCCATTTTTCACTTTCTGGAAATCCCCATTCCAATCGTTTTAAAAACACATCCTGTCCGATCATTTTAGCTAACCCAGGAATATCCTGTGGCACAAAAAAAGTCAGTTGCCATGCATTTCCTTCTACATAATGATGGTTAGCTCCCGATTTAAAAGGATCAAAATCTTTATACCATTCTCCTTTTGAATCCTTCATCCGAGCATAGCCACTACTGACATCTATCGCGTTTCTCCACCAGTTTCCGCGATCATTAAAATAATTGTACTCCTGCTCCTTTCCTAACGATTTTGCGAACTGCCCAACTGTCCAGTCGTCAAAACTATATTCCATTGAATTGGAAAACCGGCCCAAATCATAAGGAACGTACTTATATTTTAAATAGACATCCAAATCCCTGTTACCTGCAAAACCACCTTCAAATTTCAATGGACTTGTTGTCTGCATTTTTTTAACAGCTTCAAATGCCTTTTCAGTATCGTAGTCTCTAATCCCCATCTGGTATGCCCCGACAATTAACGGTATTTCATGTTCAGCAACCATGACGGGAATATACTCCATTCCAGCCGGCCCTTTCGCCAACCAGCCATTTGCGTCATACATCGCAAGTTGCGATCTAACCCATTTATTGGACCATTCCGGCGTAACCAAGTTCCAAAACTGATTTAAATTCCAAAAGGTATTCCAGAAAGCATCACAACCTAAAGCGAGATCCCCTTTATGGGCTAAAGTTCGTATCACTTCATCCGAAGATCTCCATTGACCATTCACATCACTGAATGTGTTTCGGCTTGCCAAAGTGCGATACATGTTGGTATAGAATTTCTCTTTTTCAAAATAGTCTGAAGACTTTATCGCCAATCTACTTAAAAGTTCATCCCAAACTTTATGTTGATTTTCCACGACCCGATCAATGGACCATCCGAATGGCTCCGACAGTTCCGTTTTTAGATTCTCCTCTGCATTGGCTAAGCTCACATAAGAAATCCCTGTGCGCAGTTGTACAGCCTTATCTTTATGCACATCAAATTCCACGTACATTCCCGCAAATTGAGCGCTATCAGCAACCAAATCAGCCCGTTCAGTCAACCGATCATTATGCCATGTGCCATAGTTTATGATAGGTTTATCAAACTCCATCACAAAGTATACGACATAATCCTGTTTTGCATCCGTGGACCAAACGTTTTCAGATAATTGATTACTGTATCCCACAACCTTATAGTCAGAAACCTTTTTCAGCGAGAAATCTTTAATTTTATAATCATATTCTCCGTTAACCTTGAGATCAATCATGATACGTCCTGTGTCCGACTTATGATAGGTATATTGTTGAAAACTGGAACGTGTACCAGCCGTCAATTTTACGTCGATATCGTGATCAAGGAGATGAACAGCATAATATCCCAATGGAGCTTTTTCGCTGGTTTTATCTATTGCTGATCGATATCCTGAATTTGTACTGTACTGATCTCCGACCCGAGTCTTCAATTGACCTGCTGTCGGAAATGTTCCCAATCCAGCCATTGTCCATTCGTGAATATGGCTAAATGTACCAATAGATTCGATAGAAGGTTCATAACCTGCCTGCCAGCCAATATTTTGGTTATCTGGACTTATCTTTACCATGCCAAAAGGCATCCATGGTCCCGGGGCTATCATCCATCTGGAATGTGCTGCACCCATCATCGTGTTCACATAATCTGAAACTCCACCTAGTCTTTTTGGACCCCGCTTGATTGTTGAAGACTGTATTAATTGCCCATTACAATAAATTTCATACTTACTCCATATATCCTTAGCGACATAAGGCATTGGTATTTCCAATTTCGCTGCACCTTTTTCACGTGTTTTCTCATAAATTTTCTTTCCATCTAAGACTACTTTCAACTGTTCATCATCTTTCAATTTCAAGAGATCAACCAACATATTTTGGACGGGTTTCCCTGCATTTAAGATCTCAAATTCAGCTTGCTGTACATTTTTAACAATTACAGAATGATTGGCTATTAGCTTTACTTGCTGTGGCCCCAGCAGTTTAAAGGAATCAAATTCAACCCAACCTCCCTTTATGACAGTCATGGTAATCTGATTTCCGCCTTTCTTAATGAGATCAGCTGGCAATGGTATATTTATCGTAGAATTTCCAGATTTTAAAGAATTCTCTAGCGGCTCACCATTTCCTGCTCCCCGCTCCACCTCAAAATTATAGGGCTTGCCATTGATTGCGATCTGTAGTGTAGGTTTATTTTTAGGGTCACTATTGGCCAATTTAACCTGAAGTGTACACTGACCATTTTTTATACTATTGTTTAACACGTAGTATAAATTCAAAAAATGTGTTCTCAGACCAGAGGTTCCTCCAGTCCCGCCCCATTCATTGGCCGGACCGGGCAATACATAGGGTAAATCCCTTGTTAAAGAAGATTGACCTATGATAAACGCATTGTCTTCATAACCAAAATCATGTTCCAAAAATTTCTTATATCCATTCGGGGACAAGGCAAATTCGCTGCTTGAACCGTCTGAATTTCCCAATTGCCATATTGTGTGCTCCTGGCCAACAACAGACTGAGCACACATGAACAACAGACCGGCGGCAAAAGAAAGTGAGAAACGTAATTTCATAAGTATCAGATTTTATAATTTTTAATTACATCAGTTGCTTTCCTCATAAAATGCACGAAACAATTCACAAAATACATCACATTGTACATACATTAATAATCTACAAAAACGTTTAAAAGCAAAACTTTAAGCACAATATTACTACAAAAAAAACAAATATCAAATGAATAAAATTAAAATGTATATACATACTGAAAGAAAAAAAATGAACTGAATCTAATTGACACAAGCTGGGAAAATGAAAGGTTTTGATTCTTGGATAGGAAAGTTAGGTCAATTTGTAGTTTGCGCCATATCGATCCTGTTTCCTAGTTTTCGGTGGAAAAATTGTCTTTACTTAGAAAAGTGTTTCTACAGATTATTTATGATAAAAAAGCTTAATAAAAGGGTGCACATGGCAATAATTTACCTAGAGTTCATTATTCTAGGATTAAAACTTTGTCAAAACTCAAGTAAAGCAATAATTACTATTGGCTATTTGGATCTAATAAGTTATATTTATACAATTATTTGCTTTGAGACCTTAAAGATAAGAGTATTATCTTTTGTATTATCATTATAAACAATATTCTACACATTTGTGTAGAAACTTATTTCATTGCTGGATAGAGATTTAATATTTTAAACAAGTTCAACTATTAACGTTGACGTTGATTACAAAGTAAGGATAGGAACGTAAAAAAGCCTATTACTAGCGTATAAATTGAGATTATGCCCTTATTTTTGTAACTTGCACGCCAGGACAACATCGATTTTACGTGGTATTCAAAAGCGATTGCGGATCATCTTTGTAATTTACACTATGAAAATTAAGATTGAAGATTTTTTCAAGCCGGTACAAGTTAAAGACGACTTTAGCAAAGATGATTATGAGATTGTCGAAGCCTTTATAAATTTTGCCAAATCCTTAAGCAGGTTAACCTACCAGAGTATATATTTAATTGACTATTCAAAGAAAAGCTTTTTATTTGTTTCTGATAACCCAATCTTTTTGTGTGGAAGCACTCCTGCGGAAGTCATGCGGGAAGGCTATTACCACTATGTGAATAATGTCCCTGAGAGCGATTTACATTTACTAAAAAAGATCAACGACGTTGGTTTTGACTTTTTTGGAGATTTGGATGCCGAAGATCGCTTAAAATTCTCGATATCTTACGATTTTCATTTAAAACAACCTGGAAATAAACCACTATTAGTAAACCATAAACTAAAGCCTCTGCTCCTGGATAAATTTTCTAACCCCTGGATCGCGCTCTGCTTGGTTTCTATATCTTCACATGCAAACTCGGGAAACATTAGATTTAAATCTGATGAGGATGGGAAACAGTTTGAATATGATTTGGATAAAGATATTTGGGTAGAAACTCCTCGCATTAAATTGAAACCCCGTGAAAAGGATATTCTTCTTTTTTCCGCACAGGGTCTTACTATGGATCAAATAGCAGATCGACTTTATGTATCAATTGATACAGTAAAATTTCATAAAAAACAAATATTTTCAAAACTGAAAGTTAAAAGCATTACAGAAGCTACAGCATTAGCAATTGAACTATCTCTTTTCTAATGTTATTCACTATTTTTTGCACATAACAGCATTAGTTTAGACATCTCAACAAATTTTTGAATATCGACCTGGTTTCCCATACTAAATTGGGAATATTTATTTTTCTCAATAAAAGTGTCCAGCCATTCTGATTTAATATAGATCGGTAATGTCTCAGAATAGAGGTAGATAATTGGATCACCAAGTTCAAAAGATTCTATTTCTAATTTTCGAAGCGTATTTACCACCTTTCGATCACATTCCGCAATGACTAGTCCGCTACCAAGGCTATAAGGGCCATAAAATGCGTCAAAAAGCATCTTTTTCAGAATATTGATCCGATTACCTATTATCTTTCCAGAAATTACGAAACGCCCAATGTGCCAAAAATTCTTCACATGCGGAATTAACAAACTTTCTGTCTCGATATCAAATAATTTCTGAATCGGCAAACTCGTTTCCTTATCCCAAAATGTAATTCTAATGGATGCCTGAATACAGTCATCAAGCTTACTTCGAAGCACATAATAAATGGAACGATCAAAAAAAATCTGATCCTCTCCTATCAATGACTCAAAGTCAAACGCATATTCCTCTTCGGAATAACTATCCAGTTTGTAATGCTGCTGAGTCGTTACTAAATAAAAATGAATAAGTTCAGGAAGTTCGTTTTTATTAAGCTTGGTAAAATAATAATTTTCAGGCGTCCAGTTCATGCAAATGTTATTCGATATGCAATTATAAAAATAAAGACTTTTCGTTTAAATTCCCACAGAGACAAATTTACTACACAAAAGTGTAATGGAACGAATGTTTTTTTCAATTATATTAAGTTCAACTAATCATTGATAAATAATAGGAATCTGGAAAGAATTTTACAGGTTTAGATGTCGCTAAATTAAATACGATATGACTAACCATTCCCGATAATAAATACAGACCTAATGATAACTGCGGAGGAGAAGACTTCAGCGCTATTTTACCATATTCTACCAAAAATTCCTCAAACCATTTCGTTTCTATTCCCTTTGTTTTTAAACTTTCTACAATAAATTTACCGACATTTAATTCAAATGTCTTGTGAGCCTTTTCCAGTGAATGTAAATTAAGACCTTCAGGTGGAAGAACTGTTAAAAATCCTGCCCAGCCCAAATTATAAGGATGTACTACCGGTATATTTCTTTTCGCCATATACTGGTCAAAAACAAAAGGAATATCAGAAGAAAAATCCAACGCATTAATGGCAACCTTATGGTTAATATCGATATTATATAGATTATCTTTGTTAATAAATTCAGAAAACACGGTTATTTTGGCTTGCGGGTTAATTGAATTTAAACGTTCCTGCAAAGCAAATACTTTCTTAATACCAATATCCTTGCTTGTGTAATTTTGTCTGTTTAGATTTGTCAATTCGACAACATCTCCATCGGCAATTGTCAAATTTTCGAAACCCATACGCAATAAGCACTCTGCAATGTAACTACCTATTCCACACCCTCCTATCAGCACAGGAAAGTCTTTGATACGTTGTTGATCCTCTTCTTTAATATGTATGTTATTTCGAATATACCTCAAATCCATATATAATCTTTCAATAATTTTGTATCACATAAAGATAGAATTATAATTTATATTATTATTAAAGAAATTGCTAAGTAAATTTTATAGTTACGTAGCAGCAATTAGCAATGATCATGCTTAATTTAGCCAACTATCCTTTGTTTCTATTTTCATTCAAAATGAATACCTTTAATAAAATCAACGTGTAAAAATGGATAATACAAGAATATATCGCATGTCATTTGCTGGTGTATACCCGCTTTATATACAAAAGGCCGAAAGAAAAGGACGCACAAAAGAAGAGGTCGACGAAATCATTTTCTGGCTTACCGGCTATAACCCCATATCGTTACAGCAAACGATTGACGATAAAATTGACTTTGAACATTTCTTTAAAGAAGCACCTTGCTTAAACCCGAATGTTTCAAAGATCTCTGGTGTAATCTGTGGCTATCGCATTGAGGATATTGAAGATCAGCTGGTTCAGAAGGTTCGTTATCTCGATAAATTAATTGATGAACTGGCCAAAGGTAGATCCATGGAAAAAATTTTGAGAAAGTAAGCCCTGCTACGATTTGTAAATAGCGCGTACTTACTATTCCAATGCATAGATGGCACCATCAGCCGAACTAAAATAAAGCCGATTTTCATCAATCCAAATTGTTGAAAAGATACTTCCCATCTGCAGGTAGTCTGCAAATAGTCTTGTAATATCATCCTCATATTTTTGTTGCAGATCAGCGCGGAGCACATTTTCATCATTTATAAACAACGGCCTGTTCTTTTTACTCGACTCCGTTTGAAAAACAGGCACAACTTCTCCGTTTTTTATATCCAATCTATAAATTACACCATCCAGCGTTCCAAAAAAAGCCTCATTACCTATGATAGTGGCACTGCTAAATGTGTTTAAGGGCACTTTAGGTTCAACTATTTTCACACCGTCCATTCTATTTAAAACAAGTATACTATAGGAATCCGACATGGTTACGACAAGCTTATCGTCAAAAATACTAGGAACACTCGTCCAGCTCCCTGGTTGATGATATACCCAAAAACCACTTCCATTCGTGGCATTTAGCGCATATACATTAAAGTCACGAGCACCAAAATAGACTGTACTGTCGGCGACTGCTGCATGGAACTGAATCTCGCCTTTTGGAAAATAACGTTCGCCAACCGTTTTAAACTTCCAATGAAGGGTACCATCTTTTTTCAAACAATAAAAATAACCATCAAAACTACCAATGAAAACACGCTGTTGTGTCAACGTTGGGGCTGCATGCACAATACCTCCAGTCAGGAATTTCCAAACAAGTTTTCCCGATTTAGCATCTACGGCATAAACATGATGATCTCCAGACCCAAAATAAACTACACCATCTGCAACCGCAGGAGATGAGAGGAAATAATCCCATACATCATAACTCTTTTCACCATCGGTTGAAAACTGCCATAATTTTCGACCTGTTTGGGCATCCAGGGCATACAAGTAGCCATCAGTGCTTAAAAAATACACTGTTCCGCCATCAAGAGCAACAGTGGACCGAATTTCACCAGTAGTTTTATACTTCCAAAGTATATTACCGTTCGTTTTATTCAATGCGTAAAGATTACTGTCGCAAGACCCGACAAAAACGATATCCTTCCAAACGACGGGCGAAGAAAACAACCTTCCCTTTGTTTTGAATTTCCATTTCAACGCGGGATTTAACCTAATGTTGGATTGTGCTGTATAATTTTGGCGATCTAGGCCTTTAGCCAGCTGCTGCGCCCGTAATTGACAAAAACATCCCACTGCAATACATAGGATAATAATTGGGCGCCAATCATATTTTAGTCCAAACATCGATTTACTTTTATTCAGGTTATATTATTGATAGATAAGGTATTTTTCCCTAGTCTTTCTATAATTACTTAGGCCCGGCTCCCAGCTTTTTCGGATTTCTTCTTCCGAAACACCGGCTTCAATTTGCTTGCGAAATAAACCCACGCCCACCAGCTTTTCGATACTGCCAATCTGTTTCGAAAATGATTGATCAAAAAACTTGTCTTTTTCCGGAGAATTCCGATACAGCGCTATCATCCAGGATAGGTTTATTTTTTTGCTATCTACTAGCTGCTGCAGATCATATTTACGCAGGTCTATTCCATAACATTCTTCATTCATAAAAAGTGGCGATTCACTCATCCCTTTTTTACTGACGGGAACAAATGAAAAGTCATATATACCCTTATAGATTGGACTACCGATCACAACAAAGGGATAATCGGTGCCTCTGCCATGATTCACTTTCACACCTTCAAAGAGGCAGGTACTTGGATATAAGAGTATGCTTTGTTCCGTATTTAAATTGGGCGAAGGATTGACTGGTAACTTATAAAGCATACTATGATCATAATCTGTTACAGGAATAATCTTCAATTTACACTTCTTTTTAGTATTCATCCAACCTTCTCCATTGATCATCTGGGCAAATTCAGCTGTAGTCATCCCATGTGCAATAGGAACAGGAAATTGCCCAATACCCGACTTATATTCTTCTTCCAAAATAGGACCGTCAATTAGATAGGCATTGGGATTGGGCCGGTCTAAGATCAAGAGCTCCTTATCATTTTCTGCACAAGCTTCCATAATATCCCGAAGGGTATTAATATTGGTATAAAATCTCACCCCCATATCCTGCACATCATAAATAAACAGATCGATATCTTTTAGATCCTTCGCTGTTGGCTTTTTCTTATTCCCGTATAAGGAGACAATAGGAATTTTGGTTGTCGGATCGATTTCGTCCCCCACTTCAGTTCCATTACTTGCATTGCCTCGAAATCCGTGCTCAGGTCCAAAAATTCTCACAATCTGAACCCCGCGTGCGAGTAGACTATCAACAAGGTGTCTCCCTTTAATAACCGTAGATGGATTTCCCAATATTGCAATACGTTTATTCATTAAATAAGGAAGATAACGCTCGGTTTGTTCTGCTCCAGTTTGTATACGATCATTACAATAATTCAACGAGATCTGTGCAGTTGCATTTCTGAACAGGAATAGAGTCAAGATAGAAATGAGCACTAGTTTCATATTCATTTGGTTTATAATATTAAAATATAGCCCCTGAGCATCAGGCTATTTATCTGATTGCAAAAACTAAACTAAGGATAAAGCTTTATTTTAGCAAATCATTTGTTAAAATTGATAAACAAGTTTTATCCAGCTACCTTTGGAATATTATTGGGAGCATGATTTGCACATGAAACAATAGATGACATTCATAAGCTGTGGCATACTAAATTTTATAATAATAATTGATAATGGAAAAGCAGGTAAATGCGGGTGAATTTGTAGATCGTTTTATGACAGGTAGTTTGGAGCATCTTCGCTACCAGCAATCGCCGATCAAGATATTCCAGCTCAGTGAAATCGCTCCTTACATTAAATTCCCGACCCCACCTATTTTCTTGGGCTATAACCTGCTCGTTCATATCACTGAGGGTTATTTTAAACATCAAATTGGAGCTAAGGAATATGTCGTAACAGCTCCAGCAATTCTTATCAGCAATTACGGCAATATCTCAACAATAAAGTCGGTCGATAAATCTGCGAAAGGCCATTGCGTTTTAATAAACGACAATGCAATGACTTCCATATTCCGGGAACAGGAGATTTTGAATATCTTTAATATCTCACCCTTACTGAACTTAACGGCGCGAGACAGCAGCGATCTTCAAGAGCTTTTCAGATTACTTTATGATGAATTGCTTTCGGAATTACCTTATAAAGAACTATTTGAAAATTTATTAAAATCTGCAATTCTAAAAATTATCAAGCTATCTTCATCCAACCTAGCGCTCAATCGGAGACAGGAAATTGCTATGATGTTCAAACAGCTTGTGCACAAAAACTTCAAAAAGCAAAAAAATATTTCATTCTACGCGGATAAACTCGCGGTATCTACAAACTACCTTAATCGGTGCGTATTTTCTGTATTCAAAAAATCGTCGAAGGAACTCATTCTTGAAGTGCTGATTATGCACAGTCAATTTCTATTGTTTGAATCCACTAAAAGCATTGCAGATATCTGTTATGAATTGGATTTTTCTGATCCCTCTTATTTCTCGCGGCTTTTCAAAAAAATAGTTGGCGTTTCTCCTACTTCTTATCGAAACAGAGCAACTTAGGTTTTCAATATGCACGATTTGTCCTATCTTTTATACTGAAGTACACAAGAGAATCAAATTGATTGGAGTTATTTTTGTGTAAGTGATTGAAGCAAAAGAGAATTTTTGGTCAACCGGCAGTTCTTCTTCATGTTTCAATTTACATTGTTCCATCATTTAATTACATATTTAAAGATGCTTAAGGTTTCAGAACACAACAATATAACCCAAGATTTCGATTTGTTTATTGCGGATTTTAAAACTAGGCTATCAAGCTTATTTAATAAAGAGTATGATTATAACTCGCTCAGTTTAACGCGTGGGCTACCGCCTGAGTTTTTAGCTGAGATCATGAAAATGCAACCCTTGTCGGTTGCTATCCCAGAACACCACGGTGGCCGGGGACTTCATGTAAAAGAATGTTTGGGTGTACTGGCAGCTGCTTCTTATGAATCACTATCTTTATCGCTAATCTTCGGGATTAATATTGCGCTATTTTTGGAACCTTTTGCCAAATACGGCAACACCTTACTTCAAGAGCGGGTATTCCATCAATTTTTGGAAAACCAGGCAATGGGAGGATTAATGATTACCGAACAGGCTTACGGCAGTGACGCACTCAATATGCGAACATCTTACGAACAAAAGGACGATAAGTACTATATAAAAGGTGAAAAACACTGGCAAGGTCTTACTGGAGCTGCAGACTTTTGGCTCGTGACAGCACGCAAGAAAAATGAAAATGGAGAACTGGTGCGGGATATAGATTTCTTTGTCACAGAAAATGCCGTCGAAGAACAAAAGATTGTTGTTACAAAGAAATACAATAGCCTTGGGCTCTATGCGATTCCTTATGGTGTGAACGACATCGACATCAATGTTCCTACAGATCACAGACTAAACCCGGAAAGTACAGGAATTAAATTGATGTTAGATACCCTCCACCGCAGCAGATTACAGTTCCCAGGAATGGGGATGGGTTTTATAAAGCGGATGTTGGATGAGGCCATGACACATTGTTCCGAACGCCGTGTAGCAGGTATTAGTTTAAATGAATTAGACTCTGTTAAATTTCAGTTGTCGCGCATACAGGCTGCATTTACCTTGTGTTCTGCAATGTGTTCATACAGTGTCTCGATCAGCTCTATCCATAATGACCTTTCAGCCTATGGTGTAGATGCCAATAGTGTGAAAGCATTTGTGACAGACTTAATGCATGAAGCCGCGCAAATATGTGTGCAATTATCCGGTGCAAATGGCTACAGGTTAGACCATGTTGCGGGTCGTGGCCTCATAGACAGTAGACCTTTTCAAATCTTTGAAGGGTCAAATGAAATGCTTTATTCTCAAGTTGCTGAAGCGATCGGTAAACTTATGCGCAAAACCAAAGAAAGCAACTTATTGTCTTTCTTAAAAAAATATAGCTCAACTGAATTTGCAGCACCATTTTTCTCATCAATCTTGAATTTTGACTTTCCGCTACAGCCGAAACAACGTGAACTTGTTACCCTTGGAAAGATAATCGCCCGCGTCATTTGTTTTCAGTATGTTTTACAAATTAACAATGCCGGGTTCAATGATAAGATGACAGAAATAACACGTCAACACGTGAGCATGGATATTTATATGTTGGTAGGCCAATTATCAAATAATAATAATGCCGAACCACTTATGAACTATGATGATAACACAGATTGGATGAAGTTCACTTCTTAATAAGGAGAGATTACAGGAATCAATCTAGTCAGTAAGTTTCAATAAAAGCAAGAGGCCACTTCCTATGAAGTGGCCTCTTACGTTATATTGCTGAAATGTCCCATTCCCACACACTATGATAGTGCCCTATCGACTCGGTATAGGCAATAAATTCTCGATAAAACGGATGTGAACCTATTGTAGCACTATCTCCAATAACAACCAATTTCTTCTTAGCCCTAGTCATTGCCACATTCATCCGGCGAACATCAGACAAAAAACCAATCTGCTGTTCAGCGTTACTTCTGGTCAAACTGATGTAAATAACATCCTTCTCCTGTCCTTGAAAACTGTCTATTGTCTGTATTTTAATCAAGTCGTTAAAAGGTCGTAGCACTTCTTCCTCATCCAATATCTCCTTCAATAAAGTGGCCTGCTTTCGATAAGGTGCAATCACCCCGATGCTCAGGCTTTCATTTAGGCTCAAGGAAGCTTTCCAAGCCCCAATATGGTCGTTCAGATGGGCTTTAATAAAATGAGCTTCTCCAATATTGAAGATTGCGCCCTCACTTTCCGTTTCTTCAAACCCCGCTCCCGCTGTATCGATAAATAAGACCGGTTCGGTATCCACTGCTAAGCTCCACTGTGCCACTGTACTATCTGCTCTCAACAAACCATTATACAAGGCTGCGGACGGGTATTCCATAATTTGTTCATTCATGCGATACTGCACATCTAACAAAGAAACTAATTGCGGATTATGATCCACCAATTTTTCGAATAATGTATGGCTCAGGCCATGGTGAGATACGCTACTTGATTTTACTGTTGGAGGTAATTGATTGTGATCACCGGCCAAAATAACTCGATGTGCCTTTAATATCGGTATCCAGCAAGCAGGCTCCAATGCTTGTGCGGCCTCATCAATAATGACTGTTTCATAGCTGCGATTGCGAATAACCTCATGATTCGATCCAACCAAAGTTGCAGTGATTACCTGCGATTTATCCAAAACATCCGCACTGATAAAATCTTGAATCTTATCGACATCTTTTCTGATTCGATGGGCCTCATCAAACAATGCTTTTCTTTGCTCCCGCTCAGCCTTTCCAAAATTACGTTTATATTTTTGAGCCATCTCTGTATACGTCCGCACTTGTTTTTGAAGTGTTTTAATATCCTTATTTGCGGGATGTCGATCAATCTTTGCATCGAGTGTCAATTCTTGAAGATGTTCCGAAACCTTAACAGGGTTTCCTATTCTTGTTACTGCAATTCCAGCAGCGTCTAAACGTTCGGTTAACAGATCAACGGCCGTATTGCTCGGCGCAACAACCAATACTTGCTTGTTGTATTGTTTTAGCAATGCGCTCACGGCCTGAACCAATGTTGTTGTTTTCCCTGTCCCCGGCGGCCCATGCAAAAGAGCCACAGTACTTGCTTCCAATAGCTGTTGGATCGCTTTATTTTGCCCTGTATTTAAGTTGGGATGCTCAAAGAATTTTCCAATAGATTCAGTTGGAATCACCTCTTCACCGATTAATCTTCTCACAAAACCACCTTGCTTTGCATCACGGCTCAATTCCTTTCCTTTCTCCAATGCATTGAACATCTCCCGATAGGAATACTCATCAAATAACAAATCAACACCAAGCTTTCCTCTTCTGCTCCATTCTGGAAGTTCATCGACACGAAATGAAATTCGCATCCCATCCCTATTGATCGAAGATATGATGCCCACTATTCGATCTCGGTCGGGATCGTGATTTGAGAACAGACAAACTGGCATACCAAAGCGAAACTTATGTTCGACCTCATAATGATTTGTTCGATTTAAATTAACGGACAAATAGTCTCCTCTTCCAAGCTCCGTATCTGTTATCTGAATCGGAAACCAGGTGACACCTTGCATTCTTCGTTCATTCAAACTACTTTTCAACAACAAGTTTTCATGTTGTAATCGATCAAATTGCTGCTCTTCTTGTAATAAAGTAATAAGCTCGTCGAAATAATTCATCGTGTAATATACATATTGCTCAAGCGCAAAATAACTGTTTTTTTACGTATTTGGACCATTTGGTTTTTAATTCATCCCATCTTTTTTCAAATTTTATAAAGCAAATTGATATGCTTCAAAAGAAGCAATGGATCTGGCCGTAAATTCGTAATTTTTTACTATAATTGGGAAAAAGAGCGTTTTCCAATCGAAACATCCATAAATCAACAATTAGATGAGCGAAATATTCTTACACGACAGCGAGCAGCAATGGACAGACCTGGGCGAAGGTGTTATGCGAAAAATACTCGTTTTTAATGATGAACTCATGCTCATGAAAGTTCGTTTTAAAAAAGGGGCCATCGGTGCACTTCATCAACACCCCCACACACAGATTTCTTATGTGAGTGCAGGAAAATTCCGATACCATATTGATGGTGTCGACAGCATCCTAACCGCAGGTGATTCTTGTATCATTTATTCACAATTGATTCATGGATGTGAATGTCTTGAAGAAGGAGAACTGATCGATTCGTTCACTCCTTATCGCGAAGACTTTGTTCAGTCTACCTAAAAAATGTATTAACAAGGTCTTGAAAAAATAATAATCATTTTGTTCTAACGTTAATGCAATAACATTCAAAAATATGATCTCACTTCTTTCTCCTCATATTCGCGCAACATTTGCTGGTGTATGCCTGAGCATTGGTTTACTCGGTCTTTCCCCATCTCTACAAGCGCAAGAAAAGCCTCTTTTAATAGAGAAGTTAAATCCGCAACTGTATCTTTACACGACCTTTAATACATTTGAAGGGACCAAATATGCTGCTAATGCGGTATACCTAATTACAAAAAAAGGCGTTATCCTTTTTGATACACCATGGGATTCCACACAATATCAACCCTTATTGGACAGTATCAAACAGAAACATAATTTACCCGTCATTGCTGTTTACGCGACACACTGGCACGAAGACCGGGCAGGTGGCTTTGCTTATTACAACCGCATTGGAATTCCAACCTATGCAACAAAAATGACGAACGACCTGCTAAAGGCAAATCACAAAGCCCAGGCCACTCATCTTGTTTCCACCAATAAAACCTACAGCGTCGGCGGACAATCTTTTGTTTTAAACTTTTTTGGTGCCGGACACTCCATGGACAATGTCGTTGTCTGGTTTCCCGAATATAAGATCCTAGACGGAGGTTGTTTTATAAAAAGCTCCGAAGCCCAAGATCTAGGATTTACGGCAGATGGGGATATAAAATCCTGGAAGCCATCCCTAGCGAGGTTATTGGCAAAATATCCCGAAATTAATATGGTTATTCCTGGGCACGATGCCTGGAAAGATAAAGGTCAGATTAAGCGAACCGAAGCGCTGCTTACTGGAGGACACTAATACATTGTTCATATCCTCCAGTACGCCGGTAAACTCTCTTGTTTTTCAATAGGATAAAAATATCTTTAAGGAACCAAATAGATAAAACCATTGATTATAATGCATTTAGGTCGTCAAAAAAAAGCAACTATATAACAGATCTACAAAAAACAGTAGAAAAATAAAAAAGAGGCTTTGTTTATCCAAAAAAGTACTATCTTAGCGACACCAAATAAAGCAGGGGCATTAGCTCATTTGGCTAGAGCGCTTCGCTGGCAGTGAAGAGGTGATCAGTTCGAATCTGATATGCTCCACAAAAAAAGGGTACTTAAGTACCCTTTTTTTATTTTTAATCGACCAATTTTGACAGCAAATTCTTATTTATAAGAGTTTACAGATTTAGAAATTTTCCAGGTTCCGTTTTCTTTAACAAGTGTGATCAGATCTGTTTTAGCAAAACCATCAAATTGCATCGTAACTTTCGCTATTGCATAATCAGGTAATTCTTCAACGATCTGTGTTGTTGTTCTGCAGTTCATCTTGATTCCTTTTTGTTTTTTCAAAAATTCAATCATCTCATGACGGCTATGTTTCAAATCTTGTTTACCGCAAATTTTCTGGTCAAAATCAGCTGTAAAAAGCTTGTCCAAATTAGCTACCTGACCTTCGGTCATTGCTCCAACGTATTCATCGATGGCTAAATCAGCAGTAATTAAATTGCGTTCTTCTGGTTTAACTGAAGCCATTGAGCAAGTAGAGATTGCAATCATTGCCGCTGCTACAAATGTTTTTACTAAAGTTTTCATATCTTTTTCAATTTTATAATGTATTAGTATATTTTCTTATTTTATTGTCGCTTACTATATAAATTTGTTGCGTACTTTTTTTATTTATTTTCTGATTCAAAGTTAAGACAACGCATATATTGATTTCATTACATTTAGATTAACATTACATTAAAATCGGTAAATGATATTTTTTTCTAGGCGAATGAAATTTCCAGTCAATTCTCTTTATAGCCAAAACGTGACAGAATGAATAAATTATTGGTTTGAATATTGTTATTCTGTCTATTTCCTACTAGATTGCATTCTTTCATGACACACTACGATAGCGCATATCTTTTTTATATTAAATGGTCTATTTTGATGGTTCTACTTGTACTTGCCGATACTGCATATGCACAACGTCCCGTCAATGAAATAGAAACTACCAAACATCTCGCTGATACAAGTAAACAACGGGACCTGATTGATATTGGAAAAGAAATATTACATATCAAGCCTCCCCAACATGTCGATAGTACAGGAAAGAAAATCTATTTTTCCTTTTTACCCTTTTCGACAAATGTTCCTGGAGGAGGGCATGCTTTAATTACAAGTACAACCGCAGGGTTTTATTTAGGAGATCGTTCCGATACCTATATGTCCAAAATGACATTTACGCCCTACACAAATTTTGGAAAACGATTTGGCCTGCCAATCCGTTCTTACATCTGGTTAAAAGAGAATACATGGGTGATTGATGGCGATATCCGCCTATTAAAATATCCGCACGAAACTTGGGGTATCGGCAAAGAGCATCATGGCGACCAGCAGATTAATTTAGATTACACCTACTTTCGTTTATACCAACATGCATTAAAAAGAATTCATGGGGGCCTTTTTATGGGAATTGGTTATGACCTGGATTATAGAATGAATATTAAGTCTACGAGCAATACCAAGCTCGAAGACTACACTTCCTACCCTTATGGAACAGATTTAAAAGACAATACCATGTCTTCAGGAGTCAGCTTCAATTTAATTTACGATACGCGCGCCAATTCGATCAATACTTGGTCGGGTAACTATGCCAATTTACAGTTCCGTGTAAATCCGACATTCTTAGGAAGCGATCAGAACTGGAAATCGCTATTTCTCGAAGTTAGACGATACCATAGGCTTAACCAAGACAGAAATCGCCAAAATATGATTGCCATAAGGAGTTTCTTCTGGACTGTATTTAATAGTAAAGCGCCCTATCTTGATCTTCCTAATTTAGGATGGGATCCATACAATAGTTCGGGAAGAGGCTTTCCAGTCAGCCGCTTTCGTGGCAAATCACTTTACTATTTAGAAACGGAATATCGTCGTGATATCACCCAAAATGGCTTATTTGGATTTGTTGCATTTATGAACTTTACCACATTAAACGGACCAAAGAATTCCATGTTCGAAGACTGGAACGTCGGCACTGGTGCTGGTGCACGAATTAAATTTAACAAAAACTCGGGCACCAACATTGGAATCGACTATGGTATCAGTAAGAATCACCGCGGCGTTAGGCTCACCTTGGGTGAGGTCTTCTAATTTCTAACTTAAATGATAGCTCTGGTTTTTAAACTCCATTGACGCATAGTACTGATATTTCCTATTGTCCAAGGGATAATCCCAACAGCCCATACGATGGTAGATTTCACCACCAAATCCTGTTTTGAAACGATAAAGGCCATATAAAGGGTGTGAAGGATCTGCCTGTGGCGATACTCCAAAGAAATCATATTCCGTACAGCCTTTTTCTTTCGCAAGCTGCATCGCACGCCATTGCAAAGCGTATGTCGCCATATAATTACGATTTTCGGAAGCAGAAGCTCCATATAGATAAGTCCCCCGATTTGCCGCAATTACCAAAAACATAGCGCCCAAAGGCTGGTTATCCACTTCGGCTACTAAAAGATATACATCTGCGGGAGATAATGTATCACTTGCCCTTGCAGAAAGAACGATCTTAAAATAGCTTATATCATGTAAAAAAAAGTTGTTTCGAAGAGCTGTCTGCCGATAAAGCTCATACCAAATCTCCAAACTTTCAAGCCCCAGCGAACGCACACGTACTCCTTTTCGCTCTGCTAAATTGATATTATATCTCGTCTTAGATTTCATATTTCCAAGCAACATATCCTCACCCTTTCTAAGATCCATAAAAATAGTATTGGAAGGCAGTATATCTGTATTGGCTTTATGAAAGTTCCAGTTTTCTGTATTAAAATTAAAGCGCATTTCCTGAATACGTTTCTCCGGTACCCCTAGCCAGTTACCATGAAGATCATAACAATCATCCTCTTTAGCCCAATGTGATTCCCAAGATAGATCATAGCGTATCATTATACAATTTGGTGGCAGATGGGAACGTAAGCTCTCCGATAACTGTTCTAAAAAATAGCCTTGGTTTTCATCTGAAGGTTCAATCTCAGGCCCATAAGGTACATAGGCAATGCTATGTTCCTGATCTATGGCTTGTATGATAATTAATAGATCGCCGATAAAATAGGTATCGTCTTCGACCCCAACATACAGATCGGATTGTTTGGATTTAAAATTAAATGCCTTGGATTGTATACCTTGCATTTTTTTTACTGCAGACCAATAAGCAGTTTGTTGAATAATACCTGTTTTATAAAGCCCACTGATTTCTTTGTCACTAATGTCTGCTATCATGATATTTTACTATTTAATAGGGTTGTTTTTATAAGATATGCTCAAAATAACCACAATTTTAACACCCAAAAACGGCAAACATAGCCAAAATGTTTGGTTAAGCACACATGCATTTGTCACTTTGTTGTTAATTTCAAGAAATAGAGAAAAACAGGCATTTAAAGTAGCTTTTTTACATTATTTAACGCTATAATATCCATATTTGAATTGTTATTTTGACCTAAAATTTAAGATATTTGTAGCTTAACAATTCAAATACGATGGACAATAAAGCGATCTCAAAAATTTTCAAATTATGTAGCCAATTGATGGAGCTTCACAACGAAAATCCTTTTCGAACAAAATCCATTGCAAGTGCCTCTTTTAAGTTGGACAAGCTACCTTTCCGTATTGAAGAGGCCAGTCTTGAAGATTTGAGTGCACAGCCAGGAATAGGAAAAAGTACGGCTGAAAAAGCCAAAGAAGTTGCCGCTACAGGAACTTTCAAAGAGCTTGAGGATCTTATTGAAAACACACCATCCGGTATTATTGAAATGTTAAATATTAAGGGCCTTGGCCCTAAAAAGATTCAAATTATCTGGAAAGAACTCGAGATTGAAAGTGTGGGCGAATTACTTTACGCCTGTAATGAAAACCGTCTCGTAGAAGCAAAAGGGTTTGGTCTTAAAACGCAGGAAGACATCAAAAAATCCATTGAGTTTTCTATTTCCAACAAGGGATGGTTTTTATATGCAAAAGTACTTCCACTCGCAGAAAAATTTTTCAACGAATTGAAATTGCATTTCCCTTCTTCGCTGCTGTCATATACAGGAGATTTCAGAAGAAAATGCGAGGTTTTGAGTACCGTAGATCTTTTAATATCGGAAAGTATAGACAACGTCGAAAAATTCCTCGATGGATTTACTTTAGTGGAAAAAACAGAAAACTCCATAGAACTGACCGATGAATTGGGGTTTACTTTCAAAGTATTCAGTAGTAATATCAATGATTTTTATCGCGACCTGATTCTTAGTACCGGATCCACTGCACATCTCGATCTTCTATTTAATATTCTACCGGATCTTCCTTCACTTTCCAGTGAAGAGGCCATTTACCGTAACTTGGGTTTAGATTATATTGAACCCGAATTACGAGAGGGCTTGAATGAGATAGTGCAGGCTCAAACGCATTCACTGCCAAAGCTGATTCAATACAAAGATCTCAGGGGAACACTCCACAATCACTCCACCTATAGTGACGGCGTACATAGCCTCGAGCAAATGGCATTACATTGTAAAGATGTCCTGGGGCTAGAATATTTGGGTATATGCGATCACTCGCGAACGGCAGTTTATGCCAACGGCCTCTCCATTGAGCGATTGGAGCAGCAGTGGAATGAGATTGCGACATTAAACGAAAAATTGGCTCCATTCAAGATTTTCAGGGGAATTGAATCTGATATTCTAGCTGACGGTTCATTAGACTATCCCGATGAGGTATTGGCTAAGTTTGACTTCGTTGTCGCCTCCGTACACTCCAATCTGAAAATGGACGAAGACAAAGCCACAACAAGACTAATCAAAGCGATCGAAAATCCGTATACAACAATCTTAGGCCATCCAACAGGAAGACTATTATTAAGTAGAGCCGGATATCCCTTAGATTTTAAACGGGTAATCGATGCTTGTGCGGCAAATGGCGTTGTCATTGAGATAAATGCAAATCCTTTACGATTAGATCTGGATTGGAGATGGCACCGTTATGCAGTAGAGAAAGGAGTTTTACTTTCCATTAATCCGGATGCCCATCGTACAGAGGGATTGCACGATATGCAATATGGTGTATTGGTGGCGCAAAAGGGTGGTATGCAAGCAAGCAACTGTTTGAATACATACACGCTAGATGCTATAACGACCTATTTTAATAAGAAAAAACAAGGCTAGGGTATGTCGAGTAAAACAAATGCTGTTCGGCTGTTGGACACAGCAAAAATAACGTATGAACTCAGAGCATATGAGGTAGACGAACAGGACGTCAGTGCTGAGCATGTCGCCGAAACCCTAGGTTTGTCGCCCGAGACACTTTATAAAACCTTGGTCTTAAAAGGCAACAAAGATCCTTATATTGTCGCCGTAGTTCCCGGAAATGCACAGCTCGACCTAAAAAAAATAGCGAGAGCCTCTGGGAATAAGAACTGCGAAATGCTCCCGATGAAAGACCTTTTAACGGTGACCGGCTATATTCGTGGTGGCTGTTCACCTATTGGCATGAAAAAACAGTTCCCAACCTTTGTTGAAGAGGCCGCACAATTGGAGACAGCGATTTCGGTAAGCGCGGGAAAAAGGGGGCTTCAGATTATTTTAGCTCCAACAGACCTGGCTACGATCACAGCTGCCCATTGGTCCGATCTGATCGATATGTGAATTACCCTTTACGCCCATATAATAAAATGCGCTTGAAAGAATAGATCGCTGGAAATTTAGTGAAATGTTTTTCGATGCGTGTTTTAAATTCAGTTACAAACACAGACTTCTTATCTTCCTCCAATTGTTCCATGTAAGGAATCAAAGCAGACCCAGCGATAAAATTATAAAGCATGTCTGCATCAGCAGCGATGAGCGGATAGACACGAAGAGAAAGGTTTAGTTGATCCAAGCCATTATCAAATAACAATTGCGCATATGTATCAATATCCAATACCGAAGAAGGCCTATTCCAGCCCCTTAAATAGGATCGATAGGGTTCTTCCGTCGCCAATTCAAATAAAATTTTATTGAGTATATTTTCGGGCTGATAAGGCATTTGTATCGCCAATTGCCCACCAACATTAAGCTTAGAAATAATTTGAGGGAAAAGAACCTGATGATCTTCCAGCCATTGTAAAGCAGCATTACTGAATATAAGATCCCAGGTTTTTGGCTCTGCAAGGAAGGTCTCGACGGAACTTTGCCTAAATTTCAGACGTTCCGTTTCCAACTTATGGCTTTTAGAAAGCATTTCCGCAGAAGAATCTATCCCAAGAAAGGTCGCTTGAGAAAATTGTTCGCTTAAGATAGCTGTCTGTTCACCTGTACCGCAACCTAAATCGACGGCATGTTCCATTTTATCGGTAGTAATTAGTTCAGATAAATCATAAAACGGTTTAAAACGGACATCTTTAAATTGATTGTATATAGCTGGATTCCAAGGCATATATTTATTAATTAACACCCGTATCGGGCAATACTACATTTTCTATTTAAACAAGGTAAGAATTTCTGCGGGTTCAACTTTTCCAAAATACGTCGTCAAATCAATTGATTTCAGTAAGGTATCAATCTCTCCTACTTCATGCTTTTCACCAATCAATAAATTTTCAAGTTCATGAATTGATCGGGATGCAAAAAAATCACCGAAAATTTTAGCCCTTTCAATGTATCCTTTATGTACATCCAAATGCAACTCGATGAATCCCGCAGGGATCTTAATTGCTTTTTTAAAGTTATAATTTGGTGAAAAACCGAAGTTCCAATCCCATGTTTCATACTTCTCTTCAACCAATTTTTCTATATTTTTAATATCCGAAGCGGTAAACTCAATCATTTTGGCTGCCGGATTCTCACGTTTTATTTCTTCAATCAACAATTCCTTAAAATCTCCAGTCGTAAAACCAGCAGGTAGATATTCAATTAAGTTTGTGACACGTGCGCGATTCGATTTTACAGCCTTATCTACAAACTTCAATGGATTGACCTTTAAAGCATCGCTTAATACCTGCATCTGCGAATCAATCAATATCGTACCATGTTGAATCATCTTCCCATTTTTTGCAAGCTTGGCATTTCCACTAAACTTCTTCCCATCTACCAGGAGGTCATTTCTTCCTTCTAATTTTGCAGGGATGTCCAATTTGTTCAAAATATGTACAATCGGCTGTGTAAAGGTAGAAAAATCCATAAAATCATGATTTCCCAATAAGGTATGAAAAGAAAAATTTAAGTTTCCAGCATCATGATAAACAGCACCACCGCCAGACATTCGTCGCACAACCTTAATCTGATGCTCGTTGACATAATCAAGATTGATTTCGGACAAGGTATTCTGAAATTTACCCACGATAATTGAAGGGTCATTTACATAGAGTAAAAAAATATCCTCTTCAGGAAATTTACCCAATAAATACTCCTCTGAAGCGATGTTAAAATAGGCGTTGCGGGATGGAGAATCGATAATCAGCATATTTTTCTTTTTTCAAAAATAACAAGAATTTAATTCCTGTAATTCATTTCAAATTCATAATTACCGCAAATCATTAACTTAGCACTCCCGCAGCGATTTCAACAACATCAATTTTCATCGATACAATTGTCATCAACCTCGTTCTCTGAAAGCAACCTTCTCCGCTAATTTTTCAATAATAAGCGCCGAAAAATCTTCTTTTACAATTTCTTCCGTCTGGCATAATGCGCCCGGACTAAATACATTGATTTCCATAATACGATCTCCTACCACATCCAAACCAACAAAATACATTCCGTCTTGAACTAATTTATTCCGGATCTTATCAACCATAAGCAATAACTCCGGTGAAATAATAGCTTCTTGCGTCTTTGCACCTTGATGCACATTGCTCCGAATCTCATCCCCCTGTTGCACGCGATGAACAGCAGCATACTTACCATTGATCGAAATAGGCTCTCCATTTAGTAAAAAGAATCTAATATCACCGCGGGCAGCTTCCGGAAGATATTCCTGGCCAATCACATAACCATCTCGGGCAATAGCCTCTACAGTTTGCTTGAGGTTTTGCTGATTATCCTTATTGATTAAAAACACGTTTTTACCGCCGGACCCCTTCAAGGGTTTCAAAATAATAAGCTTATTCTGTTGTTCAAAAAATTCAATGACATCGGCATAGTTTCGGGTTACAATTGTTTTAGGTCGAATAGATTCATCAAATCCCTCGAGATACAACTTATTACTAGCCCGACTAAGGCTATCGGGATCATTGATAACCAATACACCTTTTTCTTTTAGGAGAGCGGCAAATTGTAGGGCTGAAGCGGCAGCCCAAGGTCGGCTAACCATATCGAGGACTGGATCAAACCGTAGCCAAACCACATCCATATCTTCCAAAATCATCTTCGTTTTCTCTGTTGCGCGCAATACTTCCATGAGGCTATTGGTAGAGGTAAGCATCTGATCAGGGAGTACTTTTCGCACATGGGCGGCAATATGGGCCGACTCATAGTAGAAATCGGCCAAGCCAATATAATAAATTTCATGTCCCATTTGATGGGCTTTCAATGCCAAAACAGTCGTCGTGAAACGAGCAGTTTCTTTATGGGTTTGGTTGATCACGAATGCTATCTTCATATAAAATATCTGATTACTGAATCATTTGAAATATTCCATTACTTTTTTTGAGCTGTAACAAGGCATCCTTGTATGGATCCATTAGATACCTTGGTGTCAGGACCGGGGCCTTCAAGACGCCCTTTAACATGAGTTCTTCAACGATTGGTATATAATCTTCGCGGATTTTACCCATCGTCAACAGGGATAGATCTCGCCCGCTCTTGATATAATTAGTCAATTCGATTAAACCACTCAAGTATAATGCATCTTTGGTAAGCCCACCACTTCGATAGACCCGCATCGTCATTTGAAAAGCTGTTTCGGTCAAAAATTGGTACTTATCTACCAATACTGAAAATGTATCAATAAATGAACCGCCCTGCTGCATATGATGGACAGCGATAACTCTGCCTGCCAGAATACGTAGTCTATTATTTGTCAGACCGCCCACCAAATACTCAGCAAGTACAGCGAGGCCTTCCTGAAGTTTTTCATAACCGGGAACCCCCAATCTAAAGAGACTGAACGGCTGTTGCTTCCCATTATAGTAAGTAACAATATGTGTACCGACCTCATGTTGAATCAATGCCTTTACCCTATTCCTTGGCAAACTATACTGCTTACTTATATTGAGTACGCCTTGATTCACCATCACGCCATAAATATCATCCCGTAGCCTCACTGTGGTGCCAAAGCTTGGATCTTGGTTTTTCAGATAATCCAATTCTTCCTGGGCGAGCTTAGCGAACTCTTCGGCATAGACAATATCCTCTTCTTTCGTTCTCACTTCTCGATCCGTTGTCGTAATGGTCAAAATTGCCTGAGCCTTTTCCAACAATTTTTCATTGACAGTACCAAAAACCTGCATACTGCCCAACAAAAATCCTTCTTTTCCCCGCTCACTCAACATGGTCATCATCTGATCAAGCTCCTTGCGTTTATCACGAAACAAATAAGCAATGGATGGATCAAATAAATCTTCGATATGCAAGTTATAGAGGTTTCTCTTGATAATATCTGGATCAATAGGCATGGGCCTATATCGAAAAACAGGAGTTTTTCGATAATTTCCCTTCTTAAATTGCTGCCAGGCATCATAAGAATTTGTTGGTGTAACCAATAATAAAAAATCAAATCGTTGGCTTTCCCGCGCTAATTTCTGATCAATCTCCCAAGCTAAAGGAAGCATCTTTTTAGGCTGACTTATTTTAAATGCCGTAGGTTTAGATAAGGTATGTATACGAATGAATTCAAAGAATGTTTTCGACAGACTCCTGGATATGGCTTCACGGAAATGACGCAGATCGATCGGTAAAATTTGCTGATCTACGCCTAAAAGGTATTTCGGTTTTATCTCCAGCCCCATGTAAAATATATTGGTGTTCAGATTATCCAACTGTACACTCGAAGGGGATAAACTTTGCGTTGCATTTGTTTTGGAATCTGTCAATATCTCCACTTTGGAAATCGATTCTTCTGTTGTTAGTTGCTTACCTAGATACTGAGCGATAGCTTGTACATTTTTCCGTGCAATATGAATTTGGATATCTTCCTCCTGTGCTGAATCTGCTGCCCAAGCTTCAATAATCAAACAAGCACCAAACTCTTCGACAAGTTGATTGAGGATTGGGGCGATCCATTCAGAAACATTCATCTGTGGATCTCTTACCCTAAAATAAGCTGGTTCTGATTTAACCAACTCTGCCAGCATAGGATCTTGACTAAAAAACTGTCTGTATAAAAACAGATAAGGAACAACTTGATTAAATACCAGTTTGTTTTTTGGCGGAATCTGTACGTGGAAAACCTCCTTATTTTTGATCATTTTTAAAATGCCAGCAAGTTGTTTCGCATTATCTTTCATAGGCAAAATAATTTTCCAGTGTTCCAATGCTGTGCAAGAGAAGTTGCTTATATTCCTGAAGCTTTTGCGGATATACTTCCCCAGTCCATTCGTCCATAAAGTCTTTCCGAAATTCGATAGAAAAAATACAGCCTTTATCACCAAACTTATCATTCAAATACGCAGAAAGGAATCCGCCCTTAAACTTGACATTCTCACGTACGTCGTAAACTTGTCCATCTTTTCCAGTCTGTAGTGCTTCCAAAATCTGATCAGTCAGCGTTCGCCATTTTTTATGATTATGTTGTGTCCCAATATTGATCTGCGGGTCGGTTTCATTATTCAAACTGGTTTCAGCCCCCCCGCGACGCATATTATAACTATGAATATCATACACGATAAAATAGCCATAACGATCAATCGTGCGCTGAATAGCTTGGTTTATTTCATCATATATGCCATCATAGGCTGCATACAGCTGATCTTTTAGTTCATTGGGTAGATCTGTTCGCCATACCCGCATCCCCCAAGATTGCTCAGGTGTAAGATAAATAGCATCTTCTCGTTTTCGATTAAGATCCAGTTGAAACCTGGAAGTTCCAGATACAAATCGATTACAGGGTAATTCGGCCAAAATAGCCGTATAAGGATCCTCTTCGCGTAATCGTTCCTCGTCTGAAATATTTATGTAGGGCATCAAATGCGCATCGACCTGATGTCCATCATGAATGGCAAAAGCCCAAAATGGGCTATCGTAATTTTCAAATTGATAGCGATATGTTAAAGACATGTACCTTTTTTTAAACAGTTTACGTCAAATAGACAGCATTGATTGCTGACCTTTTTGTTTAGATAAACGCTTATGAGTAACAAAAGGTTTGAAAATTAACTGGATTGTCTTGAGAATTAGGGGCTCCCCCTCTTATCCGAAAAGAGGCTGTTAAAAATCGTTAAACAGCTAACGGGTTCAGTACATTGGCATCCTTCTTGAATATTATTTTGTAGTTTCATAAATTTAGGTTAATAATTTAGTTAGTTTATAAAAAACCTGTTAGTCCCCGCTAACAGGTTTTTTATTTCCCCTAAAAAGAAAACAAAATAAATAGTAGTACATTTTATTGAAAATCAATAGCCAATAGTCAAAAAATGTTAAAAAGTAAAAAAAACTCCAATCAGTTGAAACATTTCTTGAACTTACTACGTTATATAGGTACTTTTCATAAATTTAGGTTAATAATTGGTTAGGAAAACTCCTGTTGCTCCCCGCTTCGGGAGTTTTTGTTTATCAGTACTTTAAGAAAAATAAAAAACAAAAAATTTCATCAAGAGGACCAGTATTTGAAAACTACAGGATGAAATTTGTTTTTAGTCTACCCCGTTTTGATCTTTCAACAAAACTTCAAAAAAATCAAATTTCAGGCAGAAATTTTAATAACAAAAAAATGACAATATGTTCATGCTAAGAAAATAAGTTTTGGCATAGGTATTGCACTGTTTTAAGCATTCATAAATTTAGGTTAATAATTGGTTAGTTAAAACACTTGAAGTTCCCCGCTTCAAGTGTTTTTTTTATAGCGTTATAGCAGAAGTAAATTAGAGTTTAGCCTCTTATTGTTCGTTACCGGTTTCCACCAACTGTTTTAATGCAATTTCATATGCTCTCGATGATATATGTGTCTTTTTAGAAGAAACGGTCCTAATTTTCTTTAATGCTTCAAAAATCACACTGGAAACATCCGAAAAAATTGCGTCATCACTAATTTCGATATTACGTTGCATTAAATAAGCAAATACTCTCGCCATACCACAATTCGCAATAAAGTCTGGTATGACCGCAACATGCTGATCTGCGAACTCCATAACAGGCCCATAAAATATTTCTTGATCTGCAAATGGTACATTGGCACCTGAAGCGATCACCTCAAGCCCATGATTTACCATGTGCTGGATCTGATCTTTTGACACTAGGCGGGAGGCCGCAGCAGGCACAAAAATATCCGTTTCCAGGCTCCATATTTCTTTTTGTATCTGATCAAAGGGAATCAGATCCGGAGAACAAAGCTCATTGCCTTTTCGCTCTAAAAACAAACGGGTAATATCTTCCTCTCCAAATCCTTCCGGATTGATCAGTCCGCCGACTCGATCAATTATACCAACTATTTTTACACCAAGTTTAGACAGATAAAATGCCGCTGCGGCAGCAACATTACCCCAACCTTGAATTACCGCTCGCTTTCCAAAGCAATTTTCGTCAAAAAGTTCATAATAATGACGAATTGACTCTGACACGCCATATCCCGTGATCATATCTGCCACTTTGTACTTGCGCTTCAGATCCGGGCTGTAGGAGCTATCTTCCAATACTTTGGAAACCCCATAACGCAATTGTCCAATTTGATGAATACGATTGCTTTCATTCACCTTAAAGTGACCATTCAAAATACCTTCTTGAGGATGCCATAGTCCATATTCTTCCGTCAACGGGATTACATCATGAATTTCATCGATATTCAAATCTCCACCTGTCCCATAATAGTTTTTCAATAGCGGTGTGACAACCTTAAACCAACGTTCTAAGACTTCATTTTTCCTTGGGTCACGTGGGTCGAAATCAATTCCAGATTTTGCTCCCCCTATTGCAGGGCCCGATACCGTAAATTTGACCTCCATTGTTTTTGCCAAAGATTCTACCTCATGCCTATCCAATCCAGCCCGCATTCGGGTGCCCCCGCCAGCTGCACCTCCACGTAAAGAATTGATAACAATCCATCCTCTAGCATCAGTTTCACTATCTTTCCATTCGAAAACAATTTCCGGACTTTTATGCTCAAAAGCCCGCAATAATTCCTTCATCCCTTTCATATTTCTATAAGTTTCCTCGGCGTTCTTGTTCACGTTCTATTGCTTCAAAAAGAGCCTTAAAATTTCCTGCGCCAAAACTTTGTGCCCCCTTACGTTGGATGATTTCATAAAATAAAGTTGGTCTATCTTCTACCGGTTTTGTAAAAATTTGCAGCAAATAACCTTCTTCATCACGATCAACTAGAATACCCAGTTCTTGGATGATCCGTATCTCTTCATCAATTTTTCCAACTCGTTCGGGCAACATATCGTAATATGCTTCGGGAGGAGCACCCAAAAATTCTACTCCCCTTGCTTTAAGTTCCCGCACGGTGGCCACAATATCTTTGGTTGCTAGAGCCGCATGCTGAACACCTTCACCCTCATAAAATTCAAGGTATTCTTCTATCTGCGATTTTTTCTTTCCTTCGGCAGGCTCATTAATTGGAAACTTAACAAAGCCATTTCCATTGCTCATCACTTTACTCATCAAAGCCGAATATTCTGTATTAATTTGCTTGTCATCAAAAGATAAAATATTGACAAACCCCATCACATCCTGGTACCATTTTACAGTTTCATTCATCTTATTCCAGCCAACATTACCCACACAATGATCAACATAAAGCAGTCCAGTTTCCGTTGGATTGTAATCGCTTTCCCATTTTTCATATCCTGGCATAAATGGACCAGCATAATTGCGGCGTTCAACAAACATGTGAACTGTTTCGCCATAGGTATAAATGCCTGCTGTCCAAACTTCTCCATTTTCATCCTTCAGAAGTTGTGGTTCCTGATAGACTTTCGCTCCCCTATTTGTTGTTTCTTCAAATGATTTTCGTGCATCATCTACCCAAAGCGCCAATATTTTGACACCATCACCATGTTTTTTAACATGTTCTGTTATAGGGTGGTCAGATTTCAACGCTGTGGTAAGCACTAAACGTATTTTATTTTGTTTTAACACGTAGGATACCCGATCTCGAACGCCTGTTTCCGGTCCGGCATACGCATCCGACTGGAAACCAAAAGCTGTTTTGTAATAATGTGCGGCCTGTTTGGCATTGCCAACATAAAATTCAATATAATCTGTGCCATTAATAGGTAGAAAATCTTGCGCTTGGGCAATCTTTTCTGCAAATGTATTTGCCATAATTTATATAAAGGTTATTCTTTTATTTTTCCTAATTCATCCAAGATTTATAATAATCTGGATCTTCTATATCGAGTGCTTCTTGGGTTAACATCAGTGGTCGAAAAGGATCGATCATCACGGCCAACTCCTCGGTTTTCACTTGCCCAATGCTTTTTTCCACCGTCCCTGGATGAGGTCCATGCGGTATACCACCTGGATGTAACGTTATCTGTCCCCTTTCCACGGATTTTCGACTCATAAAATCGCCATCCACATAATATAGGACTTCATCTGAATCTACATTACTATGGTTATATGGTGCTGGAATCGAATGAGGATGGTAATCATACATACGAGGGCAAAAACTGCATAAGACAAAATTGTCTGTTTCAAAGGTCTGGTGAACGGGTGGCGGTTGATGCAATTTACCTGTTATCGGCATGAAATCATGAATCGAAAATGCCCATGGAAAATGATAGCCATCCCAACCAACAAAATCAAATGGATGGCTCCCATAAACATACGGATAAATCATCCCTTGCTTCTTGATCTTCACTTCAAAGTCACCCAGTTCATCAAAAGTTTCCAAATTTTGAGGTACCCGAATGTCCCGCTCAAAAAAGGGCGCATGTTCCATCAATTGACCAAATTCATTGCGATAACGTTTGGGCGTACGTACGGGAGAGAATGATTCAACAATAAACAGTCGATTATCTTCCTGTTCAAATTCCATTTGATAAATCGTTCCTCGGGGGATTACCAAATAATCTCCATACTTGAAGGGGATACTCCCATATCCAGTCTTGAGTTTCCCCATCCCCTGATGGATGAAGACAATCTCATCTGCCTGGCTATTTTTATAAAAATAGTCATCCATCGACCGACGGGGAGCTGCTAAGGATATATGTAAGTCCTGATTAACCAACACAGGTGTCCTGCTTTCGAGGTAGTCATCTTTTGCCTGTACCTGAAATCCCTTTAGACTGGTATGTTTAAGATGTTTGTCGCGGGCAATCCGGGGAGACACATCATAAGGCTCTCTTATTTGTTTAACGAGTGTGGGTGGATGACAATGGTACACTAAGGAATAAAGACTGGAAAAACCATGTGTGGATACTAATTCCTCGGCATAAAGCGTGTTATCGGGCTTTCTAAAAACAGTATGTCGCTGCATTGGAATTTGCCCTTGTTTAACATAAAATGGCATAATTCTACGATTTAAACGGTTATAAAATTAAATGAATATCCAAATTGCCAATAGAACTATCGGCAAGTAGTAAAAGAGAAGATTAGTATTGTGCAAAAACGATATCAGCTATGATTGCTTTATTAAAAGCAACATAGGGCATGGAGGACGCAAAGCGATGTACACCACGATTGATCATTTTTTATAGTTTATAATGCTTTAATAAAGGTAAGAATATTTTTCTATTTTCAAGAGAAGAAATATTTTTTTCAAATCTTATACAATATATTTGTGTCGAATGCTAACAACATTGAATAACCAAATAGAACACTTCATATATGAGAATTGTCACTAGCACTAAAAATGGTCAACAAGAATTGGGCATTGTTATAGACGACCGCTTTTATAGTTGCTCAGTCATCGATCAAAACCTTCCCACAACGATGTCGGACTTCCTCAATGGTGGCGAAGAGACCATGAATCAGCTACAAATCTTTGAAACAGCTTTGCGTCAAGGAGCTATGAACAGGCCCTATCGTCTACTAGACGATATCCAACTCATCGCCCCCGTGCCACAGCCAACATCTTTTCGTGATGCTTACGCTTTTCGACAGCATGTCGCAACCTCGAGAAGAAACCGCGGATTAGATATGATCCCTGAATTTGATGAATTTCCCGTTTTTTATTTCTCCAACCATCAGTCCATACAGGGACCTGGTCCCGTTCAATGCATGCCCTTACATTTAAATCAACTGGATTTCGAACTAGAAATTGCAATAGTCATCAACAAACCAGGAATCAATATCCCCGCTACTCAGGCGGATGAGTATATTGCTGGCTATATGATTATGAATGATTTTAGTGCCAGAAAACTCCAAATGGAGGAAATGAAATTGAGTTTGGGCCCTGCCAAGGGCAAAGATTTTGCAACAGCAATTGGACCTTACTTGGTGACAAAGGATGAATTGGAACCTTATAAGGTTCAACCTGCAGCAGGACATATTGGCGACTGTTATGAGCTCAATATGACTTGTAAAGTAAACGGCACGCAAGTCTCAGCGGGTAATTTTGCGAGTATGCACTGGACTTTTGCAGAAATTATTGAACGTGTTTCCTATGGTGTACAAATTTCCCCTGGTGATATAATCGGTTCTGGGACAGTCGGAACAGGCTGCTTTCTTGAGCTCAATGGTACAGCACGCATAGCGGATCCTAATCATAAAGACCAATGGCTCGACCTTGGCGATGAGATTGAACTAGAAATCACGGCGCTCGGAAAACTTTCCAATTCTATTGTATTATACCATTCATAAATCTACGGATATGACCTCTTCCTTTGAAACCATCACCTTTGAATCTGTTAAAGACAAAGCTATTATAGATAATTTAATTAAGTATGCTGTTGCACCGCGGCCAATTTGCTTTGCAAGCACGATCGATAGCAATGGAAACATAAATTTAAGCCCCTTCAGCTATTTTAACCTGATGTCCCATCAGCCGCCAATCTGTGTTTTTTCTCCCTTGCGACGCATGCGTGATGGTAGTACCAAACATACATTGGATAATATACAGGAGGTTAATGAAGTTGTCATCAATATTGTTAACTACGATATGGTCCAGCAACAATCACTTGCCAGTACCGAATATGGCAAGGAAATAAATGAATTTGATAAGTCGGGTTTTACGCCCATTCCCTCTATTCGAGTCGCACCACCTCGTGTAGCCGAATCCCCAGTCCAGCTGGAATGTCGGGTCAGAGAGGTTATCGCATTAAGCGATGAGCCAGGAGCTGGAAATCTCGTTATCGCCGAGATCCTCTATATGCATGTCCATAAACACGTGTTGGGCAAGAACAATACCATTCAACAAAAAGATTTGGATCTGGTAGCCCGGCTCGGTGGTGATTGGTATTGTCGTGTAACCGACGAAAACTTATTTATTGTCCCGAAGCCCCTCCGTAGCCTGGGAATTGGCATAGACCAACTTCCAGAAAAAATTAGATTTTCGAATGTATTAACCGGAAATCACCTGGGGTTGCTGGCTAATGTAGAAACACGACCAACATTAAAAGACCCGCAGCAAGAAGATAAGTACTTCAACTATCTGAAGCTAAACTTTGAAGACAGCCCATCAAAGTTCACACAAAAAATTCACGAATATGCTGCCCAACTATTAGATGCGGGCAAACTTCATGAAGCCTGGCAAATTTTATTAAGGGGCTAGTATTAAAGTATCTTAGCATATAAATCTCTTTCACTTTCCTTGTGCTGCACTAAGTATATGGAAAGTGAAAACTTAACCAGACCGTTAGCTTTGTAACAACGCGCACTTAGCTAAGATCGGCAATCAGCTGATCTACGGCATCTAAACCTTGATAAAAAGCTTCCTCAAAAATCGAAATACCGCTTAAATCGGAGTGTGCAAAGTATACTTTGTCCCCAATCGATTTTGCTAGTTCAGTACGCGCTTGTGAAGTCAAAAATCCCTTGACTGGGCTAATCATACCATGCCCATGTCTAAATATTTCCATACTAATAATCTCCTTCTCTATTCCATAGTGAGCTTTTTCAAGATCAGTTAAAATAAAGCTCTTCCATTGTTGATCCGTCCAAGCAAATAACTGCTTTCGATTTTGTTTTAAATCGCCATCTCCTAAACTGTGATAATAACTAATTACAAATGGACTATTGAATTGCTTTAAGCTTTGATGCTGATCGTAAACGTATCCTAAACCATGCCCCTTATAGATGATATTCTCCCAAGAAAGAGGTACACCATCAGCAAAAGGAAAGCGACGCAAGACAATAGTGGCTACAATCCAGGGCGCATAATGAAATTCCCTAGTTATTGAAGTTCTATTCGGTAACAAATACTGATTGACGAATTGGGGACAGCAATTTATAATACGGTCTGCTTTTATAACTTTCGTAATTGCTTTAGCTACGTCATATACAGAAACTTCTACTTTCTCGGCTTTGAAGTCAATCCGAAAGGCCATATTCTTATTCAAGACTTTTCCTTTGACATATTTTTTGAGATGAGAGGCCAGCCGCCCATTTCCCTCTTGCCAAGTCAACACCAGATCCTGATAGTCGTCCCAATCGTGTTTGCGACTTGCAAAATAATGTATCCCTGCAAATGCAGAAGTACACTTTATTCCAGTACCATAGTCATCTCGGCAACAATAATTTACATATTCTAGAAGAGCTTCGGTATGATATCCCTGACTTTTCAGCCAAGATAGCATATCCTGCCCGTCAAGAACTGTTCGATCATGGGTCTGTGAAGCATTACGCATGGGAATATCAAATACATATTTACCATCGGCGCCTTTCAACTTTTTGAAATCTTGCATTTGCCGAAAGAACCGCGCAAGTTCTGCGGATTCAGCATCCGAAATCCCATAGCTGGGTACAATTCCCTCCTGCCATACATTATGAATAAACAGTCTTTCATGCGGTGCAAACGAAAGCTGTTCTTCATCAAAAATGGGCTTGCCTGTGCTAGTCCATTCTTTTATAATTCCCGATTCTTCCAAAAATTGAAGCAGTTCCCTATTGGAGGCATTGGGAATAGGAAGATAATGTGCGCCCAAAGGATAAGCACTATGTGCATTCTGACCATTCCGGGCATTTCCTCCAACCTCATCTTCTAAATCCAAAAGGATGAAATCAGAATAGCCCTTCTGTTGTAGACGGTAAGCAGCTGAAAGCCCTGCTATGCCGCCACCCACAATCAGGATGGGTACTTCTATTACTTCGGTCGAAGCGGGGAAATCCGGAAATCGAAGCCGGTGCCCCAAAATATGATTGGTTCCTGTTAGCTGCAGAAAAATATGGTTCACTTTCGTTCGACAGGCCTGTAAAAATTGAGCACCGAGTGCCAATAAAACTGTCGCTTTGAGAAATCCTCGCCTTGATTGATTAGATTTTACCCCATTCCTCATCAAAATACCGCACTAAAATTTGATTATCCAATCGATTTATTTCTACCTTTTCCGTTGTACGCATATCAGCTGGAAAATTTGTCAATTCTTCAAACTTATAATTATAATAACGAACTTTATCTACACGGCGACGTAATTGAGTAAAGCGTTGCTGCATATTCGTAGAGAATAAACAAAAACCCCATTCTCCAAATGACGGTACATAAGTATGGTAGGCAATATTATTCGGAAAAACCGAACCGATGGTCTCATGTATACACCAATAAGATTTGGGAGCGAAATAGGGCGAAGTTGTCTGTACCGAAACCATGGTGTTATCTGTCATTAGAGCTGCCAACGTTTGATAGAAGCTGTTGGTGAACAATTTCCCTAAACTATAATTAGAAGGATCTGGAAAATCAATAATCATGACATCATATTTATCCTTTGCCGACTTGGCCCATATAAAAGCATCCTGATTGATGACAGTTACCCGAGGATCGTTTAGCGAACCTTGATTATACCGAACCAACAGCTCATTCGTCTTAAATAATCTTGTCATTCCTTCATCTAAATCGACCAACGTTACCTTTTTTACTTCAGGATATTTTAAGATTTCCCTTACAGCAAGCCCATCCCCTCCTCCAAAAACTAAAACATTGGAAATATCTTTAGCCATGGACATGGCTGGATGCACCAATACTTCATGATAACGATATTCATCTTTCGTGTTAAATTGTAGATTATTGTTTAGGAACAACTGATAATCACCTCTATTTTCTGTCAAGACTATACGCTGATAGGGCGTAGAATGTTTGTAAATAATATTATTCCCATATAATTGGCTTTCGGAATACTTCAACAGATCATCTGAATAAAAAAAAACTATGGATAGCAATACCAAACAAGAAACAGATTTCATCTTTATCCAAATTGGATTTTTCAATTTTTTTGAAAGGTAGAACGATAAAAATACACCAACCAAGATATTGATAATACCAAAAAATAACGATGTCCCCATAACGCCAAGCTTTGGGATAAGCAGTATAGGAAATAAAACCGAAGCGATCAAAGCTCCAATGTAATCGAAGGCAAAAACATTGGAAACTAAATCTCTAAACTGTATTCTATCCTTCAAAATATTCATCAGCAGCGGGATTTCCATTCCACAGAGGCAGCCTGTCAGAAACACGAAGAAATAGAGCACAAACTGAAAATGTTCGATCCGCTGGAACATCAAAAACAAAACGACAGAACTGCAACCACCAATAAGTCCGATCATCAATTCAATATCGATAAATCGATCAAATAAATTTTTGGTAATATACTTTGCCAAAAACGATCCCACCCCCATTGAAAACAGGTATGTACCAATTATAAATGAAAACTGCTTAACAGAATCTCCCAATAGGTAACTCGCCAATGCGCCAGCAACCAACTCATAGATCAGACCACAAGTAGCGATGATAAAAACTGCCAATAAAAGAAATATGGGCAAATTATTTCTCTTACCCATGTATTGCTGCAGCTATAATTATAGATATCCCTAAAATAAATGCAGCAAAAACAATCGCCAAGGCCATATTTTTGTTCTGTACAATTTCCTGCCAGGATTTTTCCGGGGTTAAACGCTCAATAACCCAATAAGCCAACAACAATACAGCTATCCCTACAATTGAGTAGATTAATGAAGCTGCTACTCCTTTATAAAATAATTCGTAATTCATGTTTATATTGTTTTTATTTATGACCAGAACCGTCTTCATCATAGTATGATCGGTAGTAATGTCCTCTAGAACCCGTATAGGTATGATCCTCCAATGTATTTGTGCTGATTGTTGTTTTACAACTGGTCGACGAATTAACAAGGACTGTTATTACAATAAATGTGGCAACAAAAATGAACAAAACAAACGCTAAACCTCTAAATTTTAAAATACTAAAAAGATTTACGTGATCAAGTCTTATAAAAAAATCTTTATTTTTTAATTCTGAGGACCAATAGCGGTAGACCCACAGTAAAATAATCGCTCCTACCAAAAAGGAGATGAAAAGAAGGTAGCTTGTACCTCCATAGGTTAATTTATAATCCTCAGAGAGCTCAACATCAAGCGCCATATCTCGGGAGGCATTGGATAACGACGTTACAAAAACAAGATGATAGATACCAGGCTCCACACGACAAAAATCTACGGTCAATCCTCTTGCATAATTAATATCATTATCTTCATGTACAAAAGAATTTGTTTGGATCACCGCATTTGTTTTTTCATTTACCAGCTTAATCTCCAAAAAAAGAGGATAATTTTTAGCTTCAGATATACCTTCAAGCAGCAATGTTTTTGAAACCTCTCCTTTTAGTTCAAAAGACGTCCCTATAAATTCGCTACTGGCTTTCTTGACCTTAAACGTCTCATCAAAAGTATAGACATCACTTCCGATCTGTTTAAAATTTAATGCAAGAAAGATGGACGCTATTAATAAGACCAAAATAACCCCAAGTTTCTCAAACTTTCGCCCTACAAGGTCACTTGTGAATTTATAATCTTTATAAAAATCAAATAGACTAAAGTATGACTTCTCGTCAATATAAGAACCTTGATAGTATTCGATATCATCGTCTATAAACTCTTCTGAAATAAAACGATCTTCATCTATCGTTCGAATATAGGTCTTGACAGTAGATTCAGCATCTAAATCTTCAAACACAAAACCTTCGGCATAGATGACGCGCTGGCGATCTGTATATGTTAAATCATAATTTCCTCTCTCGAATTTACAAACGCTATCGGGGGTAACGATCACCTTTTTCTTAGAAATAGCATGTAGAACACTTGTGTAATCAACACCATCGGCTAAATAAATCGGATTTTTATTACCATTATTTAATCCTACATATTCATTGCCATAAGCCCCTGTTGTTGTAAGTCTAAGAATTTTGGTTATAATCCTATAATTCATCCGTTTAAATTGAATGGATTCATTCAATTTAGCCCATTGCAAGATTTTGGGAACTTCAAACTTTTTGACAAACGTCAGCGTCGCCAGTGTTGTTCCTTTAAAATAACTATGGCAGTTGACACATACAAAACCAGAGAAATCAGATACATCCACAATAAATTTATGAACATGGCCACAGTCAGCACAAACAACTTCCATATACTATCTATCTACGACTGTTTCGTTAATAACAATGGCATTAAAATAGTCCTTGAAAAGACTGCCTAATCGAAAGACTTTATCACTATTATCTTTCAGATAGTTGCACAAATAAATATCCAATGTGAGTTGTCCAAACTCAGGCCACGTATGGATACATATATGTGATTCCATTAAGCAAATTGCAGCTGTAAATCCTCCCCCCTGAAAAGTATGCGTCGAAGTGCCAACAATGTTTAAATGATTGACCTTAATCTGATCTTTCGTAAACTCCAAAAATGGATCCAAACTAGTTAATAACAATACGTCCTCAACTTGCAAAGTCAAAAGCAAGTGTCTCCCTGGAGTATACTTATCATTCATCAAAAATAATGCGGTTAATTTTGTTTCCGCAAATATAGAAAGTTTTACATGATTTACGATAATAATCCACGATCATCTAACCTAGTGGTTATTTAAATCTTCCTCCTTAGCAACACGTAACCCATCATCAATCAGTTTTTTCAAATTTGGATATCGGATAATAAATTCCAAGAGCCTCTGTTCGGCCTGAGTAGTTAATTCCCCTCCATCATTAGTCCGGGCAATTTCAAATAATTCAACCAAACCTAACCAATGATCTGCATTTTCCGGTCCCAATTGACTGAAAATCTCCAGCCATACTTTCTGATCAAAACCGTTGTCCCGCAAATTCCGTATCGCAGCATGACAATTCACTAGTTTTACATCTTCCGTCTCGGTAGATATTGTAGATAGATCCTGATCCAAATGCTCTTCCAGCGCATCATAGGCATCTTTATCTGCAGCGCCTGCAAATACAGATACTATTTCCGCTCCGACAGCCATATCGTATGTTCCCCATTCAGGTTTAAAATATACCTCTTCCCTATCGCTACGATATACCTCACATCCTATAAATGAAATCAAAACAATCTTGCCAAATTGACGTACAATCTTTTGAACAATTCCCGATACAATAATCCCTGAAGCAAAGTTTAACGAACACTGCTGCCCTTCCACTATACCATATTGAATCAATGTTGCTTCATCAAAATCGGCTAAGTTATGATATGCACCACGCAAGTGTCCTACTGGAGAGCCAAACCCTTCGCTATGATAAATTATACCGTGCCCTTCAAGCTGTTTACCTGCTACAGCCAAAGCTGTAGGTCCTTGTGTTTGAATATAAGAAAGATTTTTATCCGCGTTGGCCAACTTAAAAACGCCCGACACCTGCAAACCGGAACTATATTCCACAGTGCAAACAGCTTTACAGTCTATTGCCTTGTCAAGGCTCTGTTTGCCCCCTACGCGAAAAGCCATGGTATCAGCAAATTTATCCAATACGAGCTTTAGGTGTTCAAAATCCGGTGTAACAAATAGCTGTGGTTGTGGTTTGGTAATATCATAAGGATATTCGATTGCATTTAAACCATACGCCAACTTGGGCACATCCTCCTGCATACAGCTTGCGCTTTCTCCAATGGAAGACAGTAAACCAGCTCCATAAATTTTGGGGTTATGAAGATCTCCAATAAGTCCATATTCCACAGTCCACCAATGTAACCTGCTCAACAATGCCATCTCCGAAGGCTCGCCCATATTATCTTGAATGATCTGCAAATTTTTCTCTGCTTCCGCCAACTCAGCCGCCGTTGTTGTAGCGTGTTCTTTTAAAATAGATAGGTGGCGAATAGCTTCGTAGAGTTCAAAATCTTTGCCTGAAGAAAGTGCTTTCGTACCAACCTCCCCAAAGTACTGCAAATATGCAGCATAATCTGGCTCACCGATTATAGGCGCATGTCCTGAAGATTCGTGAATAATATCTGGTGCCGGTGTATATTCGATATGTTCCAATTGACGTATGTCTGCAGCAATAACTAGTACGCGGTGCGCCTGAAATTCCATAAAAGCAGCCGGCGGAATAAATCCATCCACAGTCACAGCCCCCCAGCCAATTAATTTTAGACTATCGTTCATGTCCTGTAGGTTCGGGATGGTCGCAATGGATAATCCTGCTTTCTTCAATCCCGGAATATAAGGGTAATAGGCTACATCTTTCAAAAAAGAATAATTCTGACGCATGACATAACGCCACAATGCTTGATCCAGCGCGGTGTAACGTTCATATCGTTGGGCTACTACATAGCGTTTCAAATGTTTGGGCAAGCGCTCCAAAACAATGTTATTATATGTTTCCATCTATAATTGGTATGAAAATAAAGTATGAGACTCCTATATGAAGGTAGAAATTATTTATGGTTTAAGAAAGAACCACGATGTTATTTTACTACTTTCAGCAAAATAACAAAAAAGTATACCCTCACAAACCTTACTAGATAACTCTAAAATAAGCCCTTTTACCTAATTTAATTTTAAAACATGTATTCAAATCAAGCATCAGATCCGGATTCAGCTGTTTTATTGAATCGATCTGCACTGCACCGCCTATAATCAATCTTCGCATCGCTGACTTTGTTGCTCCCTTTAGGAAATGACATAGATCGACCAGTTTAATCTGTTCACCAAACTGTTCGCGCAATACTTGACCCGACACCTCCTCAAAAGCCTTTTCTTCTAATTTCTTGCTCTGAAATTGCTTAACAAAAAAATTAACCGCACTGGTCGCAAACTCCTCGCCATGGTATTGAGCAACTAGATTATGTGCAATAAGTTTCTTAATTTCCATTGGATTTTCGCCCATTTCAATACGGGTCTTCATGCCAAGTTTGGTTTCCTGATTGAAATCAGTTGTCAAGTCAATATATTCTGGAATTAAATGATCAGGAATAGACATGGTTTTACCAAACATTTCATTCGGTTCATCCAAAAGACCGATCGTATTGTTTAATGATTTGCTCATTTTTTCCTTTCCGTCCAGCCCCCGCAACAACGGCATACACAGTACTATTTGTGGATCCTGTCCAAAAGATTCCTGTAGCTGCCGGCCCATCGCGCAATTGAACAGTTGGTCCGTTCCGCCCATTTCGATATCACTATTGACATGTACGGAGTCAAAGCCCTGCAATATCGGGTAAAGCAATTCATGCATGGCTATTGATTGGTTTTCGTTAAAACGCTTATTAAAATCATGCCGTTGCATCAATTGAGCGACAGTGACTTTCGATACCAGCTGGATAATTTCTGTAAAATTTAGTTGATCCAACCAGTCTCCATTAAAAACAACTTTCGCTTTTGATACATCAATAATTTTAGACAGTTGCGCAATGTAAGTTGCCGCATTGTGCGCTATCGCATCCTGGCATAAAGGTTTACGGGCTTTATTTTTTCCTGTAGGATCGCCGATCCGAGCTGTAAAACTACCAACGAGGATCACGACTTCGTGGCCCAGCTGCTGAAACTGGCGTAGTTTCTTTAACACTACAGCGTGCCCTAAATGAAGATCCGGTGCTGTTGGATCAAAACCAAGTTTTATAATCAATGGTCGGTTCCTTTCTTCGGCCTCCTTCAACTTCGATGCAAGCCCCTCCTTCGGTAAAATAATTTCGATATTTTCTTCTAACTCTTTTAACATGGTGTTATATAAAATAAAAAAAGCCCGAACGTTATGTTCGGGCTTAGCTATAAATAATAATTTGAATTTCTTAATTTAATAGGCATAGGGGTCCCGAACGATTATCGGGCGATAATAATTAAAGAAAAATGGAAGACGTAATATGTTGTTCATTTTCTTCATTGCTTGACAAAGGTAGTGCTATATTTTTAAAATGCAAAAATATTGGCATCCATACTTGATTCAAGATGCATTTTTAAATTATCCGCCGGTATTTTTGTTTATCAATTTTCCGGCTCCATTATAAACATACTTTTCTATACTCCCTTTATCCTTTTTCTCCACGACCTTTTGCACTAACAATGAATTCTTAAAATACTCATGGTAAAAGCAGTTATTAAGGTTATATTTCCGCTCAACGAGATTATTATTCTGATACAGATCAGTGTAATCAATTTTAGCTTTCCGATAGGTATGTTTTAGTAACTGACCATTGACATCAAATGACTTTGATTCCTGTATCTGCCCACCACAATTTAATTTGGCGCTGTACATTAAGGTATTGTCTAATCGATAGTCAGCTCGGGTATGGTCAAAATCATTTTCAACCGTATAGTAATTATCAAAGAAGACTTTTGTCACTTTTTTACCACTATTTGCTGCTCGGTAGAATACCGTTTTTTCCTGACTGATTTTCCCATTCTTAAAATTACGCTGCACACTTGAACTATCCGTTATGGTGTATTGAAAGTCTGGTAATGCAGCAGATTTCACAGTCATTTGCTGCAATACACCATGTCTTACGATAACATCACCGGTACGCCCATCTCTTTCAATTTTAAAATCACCATCGACGATGCCATCCTGATTAATCGTTATAAATGCATTGGAAAGTCCCATAAATTGATTCTTTTGCAGAATATATTTCCCCTGTTTCAACTTCGTTTCTTTGCCTTTTTCAAGTACCCGGATTGTATCCTTTGGATATTCTGACAAATGCAATTGATAACGATCTTTGTCCAAGCGAACATACTCTTGCGCAACTCCCAACTGAACAGCTAAACACAAGCATAATAATATGATAAAACGTGATTTCGACATAATGTAATAAAATTGTTGCAATAACAGTAATACAATTATTACACCAAAAATTAAAATACGGTTGATTTTCCAAATAATTCCCCAATACGATAGATGCTGTAGTACCTCCATATTACAGAACAGACAAGCTTAATCGTGAAATGAAAAAAGGGGAGTTATTTATCAATAACTCCCCTTTTTTCAAAGCCAATTGGTACTGGTACCCATCATGCAAATAACATTCGAGAACTAAACAGACTCTAAATATTGTGCATAACAATACCCTTCTTCATTATCTTTGGTTCTGACCAACCACCATTGATCATTAGCCTTACTAATCAATGTGATGATTTCTCCTTTAGCAGCTTTTCCCACGATAGGCTGGTCTGTACCAGGGCCTTTTCTAATATTCAAATTGCTATTTTCTGTTATAACTTTCACCTGGCTTCCGGGCACTTCCGTTGCCACATCTACATTTAAGACCACATCTCCAGTTTGGAAATTAGGATCTATATTACCGTAGATTTCCCAGAGCTTATTTTTCACATCTGCTGTTGGTGCTGTACCACGAATTTGCAATACTCCATCCATTTCGGCGTAGTTCAGGTCATTTACACCTGAAGACTGTGCCGTATCTAAAAGAACCTTATATTTTTCCTGCAATGACATAACTTCACTATTTTATTTTTTGACAACAATACCGCTTAGATCCACTTTTTTTGGATTTAAGTTATCCAAACCTTGCTTTAAGGTGATTATCTTAGGCTGCTCCAAAGTACCTGTAACAGCGATCACACCATCCTTTACACTTGCCTGTACCGTAGGAAAATCCTTCATAAACGTATTCACTGCTGCTCCAAGCACCGCATCATTATTGGATACCTCAATAGGAGCTGGAGTCGATGACACTGGGGCGCTAACGATAATATTGTTTTGAATAGACTTGATGTCCTTATCGCCTGCTGTTTTAGCAATAGACTCCACTTGTTGCTTTTCTTCTTCGGAAGCAACCGTACCACTTAAGATAACTTCCCCTTTTTTGACGTCGACGTCCACGGTTTTACGACCGGTAAGTGCGTTTTCGATCTTTTCTTCCAACTTCTCATCAGATAAACCTGATTTGCAAGCCGTAAAGGAAAGCACAACTGTAGTTGCCAATAGACAAAATGTTAATTTGCTAAATTTCATAAGACCAATTTTAATTTATAATTCCAACAATAATCCTAACAAACTCCATACGCAATTGTTTGTCCAATTATTTTTAAACTTAAATTCCCTTGCCGGATTATAATTATATAATTAAATTTAGGAACAGAGGTATTCATGATTATTTCATTCGGATCATTTAATCCTCTGTGGTTATAAAAACGCTTTAAGTAACAGATACGCACTTTGATGATTCAATCAAACAGCTATTAATTATGGGATTTTTGAACAATATTTTTGGTAAAAAAGAAAATAAAAAGGACAGTATAGCGGATTTTTGGGATTGGTTTACAAAAAACGAACACGCATTTTTTCAAATCGTCAAGACTGGAGAACAAATTGATCAGAATTTTTTCAGCAAACTTTCGCCGAAGATCGATGCTCTTCGCAAGGAACTGTATTTCTTAACGGGAATGTACGATGATGACACCGCAGAACTTGTAGTTACCCCTGATGGTGTTATCAAAAACGTTGCGTTCGTCGAGCATCTGATTGCTTCTGCTCCAGCATTAGCACGTTGGAAATTTACTGCATTAAAACCCGCTATTGCGGATATGGAAAAATTCAAAATCACGATGTATGGATTCACTTTTGACATCAAGGATATGTTTTTTTACCCCATTCAACACAAATACCATCCGGATGAAGTCGATATTGTTATTGTTCACCCCGATTTTACGGAAGAGAACAAAGCCAATATTTCCCATGGGATAGAAATATTTCTAGACAATTACATTGGTGAATTGAACTCGATCATAGCCATAGACAACTTGAATGTCACCTCAAAAGAGCTTGCAACAGAAGAGCTGATTCCTCTACTTAAATTAAAAGACTATTTGATCTGGCGGGAAAAGGAATTTGTGGAAAAATATACCGACGTTAGACACCGGGCCGCAGATGACACATACACTGCTTTTGAGGGTATCCTGGAGAACGACTTACCTATCTTTGCTATCATCAATACGACGTTATTAGACTGGGATGGAAAAGCTTCTCACCCTTGGATAGTTACATTAAAGATTAATTATGACGGAACAGCAACCAATGGCATGCCCGATCAGGAGACTTACGATTTAATGGATAAATTTGAAGAAGAATTAATGGACAGTCTTCCAATTGATATTGGATTTCTTAATATCGGAAGAGAAACTGCCGATAACCTCAGGGAAATTTACTTGGCTTGTACAGAATTTCGAAAAGCCTCACGAACGATTGATCGATTAATCGAAGAATACAGGGACAATCTTCAAATTGATTATAGCATCTACAAAGATAAATACTGGAAAACCTTCGAACGATTTTATAAACAAATAGAATAGGTCTCTCGAACAGCAGACATAAGTTTCAATAAAAGCACTTTATGAAATATACTTTATTTACATGAATAAAATCATTCTCTTGGTTATTATCCTTGGAATTGGCCTTATCACATACAAAACCATTCAAAAAAACACGCTTTTAGCCGTTGTTGATAAGGAAGAAAATACTCCTTCAGACGCCTTTCGCTATACGATGGCAATAAAGAACGTAAAAAAACGCATCATAAACAACAAAGAGTATAATAGTGACATATCCTTTCTCTTGGATATGAAAAGACCCTCGGGAAGAAATCGTTTTTTTGTCGTAGATCTAAAAACAGATCGGATTCTAGATCAAGGGCTAGTGGCGCATGGATCCGGCTCCGAAACCGGAAAAAAGAATCTTTTGCAATTTAGCAATACAGATAACTCTCATGCGACATCGCTAGGTAGTTACGCTATCGGCAGCTCGTATAACGGTAAATTTGGAAAAGCATATAAATTATATGGCTTAGATAGCTCCAATAGCAATGCATATGCTAGAAACATCGTTCTACACAAATATGACCGCATGCCTTACGATGAACAAGTAGATCCAATATGTCTCAGTGAAGGCTGTCCTATGGTAAACGTCGAATTCTACAAAAGACTACAGAACCTGATTGACTCTTCAAAGAAACAAATCGTCTTACATATTTATTATTGATCACCTTTATTATTGATCACCGGCTATCTTCTTTGATCACCAGCTATTTTCTTTAATCAAGTTCAATAAAACCTGATACGGACTTTGAGATACACTAAGAGCTTTCAACCAAGCAATAAATCCCATAATAAATAAATCTTTATTTTCTTTGTCCTCCGCCAAAGTTTGAACAGCTGCCCGAAAGGATTTCCCTTGAATAACTGCTGGATTTAAAAGATATTTCTCTACCAATTTGGCAAAATCAATCACTCTGTTTTCCTTGACATTCAGCAAGTATTTTTTATACCTACCGACAAAGCTTTTTAATTTCAAGGTTGCCAAATCGATGTGATCGAATTGAATATGGATCAGAATTTCAAGCAGACTCTTCCGAATCGTCCACAACATACCCATTTTCTTCTCGTACCAAGCATCTGTTCGAATCAACTGTCGAAGCTCAATCAATGCTGTTTTATCTTCAAATTGCGTTAAAAACATCACCAAACACAACTGTAGATCCGCAAGATCAACCTCACTTGATTTTGTTGAGGCTTGTTTAATCCCCGCCCTTAACACGGAAAGACCTTTTACTCCATCGCCAAGGTAATGGAAATTCAATGCCATCAACAAATGGCACCGCAGCTGAAACTGGACTCGAAAAACCGTATTTCCTTGAGATAAAACTTCATTCAAGCGCTCTAAATACCCGATGCTCTCATTAAAGAATCCGTTCCTCAAATTAAAATTGGCCAGATAATACAAAATATGAAGATAGTAAAATAGTTGATGCGCCGATTGTTCATCATACTTCATCAAAAAATTATCTGCTGTTTTTAAAAAAGAACGAACCAGTGTATAGTTTTGATGTATTGCGGCATACTCATTTGCGATATACAGAAGTTGATAGAGTGATTTAAATGATAAGAGATCATCCAAAGAAATACTGTATTTACGCAGTACACGCAAAATCAACTTATTGATATCAATTATTTTTGCTTTCAAATGAATATCCTGCAATGCTGAACGCAATAGCGCATAAGCAATCTGAAATTTTGCTTCTTGCTGCAGTTTTTGCTGATTTTCGGTAAAACGATCGATAAGCAATTCCAAATTGACATTCAAATCTAAATGTGCATATTGTAGTCTGATTTGCAAGATTTCGTTCAGCAAACTAAACTGATCCAGAACAAGAGCCTTGTCCTCAGCCCGTTGAAGGCATTTGAATCCAATCTTAATGAACTGACTTTCCAATAGAAAACGACCCACAACAAATAATCTCAACGCTTCGTGGGCTTCACTGTTGTCTCGTTCAAAAACCTTATTTGAAAGAAAAAACAAAAGACTATCATGAAGCCTTTTCCTCAATGCGTGATAAGCATCCCGGTTTTTAATGGGATCATATAACTTTTTTAGCTTATTTATATCATCAGTTTCTATAATCTCAAGTAACTTGATATTTTTCACATCATTTCGCTTATTCTTTTGTTTCAAAAAGGTTTTAAAATCCCTAATATCATCTTTACTCAATAATAATAGGAGATCTGATATCGCGTCCGCCATAGCTTAAATTTAGAATTAAACAAATATATTAAACAAAATTATATCGTCAGTATTCTTATAAATTCAAGTTTTAAAATAATTAGTTCCTATCGATATTTGAATCATAAAACAACAACAAATTAAAACTAAAACAAGAAAATTATGGAACCGCTAAAAAACATGATTGAAGAAAAAAAGGCTGAAAGAAATTTAGACAAAAGAAACCCATTTAAACCAACAGGAGCATTTATTGGAGCCTCATGGACTGCATTATTGGTTGGTACCGTTAGCTATTGTGTAGGCTTATGGAACGCAACAATGGCATTAAATGAAAAAGGGTACTATTTTACAATTTTACTATTTGCGCTATTTGCGGTCATCTCCGTTCAAAAAAGTGTAAGAGATAAAGCAGAAGGACTAGCTGTTACCGAATTGTACTATGGCTTAAGCTGGTTTGCAACAATTGCTGCCGTCGTGCTATTAACTGTAGGCCTATGGAACGCGGATCTGCTGTTAAGTGAAAAAGGATTCTATGCAATGTCCTTCTCATTGAGTATTTTTTCAGCTATCGCAGTACAAAAAAATACACGTGATGCAAAACTTATCGATGACAATGAAATAAAACTTTAGCGGGTGCCGATCCTGCAGCCTCTGCGTAGCAAGCTGCAGTATCTTTCAATCACTCGTTAAGCAAAAAAGGAAGAGCTTTTCATGGAGCTCTTCCTTTTTTTAAGTGGATTGTTTAAGCGGTGCAATAGGAAGATAAACGAAAAATGCACTTCCAGTACCAAAAACACTTTGCACATCAATCTCTCCCCCCATGCTTTCGATAAATTCCTTGCTTATGCTTAACCCCAAGCCTGTTCCTTCCTTTGTACCCCCTGGAACACGGAAATACCGATCAAAAATCTTCGCTAAATATTGTACCGGGATTCCTTGCCCCTGATCTTCAACACGCAAAAGCACCCTGGCGCCCATTCTTTTGACAGCAAGACAAATCGCCCCCCCTTCATCCGAATAACGAATTGCATTGGACAGTAGATTCGTCAATACCCATGCGGTCTTCTCGTTATCAATAAAAACCATCGGCAGTTCCTCTTCCAGTTCAACCTGTAGTTGGATTTTCTTTTGGTCAAGCATTGAACGATTGGCTAAAAGGGCATAATCTATAATCGGTCCGATTGTCGCCGGATTCAGCTTCATCTGAATGGTACCGCTCTCCACTTGTGCAATATCCAAAAGTTCTCCCGTAATTTTCAGAAGCCGCTCTGTATCATCAGCAATTCCTTCAAGCAAGTCTTTTTGTTCTTCATTCAACTCTCCAATCCGCTTATTCTCGAGCAATTGGATCCCCATGCGTATTGATGCGATTGGTGTCTTCAGTTCATGAGATACCGTTCCAATAAAATTTGTTTTTGCGACATCACGTTCCTTAAAACTTGTCACATTCTTCAACAAAATAAATTGTCCAATAAACTGCGAACTCTCCTCTCCCGTTGGTACAACATTAATGTCTATAACCTCCAGTTCAAAGTAGTTATCTTTTCCATAGGCAAAGATCTGAACCAAACCAAGATGCTCGGATTGCTGGTTTAAAGCGTTGATCCTATCGAGAAGCTTACGAATCAAATCATTGGAAGAAGCTATTTCCACTAATTTTTGCCCTTCAAATTCTGCGTGTTTTAACCCCGAGAGCAAACAAGCGGGTTCATTTGCAAAGAGCACTCTTTTTTCCTCATCTATCCCTATAACGGCATCATGCATATTATCAATAAGCGCTTCAATTCTCTTTTTATGCTGCAAGATCTTACCCAATTTACTTTCCGTATATTCCTCGAGTTTTTGAGCCATTGTATTGAACGATTGCGCCACTTCTCCAAATTCATCCTTTCGCTTAAAATGAAGTCTCCTTTTATAGTTCCCAGCAGCAATCTGTTTAATACTATCGGTTAATTGTACAATTGGACCAGCAATGGCTAGGGGGAGATTGACAAGTAATACAAACGCAATCATAAAACAGATCGCACCTACAATGGAGATCGCCAAAATAGCTTTTTCAGCTGTTGCATTGGCGATATTATTTTTGTTTTCAATTGCCTGCATATTAAGATACATTAGCTGAAATATATCTTTGTGTAAGTCAGCAGCAATTGTAGAATCTTTCAGCTGTTTCGCTAAACTCAAAAAGTGATGATCTATACGTTCGGTCACCGCTCGTTCTCCAGGCTCAGTTACATTGCGCTTTTGGAGGCTTAAATTATGTTCAAATTGCGCAATGCCCTTCTCATTCGTATGAAGATCCTCCAAGGCCAACAGCATATTTCTGGAATAATGCAGCGTATTATAATTGTCGACTAAAATATTATTGGTATCTTTTTTTAATCGATAAACATAATACCCACTCACTATTGCAAGCAGTAAGATCATAAAAAATAAAAATCCTACCCCAAATGTCAGCTTTGCTTTAAGTTTCATTGGATTTTATATTCTTCAATTTTTCGATACAAGGTAGCTATGCCGATTTCTAACAATCGAGCAGCTTCAGCTTTATTTCCATTCGTATGTTTCAATACACGTTGTATATGTTGCCTCTCCATATTGGACATTGAAAAGTTTGATAAGACGCTTGCCCCTTCTCTATACTCACGTTCACCGAAAGGAAGACCCTCAACACCTAATATGCCGCCCTCGCTCAAAATCACACTGCGCTCAATCACATTTTTCAGTTCACGGATATTTCCCCGCCATAGGTTAGATTCCAATGCCTGCACAAACTCAGGGGTCATCCGCAAGGGTTTCAAGTTGGATTTTAAAGCAAAGATATCGGCGTAGTATTGTGCCAAAGTCGCTATATCTTCAATACGCTCACGCAGTGGCGGCAATTCAATCGTGAAAACAGACAACCTATAAAATAGATCACTCCTGAAATGGTCAGATGCAATTTCGGTTTCGAGATTTCTGTTGGTCGCGGCTATGATACGTACGTCCACTTTCGTTGGTTTGGAGTCCCCAACTTTTAAAAACTCGCCCGTTTCCAAAACGCGAAGAATTTTGGCCTGAAGTTCCAAGGCCATCTCCCCGACTTCATCCAGAAAAATAGTCCCCAAATGTGCTTCTTCAAACAAACCCCGCTGATCTTTAGTAGCACCGGTAAAGGCACCGGATTTATGACCAAACAGCTCGTTTTCCAGCAGGTCTTTTGTAAATGCGGCACAGTTAATGGCCACAAAACTACGCGCTCTCCTGGAACTCGCCTGATGGATTGCCTGTGCAAAAACCTCCTTACCGGTACCAGTCTCGCCTGTTAGCAAGACCGTTGTATTTGTAACGGCAACTTTTTGTGCCATGCCAATGGCAGCCTTTATTGCACTAGATTTTCCAATAATCTTATCGAAAGAAAGTTTATCTCCTAATCGCTTTTCTAACTGTTGTACCCTTCGTGCCAATGCAACCTTTTCACTGGCTTTATAAAGCAGAGGGATAATGCGATTATTGTCATCTCCTTTGGTAATATATTCAAAAGCACCATTTTTTATCGCCCGAACACCGTCCGGGATATTCCCGTATGCTGTCAATAGAATAATCTCTACAATTGGATACCGTTCTTTAATTAATTTGGCCGTTTCTACCCCATTACCGTCAGGCAGTTTGACATCACAAAGTACAACGTCCACATCACTGACTTCAAGCTTTTTCAACCCCGATTTAATATCAGCAGCTTCAATCACATCAAAACCTTCCAGGCTAATAATTTTGGCCATCAATTTCCGAAGTTTCTCTTCGTCATCTATAAGGAGAACTCTATTCACAATATTCGTTTTTTCAAAAGTACAATTTGTCCGAAGCAAATAGTAGAAAAATAAACAATTTGACTATTCCTCAAAAACTTTCCCGTCATCAAAATAAAAACGCTATATTTGCTTCTCTCAACATCCTTAAAACTGCATGTAAGATTAAAATTCTTTAGAACGAAATAAATACCATCCATTGACAATACCTGTCCAAATGGTCTTTTCTAACATTTAAAGAATTTCAACATGCTTTCATTACAACAACTTTCTTATATACATCCGAATAAAGATTTATTGTTTGGGAACATAAATCTACACATCAATGCGCAAGAGAAAATAGCGCTCATCGGCCACAATGGTGTCGGTAAATCAACTTTATTGCGACTGATTGCCAAAGAACTATCACCTTCCAGTGGCAGCGTACAAGTCAATACCAGCACCTATTATGTCCCTCAAGTTGTGGGACAATTTGAGGATAAGACAGTCGCCGAAGCACTTGGCATTGCCAAAAAATTAAATGCACTCCACGCCATATTAGCTGGCGATGCGTCTGAAGAAAATTTCAATAGACTTCAAGATGATTGGACCTTGGAGGAATGCTGCCAAGAAGCTTTCGAGCAATGGGATCTGCCCGATATCCAGTTGACACAGAAGATGTCGTCCCTTAGTGGTGGACAAAAAACAAAAGTCTTATTGGCCGGAATCCACATTCACCGATCCGAACTTATTCTTCTTGATGAACCCAGCAACCATTTGGATATGGATAGCAAAACACTACTATACGATTGGATTCAATCAAGCAAAAACACAGTGATTATTGTTAGCCACGATAGAACCCTGCTTAATTTATTGGATGACATGGCCGAAATGACCCCAAAAGGTATCAAGCGGTATGGGGGAAATTATGCCTTTTACGAAACTCAAAAAGAGACCGAGCGCCAGGCGTTACAACAAGATATTCATCACAAGGAAAGGGCGATCAAAATTGCAAAGGAGAAAGAAAGAGAAACAATCGAACGCCAAAATAGATTAAACAACCGCGGTCAAAAAAAACAGGAAAAGGCAGGTGTAGCGCGCATCATGATGAATACACTGCGCAACAATGCTGAAAAAAGTACCGCCAAGATAAAAAGTGTGCATCAGGACAAAATTGGAGATATCAAATCCGACCTACAGGAACTCCGAGGTTCACAATCTGCACTGGATGAGATTAAAATAGATTTAGGAAACAGTGCCTTTCCAACCGGAAAGAGTATGATCAAAGTCGAAAATGTCAATTTCAAGTATGACTCACAAGGACTCTGGCCAGCTGACATCAACTTTCAATTATTCAGTGGAGATCGTATCGCACTACAAGGTCAGAATGGATCTGGTAAAACGACATTGGTCAGACTTCTACTCGGCCAATTGACACCTGTACAAGGAAAAATTGAACGTCAATCATTTCGTGCGATCTATTTAGATCAAACATACTCCATTTTGTCTTCGCATCTAAGTATTTACGAGCAGGCCCAGCAATTCAATAGCGACGCACTACCTGAACATGAGATCAAAATTAGGCTCAATCGGTTCTTATTTGGAAAAGACGATTGGAACAAACCCTGCCAACTATTGAGCGGTGGTGAAAAAATGCGTCTGATAATATGTTGCCTCACCATTCAGCAACAGTCTCCAGATTTAATTATTCTTGATGAACCAACAAACAATTTAGATCTTCAAAATATCCGGATGCTAACCCGAGCGATTCAGCTTTATAAAGGTACGCTACTCGTCATTTCACATGATGAGGTCTTTCTACAGGAAATCCATATCAACAAAGTCATCAAACTAAAAGACCTATAAATGACAACTGCGTTTATTTCGTTGCAACGGAATAAACGCAGTATTCAATGACTGCCCTCCATAAAATTTTAATAAAACACCGTATTTTTTGTAACAATCCCATATTCTTTATTTAAAATCTGCTAAATCGATAAATTAAATTAAAAAAAAAGAATTTTTATCGATATATTCACGATGATTTTAAACATGAAACAATAACCATTAAATTAATTGAACCTTCTCATTTACATTGCAGCCTTAGGGCAAATGTATCGCACAGGCCTCTCAATTAATTACTTCATTTAATTATGTCAGATTATCAAATTAAAGAAAATCCCGAATTATTTGACGCCATCGTAGTTGGTTCCGGCGCAGGTGGTGGTATGGCAGGTTATATACTTGCACATGCGGGGCTTAAAGTATTGATGCTGGAAGCAGGTCCTTTTTATGACCCAGCAAAAGATTCGTTACAACTACGCTGGCCTTGGGAATCTCCAAGAAGAGGTGCCGGTACCACAAGGCCATTCGGGGATTTTGATGCAGCCTTCGGTGGCTGGCAAATCGAAGGTGAACCCTACAGCAAGGTAGCGGGAACTGAATTTGAATGGTTCAGAGCACGTATGCTGGGCGGCAGAACCAACCACTGGGGTCGAATTTCATTGCGTATGGGACCTGACGATTTCAAGCCAAAGGATGGAGTAACAGACGAGTGGCCTATCACTTATGAAGAAGTTAAACCATTTTATGACCGTGTAGATCGAATGATCGGAATATATGGCACAGCAGAAGGTATTCATAACGAACCCGATGGTATTTTTATGAAACCACCTAAGCCACGCTTAAACGAATTATATATTGCAAAAGGTGCCAAAAAAGCTGGAGTTCCAGTGATTCCCGGAAGAGGAGCCGTGCTAACCGAAGTATCAAAAGATATTAAAGATCGAGGTACCTGTTTCTACTGTGGCCAATGTGGCCGTGCATGTAAAGTTTATGGGGACTTTTCGTCTTCATCTTGTCTGGTTATTCCAGCGATGAAAACAGGTAACCTAAAGGTGATAGACAATGCAATGGTAAGGGAAGTCATTACAAATGATGAAGGAATTGCAGTTGGTGTTTCTTATGTAAACACCAAGGATCTGCAGGAATATACCGTTAAAGGGAAAACCGTTATTTTGGGTGCTAGTGCCTGTGAAAGCGCGCGGATCATGTTAAATTCCAAATCAAAATCGCATCCTGGGGGTGTTGGTAATAGCAGCGGTTTAGTTGGAAAATATCTCCACGATTCTACAGGGGCCAGTTTATCTGGATTTTTACCACAACTACTTGACCGGAAGCGTTATAATGAAGATGGCGTTGGAAGTGTCCATATTTATTCACCATGGTGGGAAGATAATGCCAAGTTGAGTTTCCCAAGAGGTTACCACATCGAATATGGTGGTGGTTTACATATGCCCTCTTATGGATTTTTGAATTGGGTACCGAAAGTAAATGACCTGGCAAAAAATTCGGATGGGAAGTCAAAAGCCAAAGGCGGTTATGGTACTGCATTAAAAGAAGATTTCCGTAGCTATTATGGTGCAAATGTAGGTATGGCAGGCCGGGGAACGGCATTGGCAAGAAAAGACAATTACTGTGAAATTGACCCGGATAAAGTCGACAAATTCGGAATTCCTGTGCTACGTTTCAACTACAAATGGGCGAATGAAGAAATAGCACAAGCCAAACATATGCAAGAGACATTTCAGTCTATTATGCACGAAATGGGCGCTGTAATTACTTCTAAAATACCAGGAGCAAATACATTATATGGCCTGGAAGCTCCCGGAAAAATTATTCATGAAGGTGGTACCACAAGAATGGGAAATGACCCTAAAACCTCCGTTTTGAACAAATGGGGACAAGCGCACGATTGTAAGAATCTCTACGTCGTGGATGCGGGACCATTTGTACAACAAGGTGACAAAAATCTGACCTGGACAATACTCGCTTTATCAATGCGGACAGCAGAATATATACTTCAAGAAAAGAAAAAATTAAACGGTTAAAAGCATGAATAGAAGAGAATCTTTAAGAGCATTAGGATTAATTGCAGCTGGATCTGGTCTTTTAACCGCAGCTTGCAATTCAAAAGATGCTAAAAATGCGGTAGCTGACAATAGCAAAAAGTTACCTGGAGTCCAGGATTTTGAATACGAACGCACGGAACAATTATATGCCGAAAAGTTTTTTGACGAACATGAAATGGCTACAATCACTGTTTTGGCAGATATTATTATTCCTAAGGATAATATTTCAGGAAGTGCTTCTGAGGCGGGAGTACCCGATTTCATCGAATTTATCGTAAAAGATTTGCCTGATAATAAAATCCCTATGCGTGGCGGGCTTCGTTGGCTCGACCTCCAATCCAAAAAGCGTTACGGAACAGTATTTATCAAATGCGGCGCAAAAGATCAACTTGCATTAGTGGATGATATTGCCTACCCTGATTTGGCAAAACCGGAAATGAAACAAGGTGCCGCCTTCTTTTCATTGATGCGCAATCTGACTTCCTCAGGATTTTACACAAGTGAAATGGGTGTGAAAGATATCGGCTATGCCGGAAATAAACCTGGAGTCTGGAATGGCGTACCAGATGATGTGTTGAAAGAGCATGGTTTTGACCCGACTAAATTCTTTGGATAATAAAAAAAATCCTTTCCGAAAACGGAAAGGATTTTTTTTATTTACCGCATTAAAATCTATTGTGCCGATGGTACTTCGGTAGCTTCCGGAGCTTTATCAATCAACTCCATAAATTGATCCAATTTAGGGGTGATAATAATCTGCGTTCTTCTATTCCGTTGCTTACCTAGCGCGGTCGTATTATCTGCAATTGGATTATATTCGCCCCTACCACCTGCAGTTAAGCGTTTAGGATCCACACCATATTTATTTTGTAAAGCTTGTACCACAGAAGAAGCCCGTAAGGTACTTAAATCCCAGTTATTCCGAATATTAGGTTTAGAAATTGGATCGGTATCGGTATTACCTTCAATCAATACTTCATAATCCCTATAATCCTGGATAATTTTCGCAATTTTACTTAATGTCTGATCGGCTCTATCATTAATTTCATAGCTACCGGATTTGTAAAGCATATTATCAGCAAGTGAGATATAAACTACCCCTTTTAACACCTGTACATCAACTTCCTGCAATTCCTCACGGCTAAGCGATCTTGTCAAATTATTGGTCAATACCAGATTCAAGGAATCGGATTTGTTTTTCGTCTCAACGAGATGCTTAATATATTTATTTGAAGCGTTAATTTCATCAACCAACTTGGAAATATTGATATTTCCCTGTGAATTCTGATTAATACTGTTATCTAGCGATTTCTGTAAAGCAGCATAAGCCGATCGAAGATCCGCATTATTTTGTCGTTCAGAGGCCAACTGATCTTCTAAACTCTTGATCCGTGTCCGACCTTCAGCCAATTGAAGCTGTCCATCCTGATATTGTTTGGTCAATTGACTGTGCTCCGTTTGTAATTTACTATAGTCGGACTGTAAACCAGCATATTGCTTTTTACTGACACCACATCCGATAACAAACAAACTGGCTGTTAATACAGTCATTGGAAAAACTAAATTCTTCATGATATACTCTTTTTGTAGATGTTGAATTAATTCATATAGCAAGATACGCAATATTCTAGCCAAAATACCCCACATTCTTGTCAAATTAACAACCTTTAACGTCCTATTGGGCTAGCTCCTTCAGCTCTGTAGCGCTAAATACTTGCCCACCTTTAAGATAGGGATTTGCGCCTTTGAGATAATTATAAATAATTGATTTAGCCTCTTCATTGGGTAATTTATAAAGATTTTTAACAAGGAAATTTTTATCTTCAAGGATATTATTGTTATATCCCAAAAAAGAAGGCGCATGCACCTGTACGCTCCAACGTATAAACCGTGCTTCAATATGATTTGGATTTTCCTTAATCACTTCTTCCAAATGCTTTTTGCCCTCTTTGAACTGCCCAACTTTCTTAAATGGATTGCCGATATGTTTCGCTAAAAGTATTTGATAAGCGGCCAGGTATACTTTCTCGGTCGGTGATTTGGCACCTTCCGTCAGCACCTCCAAATTATGTTCACACAGATCTTCGTCCTTCACGGCCTCCGCATATTCTTTTCGAATTTTATCAATATTCACCTGTTGGCCAAGTCCAACTTTTGTTAAAGTAAATAGAACAATTGTCAATACTATTCGTGTTATCATAATTATAAATCAGGCTATTTCAACAATTTCATTTTCCGACTTAAATTACTAAAAAAATCGAATCCAACTATTAATTTTCAATTATCATACCACAAAGCCAAAAATTCATGTCATTGTATCGCCACAGCTAGCTTTAAATAAGAGAAAAGTCTTCATTCAAGTATATTTTTAAAGCAATTTTGCTCCATGAAACTGATTTTAGCAACAAGCCCAGTATGGTTAAAAGTGATTTTGTCGATTTTATTTGGTGTTATATTAGGCTGCTTTTTAGGGGAGATAGTTTTCACCTTACTACAAGCCTAAGTTCTTCATCATGATTGACATCCCGTCCTTTACCCGACGATCTGGCAAATTTTATACCTACAGATAATCCGCTTATTACAGCTCCTTTGAGTAGGCCAATAAGTTTCATTATCCTTGCCAAAAATCAAATTATTTTTGCTATATTGGTTATACCAATATAAATTTAAAGCGAGCTATGGAGACAAAAGCAGAGTATCAGATTTGGGACACTATTGTGAATAGCGCAAAAACTAAATTCGATTATAAGCATATTCGTGCGATGTTCAAAAAGGAAGATGACGAAATAACCGATAAGTTTCTATTCCATATTATTGCAGGGTTTGCCTGTGGTGAAAACCATCAGACCATTTCAACCAATCTTTTCAACGAACTACAAAGTATTCATTTTGAATGCAATGAAGAGCAGATCGATCGGTTTATCGCTGATAAGCACGTAAAATTCAGTCCTGAAATCTATGCCACCTATCTTGCATTCTCTATGCTGGAAGATGGTGAAGATGTCGATACCATCACCGAAATTATTAATAATCTTTTGCAACTAGACAAATAATTATTTTAAAGTATCGTTTAATTTTGGCTAAAAACTTATATTCGTGAATTATTACACCTATAGTTATGCGCCAGTTTTTAACGCTATTTTTAATATTTTCTATTTATACAAATAGTATAGCCCAAACTTTTGATTTTGGTAAAGTTTCTATTTCGGATTTTTCGAAAACAGACCTAGATAGTAGCGCCAACGCTATCGTGCTGAATGAGTTTGGACGGAGTTCTGTTTTTGTTGATGATTATGATAATCGTATAAAACTTCAGCATGAATACCATGTACTTATCCGTATCAATAACAAAGAGGGGTTTAAAAAAGCTAATTTTGAGATTCCCTCCTATAAACGCGGAAGCTACATACGTGACTATTTTGACGAACTCAAAGCTGTTACATATAACTTAGAAAATGGCAGGATAGAGAAAACGGAGCTTGAGAATAAGAAAGTTTTCAGGGAAAATTACTCGGCCTATCTGGACCTTAATAAATTTACCCTTCCGAATATTAAAGAAGGCTCTATTATTGAAGTGTCCTATCGGACACTAGAGCAGGATTTATTTAATTTCAAAACATGGGAATTTCAAGATGATATTCCCAAAATACAAAGCCAATATATCGCTATTATTCCTGCTTCTTTCGCCTACAATGTAGTTCTACGTGGTCCGTACAAGCTTACCGATCAAAAAGCCGAAGCATTGAAAGAATATATTTTCCTGGATGGACTGCGAATGGATTGTTCAAAATTGACCTATACAATGAAGAACATTCCGGCATTTGTTGAAGAGGACTACATGACTTCGCCAACCAATTTCAAATCTGCTATCTATTATGAGCTTGAATCGATCTTTTATCCGAGTACTGGTAGTAAGAAGACATTTAGCAAAACCTGGAAAGACGTAGATACAGACCTCATGAATGAAAAGGCTTTTGGAGGTCAATTAAAAAAAACAGACGTATTCAAAGCCAATTTAGCAACAATTGTATCCCCTACTGACAGCAAATTAGAAAAAGCAAAGAAGATCTATAACTATATCAACAAACAAATAAAATGGAATAACTATTTAGGCAAATATGCAGAATCTGGCATTGAAAAAGCATTGGAAAAACGAACTGGCAATATTGGCGACATCAATTTAGCGCTAGTAACTGCGCTATTAGCGGCAGATCTGGAGGCCTACCCTATTATTCTTTCAACGCGACGAAACGGAACGCCCAATGCCTTATTTCCCGTATTATCTGATTTCGACTATGTCATCGCTTGCGTAGATGTAGATGGCGTGAAATATAAACTAGATGCCTCCAATCCATACTTACCTTTTGGAGAGCTGCCCTTACAATGTCTAAATGAACGGGGAAGAATTATCTACTCCAAAAAGAGCTCAGACTGGTTTCCGCTTATGGTAGAAGAGTCTTCCGATGTAAGCTACGTATTGGAGGGAGCTTTAGATGAACAAGCTAAAATTAAGGGAAAACTGACCATAAGTAGCAGGGGTAACAAAGCCTTTTTAAAACGCCAACATATCGCCAAATTCAATTCTTTGGAGGAATACTGGGAAAAACTGGACGAAGAAATGCCCAATGTAACTTTAACAAAATCGAGTATCCAAAACCTAGAAGAAATTGATCAGCTATTAATAGAGGAATTTGATGTCATTGTAGATGTCTCCAAACAGATGGAACAAGACATATTATTATTGGCGCCCAATATTATTGACAGGATTTCCTACAATCCATTTAAAGCACAGGAAAGAACTTATCCAGTTGATATGGGTTTTAAATCCAAAACATTATACTCAGTCAAATTGACAATCCCCGATCGCTATGAAATTGCTGAGAAGCCTCAGAATGCATCGTTAGCACTCCCGGAGTCAACTGCAAAATATAGATATGTAACGCAGGTCAATGGCAATCAACTTGAAATACTACAGAGCCTCGCGTTTAACAAACCCATCTTTTCGGTCGATGAATATTTTTCACTCAAAGAATTGTATTCACGTATTATTCAACAACAAAAGCTAGACATAAAATTAATCGGTAAAAAATGAAAATCGTATTCATCAACTTACTATACTTCCTGCTTCCGATCCTCGCAATTGGACAAGATAACTACGACGTCGCCAATATTCCAAGTGCATTAAAGAGCAGAGCAGTAGCAACTGTACGCAATGATAAAACTGTGGTAGAAATGAAATCGCCCGAACAGGTCATCACAACCATAACGTGTGCTATCACAGTTTACAATAAAAATGGGGACCGCTATGCTTCACTTCCGGTCTATTATAATAAATCTAGCGAAATCAAGAGCCTTAAGGGCGCCATCTATAACGAAATGGGGATATTGCAAAAGAAAATTGCAACGAAAGATTTCAAAGATATTAGCGCTGTGGACAACAGTACGATGTTTGCCGATTCTCGGGTAAAATTATATGTACCTGACTATCACAGCTATCCCTATACCGTCGAATACCAATACGAAGTTCGAAGTAAACAAAACTTGATCATTCCATCTTGGACTCCTGAGGTCTCAAGTAATGTATCCGTAGAGAAAAGCAGCTTTCAATTTATTGCACCAATTGGCACTGAATGCCGAATTGAAACAACGAACTATAAAGGAAGTATCAAGGAAGAGAAAAATGACAAGACTGAAAGTAAGACATGGAATACTGAACAGATTGCTGCAAAAAAGGATGAATCTTATAGCCCCAATCCTAACCTGAAAAGAATAAATGTACTCATCGTTCCCAAAAATTTTATTTATTATGGTAAGACTGGAAATTTCGGGGATTGGAAAGAATTTGGCCAATGGGTATCCAATAGCCTATTGAACAAAAAAGAAGATTTGACGGAAGCGTCTAAACAAAAATTTATAGCATTAACAAAAGACGCAAGCTCAGATAAAGACAAAGCAAAGATTCTATACAATTATTTACAAAAAAACACACGTTACATCAGTATTCAAATTGGCATTGGAGGCTTAGAACCATTTCCGGCTTCTGAGGTAGACCGCTTGGGCTACGGTGATTGTAAAGCACTGGCGAATTACATGCGAAGCATGTTGTCGGCCGTCAATATCCCTTCCTATTACTGTATTGTCGAAGCAGGCAGACGCAAAGAAAGTTTTCACAAAACCTTTGCAAATGCCCAGGACGGAAATCACGTCATTTTATGTATTCCATTCAAAAATGATACGACCTGGCTGGAATGTACAAGCCAAAACCTTCCATTTGGTTTTCTTAGCGATTTTACCGACGATAGAGATGTCGTTGCTTGTACCGAAAATGGCGGAGTTATCATGCATACGCCGAAATATATTAACTCAACCAACCTTCAACTGCGCTATGCCGACCTAAAACTTTCGGAAGACGGAAGCATTCAGGGCACCTTAAATACCAAGTTCTACGGAGCCCAATATGAGAACCATATGGACGTGCTTTTAGCCAGCAATAATGATAAAAATAAGCTTCTCACGGAATACTATAATATAGACAATATCAATTTCAATCAGGTAAACTATATTGAACATAAGGAGGAAAATCCATTTATTGAGGAGAACCTGAATATTTTTATCAAAAACTACGCTGTGAAAAATGGTAATAAACTTTTGATCCAACCTAATTTATTCAACACACATTCCAATATTGCAGAAAGTAGAAATAGAACGGAAGATATTTTCATTGAAAGGGGGTACGCTGATATCGATAGCATTAGCATTGCCCTCCCGGAAAATATGCTCAAAAACATAACTCCTGAAAAGAAAATTATTGAGAAACCATTTGGAAAGTATGAATTTAGGTCAGAAATAAAAGACAATAAACTATTCACCTACAGAAAACTAGAACTTTTTGAAGGCAGCTATCCTGCCAATACTTATGAGGACTTTTTCCAATTTCATAATGAGGTAAGCAGCTGCGACAAGGGACGCTTTAATCTCAGCTTTCTCTAGTCGGAAGAAAATATTTACCAGAATATGAATGAGTAAAATCGATCAAATAAGGCAATTATTGTATATTAGCTCAATGACAGAATACGCAGCGATATTTGACATGGACGGTGTCATAAGCCACACCAACCCTTTCCATGCGGAAGCTTTTAGAGCTTTTTTTAAAAACCACAATGTACAACAGGCTACAGAAGAGGAATTTGAACAGCATATGTATGGTAAGCATAATAGTTACATTATGCAGCATTTCTTTCAGCGTCCGATATCCTCTGAGGAACTGCGAACGCTTGAATTTGAAAAAGAGCAGCTTTTTAGAGTGATCTATAAAGAACACGTTGCCCCTATTAAGGGCTTAATTGAGTTTCTAACGGAATTAAAAAATAACGGTTTTAAGCTTGCTGTGGCGACATCTGCTCCCCGAGAGAATATGGACTTAATTTTGGATGAATTGAACATACGTCATTTATTCTCTTCCACGCTAAGCAGCGAAGATGTAAAACTCCATAAGCCACATCCTGAGGTTTACCTAAAATCTGCAGAAAATCTGCAAATTCCTGTTGACCGCTGTATTGTTTTTGAAGATTCTTTTTCGGGTATTACCGCAGCGAAAAATGCTGAAATGAAAGTTGTCGCCGTACTTTCAACCCATAAAAAAGAAGAATTACCTGCAAGTAATGATTATATAAATAATTATACAGAAATATCTGTTGCCAATATAAAGGCCATTTTAAAAACACAAGAAGTATAACCCGGTTAAGGGTTGACGACGATAAAAAAAGAGATTCCTTAAGGAATCTCTTTTTTTATCACTTTGTCTGAGCAAACTGCAATTTTCGCTCACAGCTGCTAGACTAAAATATCTCTAAACGGTTAATCTCTTTTTAGACCGAACTTCTCTATTTTACTATACAGGTGACTACGTTGAATATCAAGATCATCGGCCGTCTTGGAGACGTTCCAATTATTTTTTTCCAACTTATATTTTATAAATTCTTTCTCCGCATGATCTTTATAATCTTGAAACGAATCAAAGGAGTCCATATCTAATCCGTAATTCGTTGCACTTTTTTCATGAGCTATACCATTCACAGGTTCGCGGGACGGGTTAGCAAAGGCAACAACATCTTTATCGGTAATCGACCTGTCGCTCAAAATAATTAAACGTTCAATCATATTGCGCAATTCCCGAATATTACCTGTCCAAGGAAGATGACTCAACTCTTTCATTGCAGCAGTAGTAATTTCCTTTACAGGTATCCCGTATTCCATACAGATCTCTTCACAGAAGTTTGTGGACAATAAAGGAATGTCATCGACACGATCAGTTAACGCTGGCACATGGATCAATATGACAGATAAACGGTGATACAAGTCCATTCTGAAATTACCATCTTCTATCTCTTTCAATAAATCCTTATTGGTCGCAGCTACTACTCTGACATTGACGTCAATTTCTTTGTCGCCCCCCACTCGCGTGATTTTATGTTCCTGTAATGCCCTTAGCACTTTAGCTTGCGCGGATAGACTCATATCTCCGATCTCATCCAAGAACAATGTTCCACCGCTAGCTTGTTCAAACTTCCCGATACGTTGTTTAATAGCCGACGTGAAGGATCCTTTTTCATGCCCGAATAATTCTGATTCGATTAATTCAGAAGGTATTGCGGCACAGTTCACTTCGATCAATGGGCCTTGTCCACGATTTGACTTTTCATGTAACCAGCGTGCAACCAATTCCTTTCCCGAGCCATTCGCCCCGGTAATCAATACACGGGCTTCTGTTGGTGCAACTCGGTCAATTGTTTCCTTAATACGTTTGATGGCCCCCGATTCACCCAGTATATCTTTTGTTTTCGAGCTGCTAACTTTTCGTTTCAGGACCTTGGTTTCTGTGACTAGGGAACTTTTATCCAGGGCATTACGAACCGTGATCAATAATCTATTCAGGTCCAGCGGTTTTTCTAAAAAGTCAAATGCTCCTTTTTTCGCCGCTTCAACAGCTGTTTCAATCGTACCATGTCCAGAGATCATAATAAAAGGGATATCCGGGCTGCTTTGGTGTGCTTCCGCCAAGACTTCCATCCCATCCATCGTATTCATCTTGATATCACAAAGAACAAGATCTATTTTTTCCTTTTTTAAAATATCTAATCCATCCCGGCCATTGTCGACATCTAAAATCGTATAATCTTCATATTCCAAGATATCACGCAACGAACTTCTGATGGCGCGCTCATCATCAATGATTAAAATTGTACTCATAAATCGAGAGTTATGCTATTTTTTCAATTACGGGAATCAATATAAGGTTTTTTTGGCAATTAGCGAAAAAGAAGCAAACCTTGTAAGCCGGGTTCTGTAGACCACCGAAGTGGAATTTCTATCATTTATCTAGATTTGCCATCGCTGACAAACTCAATCAACCTACCCATTACGAATTCCAATAAATTGAAAGAAGACGAGCAGCCTTCGAATTTCGCAACCTATTTGGTCTTTCAACACACGAGGTTTACCGTAATATATGTCACCATACAAGACCGTAAGCTCTTACCTTACGTTTTCACCCTTACTCCGAAAAGCGGTATATTTTCTGTGGCACTTTCTGTCTGCTATTTTCATAACAGCCTTCCCGTTAGGAAGCGTGTTGCTCTATGTTGCCCGGACTTTCCTCTCCTCCCAAAAAAGAGCAGCGATAGAACCAGTTTGCTTCTGCGCAAAAGTAGCTATTTTACTCGGATAAACCCGAATTTCTTTTCAATTTCGAAAAGACCATTTATTTTGCATCAAAGACACAAAAATCTACGCAATTACCTTGCGCAGATAAAGAAAGTTTTTGTATTTTCAATCTATCAAAAAAACATGGCACTCAATAAACTAGCTCTTATACGTTATAAAACGATTGACCATTGTCTTCGTTTAAGACATCGGAAATGGACCTTGGAAGATCTTATGGAAAAGGTTTCCGATGCACTCTATGAATTTGAAGGAATCAAAAATGGGATAAGTAAACGCACCATACAAGGTGATATTCAACTCATGCGTAGCAATAAGCTCGGCTACAATGCGCCTATTATCGTCTTGCACCGCAAATTCTACACCTATGAAGATCCCAACTATAGCATTAGCAATTCACCGATTTCCGTCGGTGACATGCAAAAAATGAAGGAGGCTGTAGAGGTACTTAAGCATGTGAGCGGTTTCTCCAGCTTTGATGAAATGAGCGATATTGTCGCACGACTTGAAGATAGCATCCATACAAAAAAGGACAATTCACCTTCTATTATACAAATGGAAAGCAACAATCTGCTAAAAGGCCTTTCTTTTATCAGTCCACTGCATCAAGCCATTCGTGAAAAAACGCCACTTCTGATCAGCTACCAATCGTTCAAAGCAACACAACAGCAGGATCTTGTTTTCTCGCCCTATCTCCTAAAAGAATATCGTAATCGATGGTTTCTAATTGGTCAGCATAAAAAGAGTGAAGGATTGATGACACTAGCGCTCGATCGGATCAATGCTATCGAGGAAATGGGCAAAAATTCATACAGGGAATATACAGGGGTCGATTTCGAACGTTACTTTTCGGATGCTATAGGCGTAACGAAGACACAAAAGGACCGCGGCCACCGGGTGATATTGCAAGTCAATGCAAAAAATGCACCTTATGTAGCAACAAAACCCTTACATGCGTCACAGCAGATTTTAGACAAAAAGGAGGATGGCTCAATCTTAATTCGTATCGATGTTGTACTTAACTTTGAACTGGAAAGAGAAATTTTAGGTTTTGGCGAATCCATTAAAGTACTCTCCCCAAAAAAATTGCAAACGAGAATAAAACAGCGCTTGGCTGCTGCCACACAACTCTATGCGGAGAAATCTGTCGATTAAACGTCAAATTCAAGCCCTCTCGCTACCTCTCCAAAAATGCCTAAATATCTTGGGCGATGGCATAACCACTTGCCCAAGCCCATTGGAAATTATAGCCGCCAAGCCATCCCGTAATATCAACAGTCTCCCCTCCAAAATAAAGGCCTTCAACTTTTTTAGACATTAAGGTCTTGGGGTGTAGTTCTTCCGTTGAAACTCCTCCACGCATAACCTCAGCTTTATCATACCCCTTATCTCCCGCAGGTTTTACCTTGAAGCGATGGATAGTATCGACAATCATTTTCGCATCAGCTTTACTAAGTGAGGCAATTTTGGTATCCAATGCTAGAAATTTTCCAAGAGCATCGACCAATTTTCTACTGAAATAATCGTTTAACAATTGTGAAACAAGTCGTTTCCCTCCGTATTGCCGCTCCTGTTTAATCAGATTATCTAAATTAAAATTAGGCAGTAGATCAATCGTAATCTCCTGTCCAGGTCTCCAATAACTTGATATCTGAAGAATTGCAGGTCCGCTTAACCCCCAGTGCGTAAAGAGAATATTCTCTTCAAAAGACATTCCAGCAACAGACACTTTCGAGAACACCGAATTTCCAGCCAAAGAGCTATACCAATCAGCATCTTTTCCAGTTATTGTCAAAGGGACTAGTGCAGGCGCTGTACCGACGACATTCAAACCAAATTGTTTGGCTAGGCGTAATCCAAAGTCCGAAGCGCCGAGTTTTTGGACCGGAAGCCCACCGGAAGAAATAACAACTTTATGTGCATGATATCGGGACTCACCTTTTGCATTTTCTACCGTTACCATAAAGCCATTATCGTTTCTTTCTACAGATTTCACCAAGGTATTCAATGCAATATCCTGCCCTGTCTCGTATAAAATTTTTGAAAATACAGCAACGATATCTTTTGCTTTATTGGTCTCTGGAAACAACTGGCCCAGTGTTTTTTCATGCCCTACAATACCATACTGTTCAAAAAATGTAATGGTATCGTCCACTGTCCATTGTTTGAATATACCATGTAAAAAATCTGGATTTTCAGAAATGAAATTAGCGGGACTATTACCGATATTTGTATAATTGCAGCGTCCACCTCCGGAAATCAAGATCTTCGCGCCGACCTTATCGTTTCGTTCAAGGACCAAGGTCTTCTTTCCAATCAGCCCTGCTTGGGCTGCACACATCAAACCACAGGCTCCGCCCCCAATAATGATAGCATCGTATAGTATACTCACAGCAACAATCTAATAAGCAATCAATGTATTTTCAACAGAAACAACTCTTCGTTCCAATTGACTCTGATATCCCAATTCAATAATTTTAATGACATCCCGTGCCTGCTCTGCCGATGCGATCAAGGTAGTTTTGCCCAATATACTATCCGCAACGTTCTGATAAAAATCAGGATAAGAACCTATTTCAGAAGGAACCATTTCTTCAATGTCATTCCCCTGTTCAACAATATTGAGCTTGCCGTATAGACTTGGGTCTTCTTGTCCCCAGGTTGGATCCTCATCAGGAAATTTGCCATCACGCAGTAAAGCTTCCTGTGGGTCGACACCATATTTCACAAAATTTCCGTTCATTCCAAAGACACGATAACGTGCTGTGGGTTCTTTTGCAAGCATAGATCCTTTTAGGGATACCCTCAAATTATCATAGTACAATAGGCAGTCGAAATTGTCAATGGTTTTGGCATAATCCCGTTGGACAGCCAAATCTGCAAAGACAGCATGCGGCTTTCCAAATAACTGCAAAGCCTGGTCGATGAGATGTGGTCCCAGGTCATAAAATATGCCCGAACCCGGTAAATTTTCCTCTCGCCATGCGTTAGGTCGCAAATAATTACGAAAACGATCAAACCTGGATTCCAAATTTACAATCCGTCCCAACCTTCCACTTTTGACCACTTTCTCCACTGTCCGATAGTCTGAGTTGAACCTTAAATTATGGTAGGGTGCCAAGATCAGATTTTTCTCCTTAGCCAGAGCAATAAGCTCATCGGCCTGCTCGACACTATTGGTAAAGGGTTTTTCTACAACAACGTGTTTTCCTGCTTCCAATGCACGTTTTGCGAAAGGATAATGCATTTCATTGGACGTTGCAACCACGACTAAATCAATGGTTGCATCATTAAAAATATCATCTGCAGACAAAGCAATTTCTGCCTGTGGATAGCGTTCCTTTAGCAAACTTTGCTGATCTGCTTTCCGAGCGGTCACCTTAACAAGATCCAGTTCAGCTATCGAACGCATCACGGGAGCGTGAAAAACCTGACCTGAAATTCCAAAACCGATAAGTCCTACGCGAATTTTCTTCATAGTATTACATTCTTTCAGGTACACGAATACCCAATAAGTTCATCCCTTTGGCAATAACCTTTGCCGCAGAAGCCGAAAGGTGCAATCTAAAGTTTTTCACATCATGATCTTCCGCTTTCAAGATGGTTTCTTCATGATAGAATTTATTATAAAACTTGGCTACCTCATAGATATAATTTGCCAATTGTGCAGGACTGAACTCTTGCGCAGAAGCTTCAATAATCTCCGGAAATGCACCCAGTTGTTGAATTAAGTCACGTTCGTAAGAGGAGATCGTCGCCGGTACAGACACAGCACTATCAAAATCGAATTCAGCCTTACTTAAAACAGATTTGATACGGGCATGTGTGTATTGGATAAACGGTCCAGTATGACCTTGAAAATCGACAGATTCATTTGGATCAAACAAGAGACGTTTTTTAGGGTCCACTTTCAACAGAAAATATTTCAGTGCGCCCATTCCAATCGTATCGTAAAGAACGGCTTTAGATTCCTCATCCAATCCTTCAGTCTTGCCAAGTTCCTCGGTACGTTCCTGAGCGGTCTTAAGCATCTCAGCCATTAAATCATCGGCGTCAACAACTGTTCCCTCCCGTGATTTCATTTTACCTGAAGGAAGATCGACCATCCCATACGATAAATGGAACAATCCGTCGGCCCAAGCTTTACCAAGTTTTTTTAAGATTAAGAACAATACCTTGAAATGGTAATCCTGTTCGTTACCGACAACATAAATAGAATCATTCATTTTGAATTCATCATATTTCAATTGTGCTGTCCCCAAATCTTGCGTAATATAGACAGAAGTACCGTCGCCACGAAGCACAAGCTTCTGATCCAATCCTTCGTCTGTTAGATCAATCCATACGGAGTTATCCTCTTTTTTAAAGAAAACGCCTTTATCTAAACCTTCCTGAATAATATCTTTACCCAGCAAGTATGTATTGGATTCATAATAGTATTTATCGAAATCGACGCCTAATTGTTTGTAGGTCTTTTCAAACCCGGCGTACACCCAGCTGTTCATGGTTTTCCACAGTGAGATCACCTCTTCATTACCAGCTTCCCATTGTTGCAACATCGCTTGTGCCTCCTTCATCAAAGGTGCGTTTTTCTTTGCCTCATCTTCGGTCTGCCCTTCAGCCTTCAATGCCTCGATTTCCTGTTTATATGCTTTGTCAAAGACAACGTAATATTTTCCGACAAGGTGGTCCCCTTTAAGTCCAGTAGACTCGGGTGTCTCACCGTTACCAAATTTTTGCCAAGCCAACATCGACTTACAAATATGGATACCGCGATCGTTCACCAAATTTGCTTTGATCACATCATAACCATAAGCTTTTAGGATTTCCGCAACAGAATATCCTAATAAATTATTACGGATATGTCCCAAATGCAGCGGTTTATTGGTATTTGGAGAAGAATATTCAACCATCAGTTTTTTTCCATTCGCAGGAAATACACCAAAGTCCTTCGCCGTTATGGTCTGATTCAACAACGTGATCCAGTAAGCATCGGAAAGAACAATATTCAAAAAGCCTTTTATCACATTGAAATCCGATATTTCAGCAATATGCTGTTGCAAATATGCACCGATTTCCTTTCCGGTTTGTTCCGGAGAAGATTTCGAAAAGCGCGTTACGGGAAAAGTTACGATTGTAATTTGTCCTTCAAACTCCTTTCGGGTAGCTTGTAAAGCAATTTGATTTTCTAAAATATCTGCATTGTAAAGCTCTTTTACTGCTTGTACAGTGACTTCAACAAGTCGCTTTTGAATAGAATTTGCCATTTAATGATTTTGTAATTTTTACAACTTCCTGATAGTGAATTGGAAATAAATAACATTCCTTATTTAGGTATTCACCATTAAAGTATATCTTTGCAAAAATAATAAAAAATGCAGAGCTATCAGGAATTTCTTGACTTAAGTGTTGGTTTTCCGCAAGACGGATTCGAAATCATCGACGACGAATTGTATTTCCACGATTTGAATTTAATGGAAATGATAGAAACGTACGGTACGCCGTTACGTTTTACCTATTTGCCTATCGTCAGCAAAAAAATTCAGCAAGCGAAAATCCTCTTTCAGACCGCAATTCTGAAACACAACTATCGCGGATCTTACAAATATTGTTATTGTACCAAATCATCCCATTTCAAGCACATCGTAGAGGAAGCTTTGAAAAATGATATCCACCTGGAAACTTCATCTGCATTTGATATGCCGATGATCGATTCATTGGAAAGACAGGGCACAGTAACGAAAGACATTACAGTGATCTGTAATGGATTCAAAACCTACCAGTACAAACAATATATTGTCGATATGATCCACGACGGATATAAAAACATTATACCGGTACTGGATAACAAAGAGGAGTTTAACCTTTATGATGATGAAATCGAATTGGATGAGCCTTGTGCTTTAGGTATCCGTGTTGCTTCCGAGGAGCAGCCAGATTCTCAATTCTATACATCTCGCCTAGGGATTCGCCAAGAAGACGTCGTTGAATTCTATAACAACAAGATCGCCGACAATCCAAACTTTAAAGTAAAGTTACTTCACTTTTTCATTAATTCAGGTATCTCGGACACCCCGTATTACTGGAACGAATTAGAGAAATACGTTACTTTATATTGTAAATTCAAGAAAGTAAATCCGGATTTAGATACCCTAGATATCGGTGGTGGAATGCCATTTAAGGATTCACTGGTACACGACTTTGATTACGAGTATATGGTCAATGAGATTGTCAATCGTATCAAACAAATCTGTGCGCACCATGAGGTAATGGAACCAGATATTATTACTGAATTTGGCAAATATACTGTTGCTGAAGCATCAGGTATTCTCTATAAAGTTTTGGGACGCAAGCAACAAAACGATCGCGAACGTTGGTTTATGATTGACGGTTCATTCATTACAAATCTACCGGATGTATGGGCATTGAACCAAAAATATATTCTATTGCCGATCAATAACTGGGATTCAGAATATGAACGCGTCAATTTAGGTGGAATCACATGCGATGGACAGGATTACTACAATCAGGAGGCGCACATGAACTCGGTATTTATGCCGAAGACCCGTAAGGTGCAATACTTGGGCTTCTTTCATACAGGAGCATATCAAGATGTATTAAGCGGATATGGTGGAATCCACCACTGCTTACTTCCTTCACCCAAACATGTGCTTGTACGCCGCAATAGAGATGAAACATTCAACTACGAGGTGTTTGGTGAGGAGCAAAACTCCAAACAAGTCATGAAATTATTAGGCTATCAATAAGATATTCTACAGGAGCAAGCCCCCTTTTTAACTGCGGATAAAATATCCTTGTAGAAAAAGAATGGTTTTAAGCCCATATAAAAAGGTCTCGTTCTTACGATCGAGACCTTTTTATTTTCAGTCGATCCTATAACTGACTAGCTGGATTAAATCAAATTCGAACACCAAAGTCATAGACACAACCCGATATCCGTCGCTGGAAACAACGAAGGTAAGCCTTGAATTAAATTTAAAAATAACACGGACTTTATCCGTACCTAATAGGGACTTCATAGGGACCTCATTCGGATGAATGCGTGTAAAACACCTGTTAATTCCGATTAAGCTTATGCGGAAATTCGGATAATTTAGTATGCTGATCACCAATCTTTCCCGACTTGCTGTACAAAGAAATGCTAAGTTTTACGGGAGTAAACCCTTATCCGATCTTCCAATTTATTACATCAAAACAAAAGCCACTTAAAAGGGGCTTTTGTTTTATTTACGCACTATTGTTAATTTAGTGCAGAATAGCAATATGATAGTCGGTAATTTTTATTTTGCGACCCAAGCTTTAAAGAAATTAAGCACTTTTTCTTCATCATAGCCTTTCCCTTTTTCCAGGCTGCCACTTTCCTGTACATGCAATGTTTTTCCATTTCTATCCAAAACAATAAAAAATGGATAACCCAGTTTATTCCCTTCAGGAGCATACTTTTGAAACACAGCCTCATTTTTATTCTCTTTTGAATAATTGAGGTGATAATAGAGGAAATGACTCTTTAACAACTTGTCGACACTCGCCGTATTATGGATATAATCATTAAACCTTAAACACCAGACACACCAATTCCCACCAGCCTGGATGATGATATTTTTCTTTTCTTTCTTTGCCTGAACCAATAGTTGATCAATATCATTCTGCGCATTAGCGTCTGGATTGTAAGGCTTTGAAACATCCTGAGCTGTAGCAAGCTGCTGTGAGAACGCTTTGGACTGTACGAGTACCGTCCCAAAAAACACGATAGCTCCACACAGTAATAATCTTATATTTCTCATCATAAATAAATTAAATAGTGATCTAAAATTACAAAATCATTTTCCCAAACCAAAACATAAGCAGCATATTATGGTTAAACATTATATAGCTATTGACCATGAAAAAAAACACCCAAGATCACAACAGACCTTATTTCAGCGGGGTTTATAAAAACGCGATTAAGTCGTACACACATCAGCTTAAGCGATCAGAATGTAGTCATTATTAAAGACAACTCCATTGTGGAGAAGTAAAAAAACAACCTGTTGATACGCCATATCCTGTCACTGGTAAAAACTAGGAAGGCTTCCTTTTGCTAAAATAAAAACAAAACAAAACAAAAACAAACACCTTACCTTAACATAAATATTATTTAATTTCCTTTAAAATTCAACAAATATAGCATAACTTAGTATAAAGGAAGTAGTAAAACAAGTACAGAAGATTCACTACAAAAATCCAAAACGAAACAAAATGAAACACCAAGAATTCAAAAGGTCAAAACTGATAGAAAAAATAAGAGATACGAGCGCATGGGATGTTATCGTCATAGGTGGCGGCGCCAGCGGATTGGGTGTTGCATTAGATGCCTTAAGCCGAGGGTTCAAAACAATCTTGTTGGAGCAGGTTGATTTTGCAAAAGGGACTTCGAGCAAGGCAACAAAGCTTGTTCACGGCGGTGTACGTTACTTGGCTCAGGGCGACATCTCCCTGGTTAAAGAAGCGCTTCACGAAAGAGGTTTACTTCAAAAAAACGCTCCCCATCTTGTCAAAAATCAATCCTTTATCATCCCCAATTACAGTTGGTTCGATGGCCCATTCTATACCATAGGAATGAAAATATATGACCTGCTGGCAGGTAAATTAAGTTTGGGAAAATCCATTCATATCAACAAAGAAGAAACCCTTAACCGCATAAGCACCGTTAGACCTAAAGGGCTATATGGCGGCGTGGTTTATCAAGACGGACAATTTGATGACTCAAGACTTGCGCTCAACGTTGCGCAAACCTGTATTCAAATGGGCGGCGTCGCGCTGAATTACGTAAGAGTCAATAACCTCACCAAAGACAGCGATGGTCGAATAAATGGTGTCATCGCTAATGACACCGAAACGGGTGAAGTTTTCACCCTACAAGGCAAGGCTGTTATCAATGCTACAGGAATATTTGTCGATGACATCCTAAAAATGGACAGACCGGAAGCAAAACAAATGGTACGTCCCAGCCAAGGGGTCCACCTTGTATTTGACAAATCGTTTCTTCCTGGCGACGACGCCATTATGATCCCAAAAACGGATGATGGACGGGTCCTTTTCCTGGTACCCTGGCACAATCGAGTCATTGCGGGAACGACGGACACCCCTATAGACGAGCATAGCCTTGAACCGGTAGCTTTGGAGCAGGAGATCGATTTTATTCTGAAAACTGCGGGACGCTACCTGACAAAACAACCAACAAGAGCGGATGCATTGGCCGTATTCGCCGGCCTACGTCCGCTGGCAGCCCCTACAGGCAACTCCAACAAAACCAAAGAGATCTCACGAAGCCACAAAGTTATCGTCAGCGACTCCAAATTACTTACTTTAACGGGTGGAAAGTGGACAACATTCCGTCGAATGGGCCAAGATACCATCGACAAAGCGATAAAAATTGGTTGTTTGCCACAAAAAGAAAGCCGGTCTGCCAGTCAAAAGATTTATAGCGCCATTCCGACATCAGACAGAAGCAATCATATGTATATTTATGGCGCCGACCAAGAAGCGATCAACGCATTGGCGCAAGAAAATCCGGAATGGAACGAAAAATTAATAGCACATCTTGAATTCAAAAAGGCTGAAGTTGTTTGGGCGGCACGCAATGAACTTGCCAGAACTGTGGAAGATGTCCTATCCCGTCGAGTACGGATACTATTTCTTGATGCGAAAGCTGCAATTGAAGCTGCTCCTGAAGTCGCAAAAATACTCGCACAGGAGCTGGAAAAAGATCAAGATTGGCAAAATGATCAAATAGCGCATTTTCAAAAAGTTGCAAAAAATTATATCTTAAAGTAATACAAAAAAATAACCAGCAATACTCAATTACTCAATTATGGAACAACAATACATCTTGGCAATGGATCAAGGCACCACTAGCTCCAGGGCTATAATTTTTGATAAGGACAGAAATATAGTCTCCGTTGCCCAGAAGGAATTTACACAAATATTCCCACAACCGGGATGGGTCGAACATGATCCACATGAAATCTGGTCAACGCAGGCAGGTGTCACAGCGGAAGCAACCACAAAGGCAGGATTAAACGGCAAAAATATTGCCGCCATTGGTATTACCAATCAACGCGAAACTGTGGTCGTTTGGGAAAAAGAAACAGGAAGGCCCATTTACAATGCCATTGTATGGCAAGATAAACGCACCGCAGATTATTGCGACGAGTTACGTAGCTCCGGAAAACATGAGCTAATCCAGGAGAAAACAGGTCTGATATTAGACCCCTATTTTTCTGCTACCAAAATAAAATGGATTCTGGATAACGTGGAGGGTGCACGGGAAAAAGCACAAAACGGAGAATTAATCTGTGGAACCATAGACACTTGGCTCGTCTGGAACCTCACGCGTGGCGATGCACACATCACAGATGTAACGAACGCTTCCCGCACCTTACTCTTTAACATCCATAGCATGGAATGGGATAAGGAGCTACTCGAATTATTTGACATCCCCGCTGCTATGCTGCCCGAAGTAAAAGAAAGCAGTGAAGTATATGGAGAATCCCGGACAACCATTTTTGCACACAAAGTCAAGATTGCAGGAATTGCCGGCGACCAGCAGGCAGCACTTTTCGGACAGCAATGTATTGAAAAAGGGATGGTCAAAAACACGTACGGCACTGGATGTTTTATGTTAATGAACATCGGTGATAAACCAATCCGTTCAAAGAATAACCTTTTAACTACTGTCGCCTGGAAAATCAACGGGAAAACAGAATATGCCCTGGAGGGAAGCATCTTTATCGGTGGCGCACTGGTCCAATGGCTACGCGACAATCTCAACATCATCTACAAATCGGCGGACGTAGAGCAATTAGCACTTACAGAGAAGGATAACGGCGGCCTCACATTCATCCCTACCTTTGCTGGACTGGGAGCGCCGTACTGGAATGCTCGTGCACAAGGGACGCTATTTGGTCTGACGCGCGCAACCACCAATGGACATATAGCACGCGCCTCACTAGAGGCAATCTCCCTCCAGACACGTGATGTACTGCAAGCAATGGAAGCAGATAGTGGCATACCGATCAAAGAACTACGTGTAGATGGCGGTGCAACGGCAAATAACCTACTCATGCAGATTCAGGCCAATGTGCTTAACAGCAAAGTTGTACGCCCTAAAATCACAGAAACTACAGCTTTGGGGGCAGCATACCTCGCAGGACTGGCCGTGGGATTCTGGAAAAATAAGGATGAGATATCAAAGTTTTGGGCACAGGATCGTATATTTGAACCTGAAGCAGAGCAAGAAGAGCAAACAAAAAAAATCATTAAGCTCTGGACCAAGGGTGTCAAAGCATTACAGTACTGGACCGAAAACTAACCAACAAGCATGAACCATTATTTAGCAGAATTTATCGGCACAACCCTCCTCCTTCTTTTAGGCAATGGGGTTGTGGCCAACGTTATCTTGAAAGGAACAAAGGGAGAAAATGGAGGCTGGATTGTAATCACCACCGCATGGGCACTTGCAGTTTATGTCGGTGTTGTATTTGCTGGCCCCTATACCGGAGCCCACCTCAATCCTGCGGTAACCATTGCCGTCGCTCTCAATCATGGTCTTCCTTGGATGGAAGTACCTGGCTATATTCTCGCGCAAATTGCCGGTGGTTTCTGTGGCGCCATGTTAACCTACATCATGCACAAAGACCATTTCGATGCAACAGCAGACCCAACCACCAAACTTGGTGTTTTCGCTACGATACCCAACATCCGAAATACGTCAACAAATCTGGCAAGTGAAATCATTGGAACCTTTGTTTTGATTTTTGTTATTTTCTTCATAACAGGACAAGATGTGACCATCGACGGAAAAACAGCTCCTATTGGCATGGGCTCTCTTGGTGCTATACCCGTTGCATTTCTCGTATGGGCCATCGGCCTCTCGCTAGGTGGAACTACGGGATATGCCATCAATCCTGCCCGGGATTTGGGGCCGCGCTTATTTCATGCCCTTTGGCCAATCAAAGGAAAAGGAAGCTCCGACTGGTCTTATGCCTGGATTCCAATCCTAGGACCTGTCTTGGGCGCTATTTTAGCCTTTGCACTTTATACCTGTATAAAACCGGCCTAATCAAGGTCGCTGTACCTACAAAATAAAGGGGGATTCAATAATTGAATCCCCCTTTATTTTGTTATCCACGTTTGGGTTTTCTATGACCGTATTCACGATCCCGATCAAACGTATTCATGTGACGTTCCTTTTTCACAGGATACACGTCATCAATTACAATCAGTATACCTTTTTCTTCTACCGTACCAAACTCGTCATTACGTGCAGTGCCAAATGATTTCATCGTAGGTGATAGATTCATATACGTATTTATCAACGGCGGAATATTCTCGCCCAATGCTCTCACATGACTATTTAACACCTTATATCCTTCTTTATAATCCAGTCCATCAAATACGCCTACAAAACGTTCGTAATCATTTTTGATTTCCAATTCCGGAAGAGGAAGCACCAATTTATCATGATCAGGAAAATAGTAATCCATAAAATAAAGCAACATATCCCGTGCATCTTTATTGTAATGTGGATACATGGTCACTTTACCAAAGAGGTATTTAATTTCAGGGTTAAGCATCACCAAAGCCCCTAAACCGTCCCAAAGATTGTCCAAGGAAAAAATTCCTTTTCTATTGTCGATGGCCGGTTGGTATTTAGGTTGTACAAACGATCTTCCCAATTCTATGGTGTAAGGTAGATATTCGTTCGTGAACAATTCGGAAAACTGAAAATAATGTGCTGTTGATAAATTGGGTATACCATTTACTTCACCAGCCTCAGCACATTTGATTACCCTATAACCGGCAACCACTTCTTCATCTTCGGGATTCCATGCGATCAACTGATCGTAACAATCTTCGCATGTATCATTTTCATCGATATCAATTGAAAGTCCTGTACCTCCTCCTGCTCCACGAAAAGTCAACTCTCGCAAACGCCCAATTTCACGCATGACATTTGGCGAATTATGATAGTTGATTAAATATATCTCGTTATTTCCATTGTTGGTATATCGTAAGAAGACGTCTTTATTCAATTCGGTCTTCAATAATTCTCTATCAACTGGAGGTATAATTTCTTGCATAAATTCTATTTTTCTTGAGCCAATCCATAAACCCTTCTTTTCACTTCCTCAGCCCAAGTTTTTTCGTTTTTTGATTGATCAAACGCTGTATAAGGGATTCTTTCTCCTACTATAATATTGACGGTATGTCCGCGTTGGGCAAACATTTCATCAGGTAAATATAACATTTCAATGTTTACCTTGAGACCCAATTTCTGTCTAAGCCTTGCAAAATTATAAAAAAACTTAGAGTTTTTACCGTCAATCAACACCGGAATGACATCTTTTTTATATTTTTTTGATTTGCTAATAAAACTTTTTTTCCATTCGAGGTCTTCTATGCGGCCATCGTTTTGTTTTCTGGAAACCAAACCTGCAGGAAATACCAGTAGCGCATCGTCCGCTCCATAGGCCTCCTCAATCGCTGAGATCGCCTGTTTCCCTTGCCCCCCTAACTTATTGACACCGACAAACAAAGGTCTCAAATTACCTATATTTAAAAGAATATCATTAACCAAGAACTTCACATCGCGCCTATATTTACCTATAGCGTGCATAAATGCAATACCATCCAATCCTCCCAAAGGGTGATTGGACGCAAAAATAACCGGATCCGATACTGGAATATTTTCTGCCCCATACAAATTGACTTTGACATCCAGATCGTTGATCAATGCATCAACAAAATCCAAGCCTTGAAGATCTGCAAAGCGCGTCATAATATCATTTATCTCGTCCTCATGAATTGTCCTTTTTAAATAATTAAGTAAAAAAGACGGAATCCATTTAGCAAGCCCCGCATTTTTTTTGTGAATAACTTCACGTATATCAATAAACTTTTTACTCTCGCTTGTGATCATCAATCTTACTGTTCCAATTAAAAATACTTCTCCTCCATTTAGGCCCCGTTTTATGCCTATTCCAATTCGTTGACAAAAATAATAACAGAATGGTAATAAAAGTACAATTTTAAACTTTAAAATTGTACTTATTTGCAATTATGTAATCTTTCGCTGTTCTTCGTATTTTAGGTATTACAAGCAATCAATGAATTAAGCATAAATCTGATCTGTAAAATTTCTTTTCACCTACTTTTTTTATTAAGTTTGAGTATGCTAATAAGTCAATTTCTTTCAAATGCTGATTTCAGTATTCAAAATGCTGATTCAATACAACAAGCGCTAGAGAAGCTGCAAGATATGCTTTGTAAAGAATTAGTCGTTTTAAATGGTGACGATTATATTGGCCTGGTTAATGAAACCATCTTATTGGATGCGGAAGATGAAGATGCTCCCCTTTCATCCATAAAAATAAATACAGCCCCCATACAGCTGAAGTTTAATCAACACCCCTATGATGCCTTGGTGATGATAACTGTATATAATAGTACAATCATTCCTGTTTTAGATCAAGACAACAAATATATTGGTGTGTCAACGCAATTAGATATATTAAAGGCAATAAGTTCAATTCAATCGCAAAATGAATCTGGAGCTATTATTGTGTTGGCAATTGGCCTACATGATTTTTCACTTTCACAGATTGCGCACCTTGTTGAAAGTGACAATTGTAGAATACTCAATTGTGCGACCAAAATAAATTTGGAAAGTGACAATATTGAAGTTACCCTTAAAGTCGACAAGTCAAACATTAATGCATTACTGAATTCATTCCTAAGACACAACTATTTAGTTCTTGAAACCCATAATACCATAGCTGCATTTGACGACACTGCCGACCGTTATCAGCAGCTTATGAATTATATTAACATTTGATTAGGATTAGTTTTTTCTCATCTTTGCCCCATAAATTGAAAACAATATGAGAATCGCAATATATGGAAGAGAGTTTCAGCCCTCTGTTATACCACATGTGAAACACTTATTTGAATATCTTGTCGATAAAAATATTGAGATCTGGGTCTATGATCCATTTCATGAATTTCTGCTATCACAATTTGAATGTGCCTTTAACTTCTCAACATACAATACCTACCAAGAAATCAAAGACGATATTGACATTATGTTGAGTCTGGGCGGAGATGGAACCATGTTATCTGCTGTTTCCCTGATTAAAGACTCCGGAATTCCAATTGCAGGTATAAACTTTGGACGCCTCGGTTTTTTAGCTTCTATCAATAAAAATGATTTTGAGGATGCCATCGACGATATACTGAACCAACGTTTTACGATACAGAAGCGCGTGTTGCTCTCTGTTGAATCTGAACAGGTTAATTTGTTTCAAGGCAATCACTATGCGCTCAATGATATTACCGTATTTCGTTATGACAGCTCGGCCATGATTACGGTCAATGCACGCATCAATGGCGAACTACTGAATTCATACTGGGCTGATGGACTAATTATCGCTACCCCCACCGGATCCACAGCTTATTCGTTGAGTTGCGGCGGACCTATTATTATGCCAGAAAGTGGCAATTTTGTCATTACCCCCATCTCTCCGCACAACCTCAATGTGAGACCCATTGTCATCTCCAATCAGTTTACTCTTGAATTGGAAATAGAGAGTCGAAGCAATCAATACATCCTTAGCTGTGATTCCAAAAACGAGTCCATTGATACATCTGTAAAATTAACCATTAAACAGGCTCCATTTACTATTAATCTCATTAGGCTCCCGCATGAAAGCTTTTTCAGCACGCTGCGGGAAAAATTACTTTGGGGCATCGATGTCAGAAACTATTAGGCTATTAATAGCTTCGCACAGCCTCGCTTTGCATGAAGGAAAAGAGATAATCTGCTAGATGAAGATGCTTCAAACAATCTTTCTACATATTGTACTTCTGAATTTCCAATTAAAAATCGATATTTGGAAGAAATAAAGGAAGACGGAATAAGAATATCCATAATAGAAATCCAGGTGCAATAATTAATCAATGAAAAGTACGTTAAACAAACAATAATCATTGATAACAATACAAGAAACCAAAAATAGGTTTTAAAACGCCAAAATAGCATTTATGGCTAAGGTGTTAATTTTATTGAAAACAGCAAAAATGAGTTTTTTAGATCAGATAGATACTATTAAATTGCCACAGCATATCGCCATCATCATGGATGGCAATGGCCGTTGGGCAAAACAGAAGGGGAAACTTCGTGTATTTGGGCATCAAAATGGTGTAAAAGCAGTACGAGAAGCATTAGAAGGATGTGTAAAAGCCAATATTAAATTTCTGACACTTTATGCATTTTCTGCAGAAAACTGGAATCGACCTAAACTTGAGGTGATGGCACTGATGGAACTATTGGTTACTTCCCTTAAAAAAGAAATCAAAACTTTTCAGGAGAATGGCGTCCGCTTGAATGTTATTGGTGATATCACCAAATTACCCTCAAATGCACAAAGAAAGCTGCAGGAGACCATTGAAGCAACGAAAGAAAATACACACTGTACATTGACATTGGCTTTGAGCTACAGTTCCCGACAAGAAATTGTGGACGCTGCCCGAAATCTAGCCCAACAAGTAAAAGATGGAAAACTCAATGCAGACGAAATTAACGATGAATTATTCGCTGCAAACCTCTATACACAAAATCTACCCGATCCTGACCTTCTGATACGTACCAGCGGAGAATTGAGAATAAGTAACTTCCTACTTTGGCAAATTGCCTATTCAGAATTATGCTTCCTAGATAAGATGTGGCCTGAGTTTACGAAAGAAGATTTATTTAAATCCATCGTCGATTATCAGCAACGCGAAAGAAGGTTTGGAAAAACAAGTGAACAGTTATAAAGATTTTATTAAATTTGACCACTGATTTGAAAAAAAGCAAGCTGGTTAAATTTTCTTAATTAACAAAAATTAACAAACGATTGGTGTACTTTAGCGCCAATAATTATAGATAAATGAAGCGTATACTACCCGTAATACTATTTTTTGGCCTCTCATCAATGCAGCTTGTCTACGGACAAGACAAAGGTGCGTTCAATTTAAATGACCCAGAAAAAATCAGCTATCTCAATCCTAAAAACTATGTAATTAGTGCTATTGATATAACTGGAACACAATTTTTAGATAAAAATGTATTAATTACGATCTCTAAATTGTCAGTAGGTCAATATTTGGAAGTTCCAAGTGAGGCGACTGCAAAAGTAGTGAAGGATATGATGGCTCAAGGCCTCTTTGATGATGTCGAATTATGGGCAGATAAAATTGAAGGTGAAAATATATTTTTGACCATCCGTGTAGTAGAACGTCCTCGTTTAACTCGTATTGATATCAACGGTCTAAGTAAAAGCCAGACCGAAGAAGTTCGCAAACGTTTAAATAGTAACACTGGTAAGATTGTCAACGAAAACTTGATGAACACCACACGTGGTACAATCCAACGGTTCTTAAAAGAAAAAGCTTTTTTATATCCGGAGATCACCCTAAAAACAGTGAAAGACTCGGCACAGGCTAATAATGAAATACTTATTGCCGATGTGGATAAAAAACATAAGGTAAGAGTCAAAAAAATGACTTTTACAGGGAATGAACATTTTTCTCAAAAAGAATTGAGAAAAATGGCCAAGCCAATCAAGCAAAAAATGTGGTACCGTATTTTCGGTCCTGGAAAATTCAAGGAAGAAAAATACAAAGAAGGTAAAGAAAACCTAATCAAGAAAATGGCAGCCAAAGGCTATCGTGATGCGACGCTCTTGAAAGATACGGTTATTCGCGAGGGTGAAAAAAATGTGTTGGTTAATTTTGACATCTATGAAGGTCCTAAATATTATGTAGGTAATATTGTTTGGACAGGTAACGCGAAGTATTCTGACACCTTACTAAATAAAATTTTAGGTATCAAACGTGGTGATGTTTTTTCGGAAGAAAAGTTAAATGCCAAACTGTTAGGCGGTGGTCGAAATGCGGATGACATCTCTTCAATCTATATGAACGATGGTTATCTTACGTTCTCAGTAGACCCCGAACAAACGCGTATTTACAACGATACCATCGATTTGAATTTACGTGTATATGAAGGTGCTCAATATACCATCAATAACGTTATTGTTAAAGGTAATGATGTAACAAACGACCGTGTTGTATTACGTTCTATTTATACAAAACCTGGTCAAAAATTCTCAAAAGAACAAATTATGCGCAGTGTGCGTGAGATTGCGCAGTTGGGAAATTTTGATGAGCAAAAAACAAACCCAGTACCGACAAATCTAAATTATGCGGATGGTACAGTGGACATTGTTTATAATGTTACTGAAAAACCTTCGGATCAGGTTGAACTTTCGGGTGGTTATGGTGCCGGTCAGATCATCGGTACGTTAGGTTTAACATTTAACAACTTCTCTACCAGTAATTTCTTTGATAAAAGTTCCTGGAAACCGCTACCACGTGGAGATGGACAGAAGTTGAGTGTCCGTGGTCAAACTTCAGGTAAACGTTATCAATCGTATAGTTTCTCTTTCTCCGAGCCTTGGTTGGGTGGTAAAAAACCAATTTATTTTGGTTTGAGCGCCTATACTTCGAGTTCATCATATGGTGGATTTAACTACTATACTGGCGAGCAAATTGTTAAGGATTCCGAGTTGAATCGTATTTGGATGACTGGTATTACCGCCACATTAGGTAAGCGTTTGCAATGGCCAGACAACTGGTTCCAGGCAAACACCTCCTTGTCATTCCAACGTTATAAGCTTCAGAACTATGGAAATTACTTCCTATTTGATAATGGTACAGCTTATAACATCAACTTGACGCAAGAGTTTAGCCGTAATTCGATCGATGCTCCTATCTATCCTACTTCGGGTTCAAACATCAAATTCTCGGTGCAATTGACGCCTCCATATTCATTGTTTAACAACATTGATTATAAAAATGGTTCGGCTCAGGAACGCTACCGTTGGACAGAGTACCACAAATGGAAATTTGACTCGCAGTGGTATGCAAAAATTGCGGGAAAACTTGTTTTCAAAGCACAAGCTCAATTTGGTTTCTTGGGTAAATACTCCAGCAAAACTGAGATATCAACTTTCGAGCGTTTCAAAGTCGGTGGGGATGGTATGCAAGGGTTTGATTACCTACAAGGATCTGAAATTGTTGCATTACGTGGTTATGCAAATGGTGTAATCATTCCTGAAGGAACACAAAATGTGAATGTGGCACGAAATTCAGGTAGTCCAATCTATACGAAATATCAAATGGAATTACGTCACCCGGTGATGTTAAATGATCAGGCAACAGTTTACGTATTGGCTTTCGCTGAAGCGGCAAATACCTGGAATAAGTTCACCGAATACAATCCATTTAAAGTACGTCGTTCTGCAGGTGTTGGTGCCCGTATCTTCTTACCTATCTTTGGTATGCTAGGAATAGATTACGGCCATGCATTCGACCCTATCCCGGGTTTACCGAGCAGTACATGGAAACAAAACTTTACATTTAGTATCATGCAAAATATGGGTGGATTCTAATCTTTGTTGATCCAATCCTGTCGAAATAAAATAAAAAGCTATCGCAAGAAATTGTAGATAGCTTTTTTGTTTTAAGATTGTTTTTCAGTAAAACATGCATTTTTCTTTCATTTCCACCTGATCGGATTAAATGCGAAATCCCCCTATATATCTTATAAATTTTCTTATATTGAGTGCGGTTATGATCACCGAAAAAAGAAGCCATAAACAGCACTCAGGCAACTAGCATTGGAGCATTCTTCAACAAGTTAAATAGTGTTAAACCCGAGAAATATCTGTTAGATTGCTTCTTTTTTCTTATTTTTGAGCCGTAAATTTACGTAGAGCGGTTTTCTCGAATTAAACTTTTGGGATTATCCGAAGTCATAAGGTAAATTAGTGTTAAATAATAAAAAGTATAGTCTATAAAAACTTACAGGAAATATGAAAAAAATATTGTTAGTTATAGCTTTTGTAGTCGTGAGTGCTACAGCGACATTTGCCCAACAACTTGCATATGCTGATTCAGAATATATCCTAAAACATATTCCTGAATATACGACTGCACAGAAACAGTTAGATGACCTATCTAAGCAATGGCAGGAAGAAGTGGATCAGAAATATGCTGAGATCGAAAAACTATATCAGGCTTATCAAAAGGACCAGGTCTTATTAAATGAAGATATGCGTCGTCGCCGTGAGGATGAAATCGTGACAAGAGAAAAAGAAGTAAAAGACTATCAAAAGCAAAAGTTTGGATTTGAAGGAGACCTTTTTAAAAGACGTACTCAATTGATGAAGCCTATTCAAGACCGTGTAGCAAAAGCTATCCAAGATGTTGCTTCTGCTCAGGGAATTGATTTTATTATGGACAAGGGTAATGAGTCTACTTTTCTCTATGCCAATCCAAAATTGAATAAAAGTAATGATGTCATTACAAAATTAGGATATAAACCTAATCCGAGTCTTGCAAACTAAGCGGGAGTTTATTATCATTGTGAACACAAATAATAATAGTAGTAATTAATTAGAAAACTAAAAGATTGCCATAAAGATGGCTCATTAGATTAAAATGAAAAGCATGAAAAATTTATTAAAGGGTGCGGTTGCTTTAGTGGCAGTATTTTTCTCAACTCAATTCGCAAATGCGCAACAAAAGATTGGTCATATCAGTTTAGGTGAAATTATCCAATCTACTCCAGAGTTTAAAGCTGCAGAAGGTCAATTGAAAACATTGAGTGACGGTAAAACCAAAGAAATTCAAGACATGGTTACTGTTTATCAAACAAAACAAAAAGAAGCAAACGATAAATTGCGTAACAGAAGTGAAGCAAATAAAGATACGGTTGATCCAGAAATCAACAAAATAGGTCAAGAATTACAAGATATTCAGGCTCGTATTCAAACAGCACAACAAGCTGCTCAAGAGGACTTGAACAAAAAAGAAGAAGAATTAATTGCACCTGTACACAAAAAAGTTATGGATGCTGTTAGTGCTATCTCTAAAGAAAAAGGAATGGCTTATGTATTTGATATTTCAAATCCTGGACTTATCCCTTACTACCAAGGTGGAGAGGATTTAACTGCTGCTGTTAAAACAAAATTAGGTATTTCAGCTACAGCTGCTCCTGCTGCTCCAGCAAGAAAATAAGCTAGTATACAAGGCAATAAAAAAGGGATTATCGATATCGATAATCCCTTTTTTATTGCCTATCTATTTTCCCAATGGCAAGTGAATTTCAATCAGCGTAAAACGCCGACAGCACCAAATACGCTCCAGTTCTACAGCGAAAAGAATAAGGTAAACTCAAAAGCTTATCGAATCAGTCAAATTATAGTGTAAATAAAAATCTGCTGCTTGATTTTCTTGCATTTACCAGCTAAATTGTAGATATTGGTTCGGAAAACAAACATATCTACCCTAATGAAAACTTCATGGTCCCAAATTTGTTCATTAACTGACGAATATAAGGTACCCAGGAAAGCTTCGTCGTTAAAATGATTTTATTCGCATGAAAAAGAAAGTAATTGAGGATAATCCTAAAAAAGAAAGAAAGGTAACTTCCGGTCCTATTCGCGACAAGGAACGCACCAAGGCGCGAATGATCGCTGCTGTCGGAAAGGTAATTCAGAAAAAAGGATACCATGCATTGAATGGCCCTAATATTGCTTTGGAATGTGGACTGAACAAAGCATTAATATGGAATTATTTTGGCGGTCTCGATCAACTGGTGGAAGCTTACCTAACACAAAAAGATTTTTGGCAAATCGGAGACAAGGGCGTATTGGAACAAATGATCACAAACCCGGGCTCCATCAGTATCTCCTTGATAGAAGAATTGCTTAAATCTCAATTTAACACCTTTTTGAAGGATAAGACGAAGCAAAAAGTTATTCATTGGGGACTGGGCGAAAAAACAAAAGCGCTTAAAAATATAGCCGACAGAAGAGAATTGCTCGGCGAAGAACTATTTAAACATGTCGATTCAAAATTCGAAAACTCCGAAAACGACCTTAGAGCGACATTAGCGATTTTAGTCAGTTCAATTTATTATTTGAGCCTTCAGGCAAAATCTACAGGTAGTACATTTTGCGGTATTGATGTAAATACCGAAGCAGGAAAAGAACGAATTCAGAAAACGATGCGTAAAATATTAGAACAGACATTTTCTGATGTTGAGCTGTAGTCTACTCAGATACAACTAGAGAAAACGTCCAAGAAGAAATAATTCCTTCTTGGACGTTTTTCATTACAGCCTAAATTCACCATTAAAAATTTCCAATAATTTATCGTGTTAGGTCCTCATTTTTGATTTATTTTTACTATGTTAGCATAACAAAATAATATAGTATATTTGTTTATAACCAAGATACAAGCATATGATAGGTCAACTAATATTTGCGGTTTGTTTCGCTGTAGCATTGTTTCTTTTTAGCAAAAATGCACAACAGATTTATCGTAATATCAAGCTAGGCAGACCGGCAGATCGTTCGGACAGATCCGCGGAGCGTTGGAAAATGATGTTCCTCGTCGCCTTTGGTCAAAAGAAAATGTTTAAGCGTATTTTCCCCGCAGTCCTACATTTATTTGTATACCTTGGATTTGTCATCATCAATATTGAGATGTTGGAGATTGTCATCGACGGGCTTTTTGGTACACATCGTATCTTTTCATTTCTAGGGAGTTTTTATAATTTCCTGATTGGGGCATTTGAATGGCTCGCGCTGGGTGTACTGGTATCCTGTCTCATCTTTTTATTTCGGAGAAATATTGCTAAAGTAGCTCGCTTAAATAGCGCGGAATTGAAACATTGGCCCAAGACGGATGCAAATATTATTTTAATCACAGAGATTCTTTTAATGTCGGCTTTCCTGCTGATGAACGCTTCTGATCTTAAATTGCAACTCTATGGCTTTGCACATTTTAAATCGGCAGGTTCCTTTCCAGTAAGCCATTATCTTCTTCCATACCTTCCTACTTCGACGGAGGCCTTATTTTTAATAGAGCGGTCTTGTTGGTGGTTTCATATCCTAGGTGTACTTGCCTTCTTAAACTACCTCCCCTATTCCAAGCACCTTCATATTATTTTGGCTTTTCCGAACACCTATTTTTCTAATCTGAACGCAAAAGGCAAACTATCCAATATGCCAGCTGTGACCAATGAGGTTAAGGCAATGCTTGATCCGAGTTTCACCCCGCCTCCAGCAGATGCAAATGCACGCTTTGGAGCCAAAGATGTCCAGGATTTAACATGGAAGAGCTTATTGGATGCATATACCTGTACTGAATGTGGACGTTGTACATCTTCCTGCCCCGCAAATATAACGGGAAAGCTGCTGTCCCCACGAAAAATCATGATGGATACACGGGATCGACTCACTGAAGTCGGTACGAATATCAAAACAAATGGAAGCTTTCAGGATGACGGAAAATCTCTCATTGACACTTACATCAGCAGAGAAGAGTTATGGGCCTGTACAAGCTGTAATGCATGTGTAGAACAATGCCCGGTCAATATTAATCCTTTGGATATTATTATTGAGCTACGCCGCTTTGCTGTTATGGAAGAATCACAAGCTCCTGCGAGTATTAACAATATGTTTGGAAATATTGAGAACAATGGTGCCCCTTGGAAATATGCGCAATTGGACCGCGCCAATTGGGCTCAACAACAATAGTTTTATGATGGAAAATGAATTAAAAGTTCCCACAGTTGCAGAACTGTTGGCCAAAGGAGAAACTCCTGATATACTATTTTGGGTAGGTTGTGCAGGGAGTTTTGACGAACGTGCACAGAAAATTACGCGCGATATCTGCAGAATATTACAACATGTCGGTTTAAAATATGCCATCTTAGGTACAGAAGAAAGTTGTACAGGTGATCCTGCCAAAAGAAGTGGAAACGAATTTCTATTTCAAATGCAGGCCATGATGAACATCGAAGTACTCAATGGCTATGAAATCAAAAAAATAGTAACGGCTTGCCCACACTGTTTCAATACATTGAAAAATGAGTATCCATCCCTAGGTGGTAACTATGAGGTCATTCATCATACACAATTGATCCAAAACCTGATCGATGAAGGAAAATTAAAACCAGCGGATAACAACGTATTCAAAGGAAAGAAGATAACCTATCATGATCCCTGTTATCTTGGCCGTGCAAATGAGGTCTATGAGGCACCGAGAAAAGTATTGGAAAGCTTGGATGCCCAGTTGATCGAACTGAAACGTTGTAAGAGCAATGGACTTTGCTGCGGTGCTGGGGGCGGACAAATGTTCAAAGAACCAGAGCCCGGAGCAAAAGACATTAACATCGAACGTATCGAAGAAGTCATCGATGCAAAGCCTCAAGTTGTCGCTGCAGCATGTCCTTTCTGTATGACGATGTTAAAAGATGGCGTAAAAATAAAAGAAAAAGAATCAGAGATTGAGGTGTTGGACATTGCGGAAATAACTGCCCGAGCAAATCAATTGTAAATTACATTAATCAC
>NZ_DDGR01000041.1:0-5640 GCF_002337775.1 Sphingobacterium sp. UBA1897
GTTGCTGGGGGCTATCTTTAGAGGCGGACTGGGCAAATGTATCAATCGAAGCAAAAAGACAACATGCTCCCACCAGAAGACCATATGTTGCTTTGGAAAATTGGCGGATCGCTCTCGAGTACCCGCTTGGTTTGGTGTATTGTATCATAATTTCTTTTGTTGATATGATACAAGAGTAAGTCTTTTTGATAGGCTAACCGTCCGAATGGATGCAATCGAACAAACTTCATTGTGCCGAGTTAGTTTGATTGTTTACTATTGACTTTCATATATTCTGTCGGCGTAATGCCTGTTGCTTTTTTGAAGCTGGCATAAAAGGTTGTTCTTGAATTGAAACCTGCCCTTATTGCGATTCCAAACATATCAAGTAGCTTGGCCTCTTCGGATAATAAAAGTTGTTTCGCTTCCTCCGTGCGAAGCTCGTTGATAAACTGGTAAAAATTTTTCTGCAGTCCATTGTTTATGATGTAGGACAGATCGTGCGGATTGATTCCGATATGCTCCGCGAGGGATGATAGTGTTAAACCCGGGTCGAGATATAGCTTTTCAGCTGTAGTTTTCTGTAATAGTTTTTCTTTTAATGTGTCTACCTGTTGTGCTGTAAGCCGATCCTCGGCTTTAACCTTTTTATGCTGCGCTTCGTTGATGAGGTTTTTTGTAGACTCAATTGTGTAAATTGACCGTTGTGTTAGCGTTGCGTACCCAAGTGCCACTGTGCCCATAAAATATAAAATTGGGGCGACAGCACTAAAAACTAAATGAACCATAGCGAGTAGACGGACAACAATCATCAATAACAGCGCAATCAATAGGTACTTTAACCAGGCCATGTTTATCTTTTCCGTATAGGAAGATAGCTGGCGAATGTTTTTCTGGTGTATTTTAAAGAGGTTATAACAGGCAATCCAATAAAAGATACATTGTGCAAAAAAGAAATATTTGATAGCAAAGATGATCCATTGCGGTAATTGAGGCGGATGGATGTGTCTATTAAAAAGTCCGGGTATTAAATAGATGATGGAGAAGAAAACGAAAGCGAGGAATGGAAAAAAATGTAGTCCCCAATACCGAATTTTTGCTGTTGGTTTGACCATGTAGTGAACGGCCAGGTAGAAGCAGGGGAGTGTAGCCCATCGCGGGAGTTCCAGCGTATGGATCAATCCATTGCTCTCGATATGAAAACCTTCAAGAAAAAGCTGGGTAAATAAGCATGCCATCAAATAATACCAAGTCCCAAGCCACCGGTCTGCGTGGGAACAACTGTGGTTGACACCCATAACGATTAAGGTGCCGAGCAACAGAAATGCACCCGCTGAAAAAGCATGAAAGGTATAGAGTATATTGATCATGGGCCGTAGCAAGTTATCATTGTAACGTGAATTTAAACATAATTGATCAAATGGTGCTACATCATCCATATAAGTACCCCGATCCAACCATTTACGGATAGCGGGGCGACGAGTAAGCTTTTTTTTACAAATTAGCAATGATCTTTACTGGTCTTGTCCGTGTCCATCCAAACGGATAAATCTGTTAGGGTTCCATGCGATACAATATCAAACTGCTGTCGAATGAGATTACTGATATAGGTTGCTTTTTCGTTTTTCGGTTTATGCTTCGATCGCTTAAGCGGAGATAGTGATTTTATCAATGACAGCACAGTTCTCGATTATAGCTTATTGTTTCCATTTCACTTTTCCCTTATCGTCCAACATTTCGATAGAAGGGTTACCCAGACTGTCCACCTTTAAAATAATTCTCGGTATCTCATTGTTATCTTTCATCACCAAAGAAGCGTTCCCATTCTCTGTTAGTAGGTTTATCCGGTTAATATTATGCCCCGGCTTACCGGATAGATCTTTATCATTAATCAATAGACCAGCCCTGAAATAATTGTCGTGTTTATTATCCTGTGCCAGGATACCAATGGCATCGGCATTCTGATAATCAAATGCAAGTGCATTCAGGTTAGTCTCTTCATTATCGGTAATTGCCAAACCGCCTCTTTCGTCTCCATTTTTATCATAGAAAATCAGGCCCGCGGGAGCGTAAGCCCTTTTATATGTTTTCCCTTTGATAATAGGTTGCGGAATGTTATCTGTGTTTGCAATAACGACACGATTATTTCCAGATCTGTCCTTGATATCTATTCTTTCCGCGCTTAAACTGTGCTTGTTGTTCAGAAAAAAGTAGACCACACAAGCCATCAGTACGATATTGGAAAGAATAAGTGCGGTTAGAAATATTTTTAGTGTTTTGGAAATTGTTTGCATAATTTAATTTCAATTGTTAATTATTACGGTCTCCTATTCCAAACTTCAATTAATAGTACGATGCGTTCTATTTCAAAGAGTTTAATAGTATCCTTTATTATTGTTTGATAATAAGCAAAAATAAAGTGTGATTTCGAAAACGCACTCTACATAGGTTGAGCGTAATGATTTTTTTATTTGGTTAGCCCTTTACGTATTCGGCTCAACTGTGTTGGGGTAATGCTCAGGTGCGAAGCAATATATTGTAGTGGAATTCTGCTGTCAATTCCCGGATGTGCCGCCAGCAATTTGAGATATCTTGTGGTTGCACTTTCGGTCAGTAAAGAAATTTCTCTTTCTTCATTAATGACGATCCATTTTTTCTCCAAATAGGCAATGTAAAGGTTTTTTAGTTCATCATTTTGATTGATAGCTGCTCTTGTTTGATGATAAGGCATACATACCACAGTAGTGTTTTCAATAGCTTGCAGTTTAAAATCGTTGGGCGTTTTTATGATTGCCGAAAATCTTGTGCTCGCAAAATCCCTCTCCAAATAAATCCATTTATTCCAGATAGCTCCTTTTTCATCAATAAAATAAGAGTTTAAGGCTCCTTTACAGACAAAGAAAATGTCATTGGCGACACGCCCTTCCCTAAGTAAAACTTCATTTTTCTTAAACTGCTGAACGTAGGCCGTTTCAGCCAATAAATCAAATGCCTTATCCGAAATGGGATATACGCTTGTAACAGCTGTTTTAAAGTCAGCAAGATATTTTTCTGTTTCTGTCATTTGCTTTAGCGGGGCTATATTCGAATAAATATAACGTATATTTTAAATAGCTAAAATTGATTTTTCTTCTTCTTTGGATATTTCGATATCAATGACCACTAGATATATATGATAGATTTTATCTTGGTATTATTGTGCCTGAATTTGTAGCGGCAATAATAGTCGTCTGTATTTATTGTTCTGTTTCGTTTTTGAAACCGAAGCGTTATCCCAGTAGCTGCGGTGAGAATAATCTCTACCGATTCCGTATCGAGATCCCTGGCCGACCTCAACGAATAAAATTTCCAGATAAGTCCAAATCTGAGAATAAGTTATAAGTGTCGAAATAAAGGAACTATTTTGGCCACTTCATAAGTGGCTCCTTTGTAGGGGCTTATTGTTTTTTTGTCAATTTTTACCATCAACTCTCATCCTTTGCAGCATTTTCTTCGGCAAGCTTTCCTTTAAGTTATAGGACACCAGCTATCCCGATCACCCTTTGACTTTCTGATCCTGGCATAAAAATTTTTACGATCTTTAAAGAACCAATACGTCGCTATTATGATAAATATATTATTAAAAACGGTCACAGATGCAATAGACATTAATCAAGCAGATAGGGACCTGATTTCAAAACTTTTTAGGGAAAAGAAATACAGGAAGGGTGAATATTTTTTGCGTGAAGGGGACGTTTGCCGTTATGTTGGTTTTATTATCAGCGGTGTTATGCAGTATTATATCAACAATGATGGGGAGGAGAAAACATATGGATTTGGTAAAGAAATGGATTTTGTCTGCAATAACGAAAGTTTTATTCCCCAAAAGCCATCTAGGCAGATTATTCAAGCTCTTGAAGATTGTACACTATTGGTAATTTCTTATAATGATCTTCAAGTGTTTTATTCTGAGATCAAGAATGGCGAACGTTTCGGCAGGTTAGTGATAGAGCAGGTTTTTGTTCAGACCCTTCAAGGGCTTAATTCTTTTTATACTGATTCTCCCGAAATTCGTTATGAGAAATTTATAAAAGAATACCCTGAGCTAGTACAAAGAATTCCTCAATATTATATTGCTTCGTACGTCGGGGTGAAACCACAATCGTTAAGCCGTATCCGGAGCCGAAATACGAGGAGGGACTGAGTTATTAACTTAGGTGCATGAATAGTGAAATCGGTCCAGATAACTTTGTTGTCAATAAAATTATATATTATGGCAACAAGAATATGTTACATCATTTCATTTTTGACCGGAATAGGTTTACTATTTATAGGTCTAAGATTTTTGTTTTCACCGCTTAACGCTGAATTCGATTACGGTATCTCTACTAATACACATGCTGATTATTCCTTTCACTACATCAAAGGAATTCGCGATCTATTTTCTGGTATTCTTCTGGTGCTTTTAGTATTGGCAAATGAAAGGAAAGCACTGGCCATAGCGTTGCTAGCAGCGACCGTCGTGCCCTTAGGCGATTTCATGATTGTAATGGGCAAAAATGGCAGCGACTGGCAGCATGGCATAGCTCATATGATAGCTGTATTGATCTGCATTATAGTGGGGCCGGTGCTTTTAATGCAAAAAAAGAGAACCGACAATCCTTATAATCAAGTATCTTTTGATCTTATTCAGTCTGCGGCCAATGGTGGTTCTACTATAAGTGAATGTGATCTACTCCCCGGAGCAAAAACGCCATGGCATTATCATACACTATTTTCTGAAAGGTTTGAAGTCCTTGAAGGTGAATTGGAAGTGGGTAGAAGCGGTAAACGTTACCAACTCAAGTCGGGGGATAAGATCTTCATATCGGCTAATGAAACACATCTTTTTAATAATAGATCTAAAGGTGTGTGCCGGTTACGGACAACCATCGATCCAGGAAATATTGAATTTGAGAAGGCCGCACTGATTCTATTGGGGCTGGCAAAGGATGGTCTTACGGACGGGAACGGAATTCCAAAGAATTTTTCAGACCTGGCTCTGTTCATTTACCTGAATAACTCCAAGATGACAGGAGTAATGAAAATTGTAGAACCTCTTCTGAGTATTGTTGCGAAAATTGCAATAAAAAGCGGACGATTGAAAATTCTTGAGGAAGCCTATTGTAAGACAACTGGTCTACAAGGCTATGGTGATCTGAAATGATGAAGCTGGCCACCAGCGTTATCGAGGTCGTAAATTTTAGGTCATATATCATAGTTAGCGTATGTATATAAGTCGATTCTAAATGAAGAATCGACTTTTTTTGATATTTCGCACGCCATTTTTTTGAATTTCTCCCGGGGAAATTCAACGTTTTATTTCAAAATTACTTTCCTTAGACGCTTCTGATGCTCATCACCCCAATTTCCTAGTGCAGAAATTACAGGGATTAAAGTCTTCCCAAATTCTGTAAGACTGTATTCCACTTTAGGTGGTACAACAGGGTAAATAACTTTTGCAACCAATTCGTGCTCTTCAAGTTCTTTTAGCTGAACATTTAGAACTCTTCGTGAAGCATCCGGTATTTTGCGCTGGAGTTCGCTTGGGCGTTTGTACCCTTCATTGATAAACCACAATAATCTTATTTTCCATTTACCATAGAGAACTTCACCAATCAGGTCTAAACCACAGTTGAGACT
>NZ_DDGR01000004.1:0-65487 GCF_002337775.1 Sphingobacterium sp. UBA1897
AGTTTTAGGGGAGCAGCATATATAGATAAATATTATCTGGAAACTTCTATTGTTTCAAACCGTTTTAAACAGCCCATCAACTGTAAATTTTATATCAGGGATGGAATTGGAACCGGAATTAGAATTGCCAGGTTGGCAGCTTCGAGTGCCGGCAACCAACCTATACAGTATCGGAATTTTACAAATAATAGGGACTTGCCAAGTTCCGCACTTATTCCGGGCCTATTCCCAAAACCCAGATTAAAATTTGATCTACTTGATCCTCTGAAAGGCTTTCGCCGTCGATAAAATACCCCCACTGTTTCTTGTTTTGTTTTGGGCAAGTTGTGTCTTTGTACGTACAGATTGCGCTTTGCTGATCTTGTACCAACAAAAACGAACTTGCCCTGAAACTTATCACCCTTTTAGATTGACAAGTATCAGGGAAGGAAAAATGTCGCAACTCCATTTTTCTACTTTCTAAATCTTTGCCCCTTGTTCTGGTGCATTTTTCCTAAATCTAATCCTAAAACTATGTTAAAAAAACACCGCAGCCTATTCACGGGAATAGGTGGCTTTGATCTGGCTGCTTCCTGGATGGGATGGGAAAACTCGATATTCTCACCGGAGGGTTTTCATGCCAGCCGTTTAGCCAGTGGTACCTAAAATAATCGATATATGGGAAGAAACAAATCTTTCAGAACTAAAAGTCTAAAAAATAATAGGGTATGCCGCTTTGAACTGCGCCTAACAGAAAGCGAAAAAGCACAGTTCCTTTCCCTTGAAAAATCGCTTGGCATAAACCGTTCGGAAATCGTAAGGAATAGGGTTTTATCCCATCCATCCAGGACATTGGTCGATTCTAAAACCATACTCCAGATGCTCGATACGCTAGGATCGGAGCTAGGAAGATCTGGAAATAATATTAATCAACTTGCGCGCCACATCAATACATTAAAGCTACAGGGTAAACTGGAACCCGGCGAACTATCCCGATTTCCCTCCCTCATAGCTGATTATATTAAATATCAGCGGCAGATTGAACAGGAATTCAGAAATCTAATGCGATTGATCAAAGGACAGCGATGATTGTTAAAATATTATCCTCCGCTAAAAGTTTTGGCGGTGTTCGCTATAATACGGACAAGATCCAGCAGGATAAGGGTGAACTGGTAAAAGCAGCCAATTTCGGTGCGCTTGGAGCCATGTCCAACGTGCGCCCATCTGATTATATCAACTATCTGGAGCTCCAGACCAGTGCGAGCAAAAAAATAAAGAACCCACAATTTCATGTGGCGATATCATGTAAAGGCCGCAGCCATAGTAAAGAAGAATTAACAGAAATCGCGGAGAAGTGGTTACAAGGAATGGGATATGAAAATCAACCCTATTTGCTGATATTTCACAAGGATACTAAAAATAATCATATCCACATCGTCTCAACACGTGTCAGCAGGGACGGGAAAAAAATCAGCGATAGCTATGAGAAACTTCGTTCCTATGAGGTCCTTAACCGAGTGATGGGAAACGACGAAAAAATAGAAGCTTCGAAATCCATACAAAATGCTCTCCAATACAGCTTTTCCACACGGGCACAGTTTATGATGATTTTGGAAAATCAGGGTTACAGTATTACGCTTAACGCTGGAAAGTACCGGGTTTCCAAATTCGGTAGAAATCTTGGTGAAGTATCGCTGGATGTCGTTGACAATAAAATCGGGCAGTTTCGAAAGGACCTTGATAGATTATCCCAGATCCGTGCAATTTTTCACCGCTATAAATTAGCGCATGATCCGACAGTGAGAACTTTGTATCAGGAAAACCCCGGTGGGGAAAGTGCTATTGCAGTTGGTTACACCTCTGATCTGGCAGAACTGTTTAAATCAAAATTCGGCATCCAGTTCCTTTTTCATGGAAAACCCGGAAAACCTCCTTATGGTTATACGATAATTGACCATGCGGGCAAGAGCATTTATAAAGGTGGTGACCTGATGCCACTTTCAGAATTTATCTCTGCAAATAATAGTGATAAAACATTAAAACCTACTAGATCCGAAGATTCTCCGCAAGCTGAGTTTAAATCGCCAGCTCATAAATCATTTAGCGTTGAAAATTCAATTGTTCTCGATGACATACCGGAAAATGGCAGTTTTCCGGTACCTGATTTTCAGATCGACATTAGGGATGACGTTGATGATGAGGCCATTCATGGTAGAAATCGGAGACGTAAAAGAAAATCCCGCACCAATACACGTTAGCAAAAACATTATTGACCAAACTCTAACATTATGCTTGTACTTATTGGAAACCAGAAAGGAGGCTGCGGTAAAAGTACACTTGTGCTTCTGCTCGCCAATTTTTTGGCAATAGAGAAACGACAGGCCCTGACCATTCTTGATATGGATTATCAACAGTCCCTATTTGCAAAATCGCAAAAAGCTAAAATATTGGAAAATGACCCTTTTTATGAAATTGTTCCCGCCGCACTTGATGACTTCCCATTAATGAAGAAGAGACTGCTAAAATCTCCAAAGGACATCATTTTAATTGACCTTCCCGGAAAAATGGATGATGATGGCCTTCTTCCGATTTTCACTTCCGCCGATCTCATTCTGTGCCCATTTGCGTATGACGAATTTTCAGTCGATTCAACAGTGTTATTTTCAATGGTCGTCAAAAAGCTGAACAGACGAGCAGAGGTTCTTTTTATCCCTAACAGGATCAAGACAAATGTAAAATACGAAACCAAGGAACAGGTCCAGAAGGTTCTGCGGAATTTTGGAACAGTCCTTTCGGAAATTTCGGACAGGATAGATTTTCAAAGGGTCTCAACAGTACATACCCCCGAAACGATCCGTCCGGTATCTTATCCAGTGCTTTCCCATATCTATGACCATTTTCTTAAAAGTGACTGATGCCTATGAATATTAAAACACTAGCGGATGAACTGAGGGAAACCATTCGGAAAGATAATAATGAAGGGACAGGCAAAACAGTCCCTAAAAAGAAACCTGTCCAAAAAAACGCATTAGATCCTATCGTCGAGGAAATACGTGCCCACAGGCTGATCGGAAAAGAAAAGCTGCTGATCAGGCTCGACGATAAAACCATATTTCTCCTCAAACAGCTCAAGATTACCCAGGGAATTGACATGAACAAGATCATTTCCTATTCCCTTCAATACTTCCTCCAAAAACATCCCCAAATTTCAAATCATATCAAAGAAACCCTAAAAAATCTCGAACTATGAACTGGATTCAATTTACACTTTATCTCTCCACCCTTTACCTTGGATACTATGGACTGAACCTCATGTATGATTTTTATCGCAATAATAAACCGGGTAATGAATCTAAAAACGTCAGGCAAGGTGAAATCTCATTTCCTGAATTTCATTCCTCCACGAAGGTGGACCTACCGGAGGAAGATATTCTGGACGACAGCTTCGAAAATGCCGGTGCGATCACAAGTGGCCCAATAGAAAGTTCTGGAGGCGTATCCATCAAAGAATTGTTCTCCCTTGCTCAAAATGACCTGATCGAATTCACAAAGGCAATTGCTTATTAATCAATAATGAACAAAAAGAAAACGATATGGACGGCAATTGCCGTCTTTTTTTTTGTCCACAACCTTGTCGCCCAGCCGGGCTTGTCCGAATTCAGGCAGGTCAGCTCGGAGATCAGGGGCTGGTATTTTAATTTTTCCGACTTCGCCCTGGTCCTTGGGGCTATCTGTGGCCTGATAGGAGGGGTTCGGATCTTCTACAACTGGCAGAGCGGAAAAGATCATCATATTGATGCCCAGGTCATGGCCTGGTTCCTCTCCTGTCTTTTTCTTTCCCTACTGAGTGCATCCCTAAAAGCACTCTATGGAATCAGCTAAAACGCCAATCTTTTTTTCCATTCACTTTTTTAATTCCTATTTCTTATGAGAGTAAAAGCAAGCAAGTTACTTGTTTTGGCCGCAATCTGCCTTTTTGCGGAACGTTCCTTCGCCCAAGGAGGAACAGTTGGTATTGACGCCGCCACATCGTCGTTAAATACCTATGTCGATCCCATATCGACATTGATACTGAGTATCGGGGCTGTCGTCGGGCTGATAGGGGGAATCAGGGTCTATATCAAATGGAACAGCGGTGACCAGGATATCTCGAAAGAACTGATGTCGTGGGGCGGCTCCTGTCTATTTCTCATTTTGGTCAGTGTGGTCATCAAGGCATTTTTTGGCGTATGATCCAGAAAAACTATCAATTTTATAAGGGGCTCCAAAAGCCCCTTATTTACAGGGGTTTTAAAGGGAAATTTATCTATTACGCTGTCATATCCATCATGGGCGGCATGCTCTGCGGAGGTCTTATTGGCGCATTTACCAACATGATACTTGGCTGCCTGGGCATCCTCCTGTTCATGACCCTGGGAATGGTGTATACGATCAGTAAGCAGAGAAAGGGGCTATTCGACAAAACCCGTCACAACGGAATTATTATCCATCCTTCCAAAACACTGTTCAGAAATGAAAAAGCAAAGTAAGCATGCCTTTAATCTACCTTTTGCGGGCATTGATGAATTTATGGGTTTCCCGATCCTCTTTGGGGATAAGGGGGACTATTCAATTATCCTTGGTATTACCAATCCGGTCATCCAGTATGATGCCGATGAAACCAAGTATTCCGCCTATCACCATGCAATCTCCAGTGTGGTCAAACTTTTGGGGGATGGACATATAATCCAAAAGCAGGATGTATTTATCCGTAGAAAGTATCGACCAGTTCCTTCGGATGTGTTTTTGGAACAAAAATATCAGGAACATTTTAACGGTCGGGAATTTACCGAAATCAGAAGCTATATCACCTTTACCAAACAGGTAAAGAAAGGCACATTCTATACTTACGATGAGAAGATGCTGTATAAGTTTATAAGGGATCTTGGTAAAGTAATTGAGGTATTAAGCGGTGCGGGTCTTCATCCAAGGGTGCTTGGAAAAGCAGAAATCAATCGTCTTTTTTACAGGATACTTTCATTTGATTTTGAGGGTACGGAAACAGTATTGGATAATTATCAGTGTCATGACAATCAGATAAATCTGGGGAAAAGATCCATCAGATGCATTAGTCTCATAGATACGGATATTGTTGAACTGCCTGAGACGATCAGTTCGTATGCGATACGGAATGAAACAAACGGCTTGATGGATTTTCCCGTTGACAATTTATTTTTTCTGCACATGGTACCAGATTATAAGGTCATGATCTATAATCAGGTGATTGAAATTCCAGCTCAGCAGTTTACACTGAACAAACTGGAACTTAAAAGGAAAAGGCATTCCAATATGCCCGATCCGGCCAATCAGTTCTATGTTGAAGATATTGATAATTTATTGGCCGATGTGGCAAAAGACAATCAGTTGCTCGTTAATACACATTTTTCGATTTTGATTGGTTGCGATTCTGAATTGCTGGAAAGGACATCGAATTTTATTGAATCGTCCCTATTTCAGCAGGGGATTATTCCCAGCAGAAATGCTTACAACCAGTTCGAATTATTCAGGTCTTCATTACCCGGCAATGCCGTGGAACTACAGGTTTATGACTGGTTTTTGACTCCGGTAGATGCGGCGCTCTGTTATTTTTTTAAGGAATCACTGCCCTGCGATGAAAAAACGGATTTTCTGATCCGGTTTACAGACCGACAGGGGATACCATTGGCATTTGATCCTGCTGACCTGAGTACAAACCGTATTTCCAACCGTTCGAAATTTGCGCTGGGGCCTAGTGGTACTGGAAAATCTTTCTTCATGAATGCGCTTCTGGAACAGTATTATAGGTATAACATGGATATTGTCATCGTCGATACCGGCGATTCCTATCAGGGCCTCTGTACTTTTCTAGGCGGAACTTACCTTACCTATACTGAGGAAAACCCGATATCCATGAATCCTTTTGCCCTGACTCAGGAAGAGTTTAACCTAGAGAAAAAGGATTTCTTAAAAACCCTGGTAGCGCTGCTCTGGAAGGGAGCCGACGGAAAATTGTCCCAGGTAGAGGATACACTTTTATCAAACGTTATATCCTCCTATTATTATGAATATTTTTACCTCGATCCCGGACCGCAAAAAACCCATCGTCCTGAAGAATTAAATTTCGACTCTTTTTATGTGTATTCCGTTGACAAGATCAGGGATATAATGGACGATGAATCTTTAAAGTTTGATCTGGATGAATATAGGTATGTTTTGAAGAAATTCTTTACAGGACAGGAATTTGGTACCGTTCTCAATAAAAGCGCTGATTCCTCCCTATTTGAAGAGAGGCTTGTGGTGTTCGAAATTGACAATCTGAAGGAGAACAAGACCCTTTTTCCAATCGTTACGCTGGTTATTATGGATCTATTCCTACAGAAAATGAGGCATCGGACATTCCAGCGTAAAGCCTTGGTAATCGAAGAGGCATGGAAGGCCATTGCAAGCCCCTTAATGGCTGGTTACATAGTTTACCTGTATAAAACGGTAAGAAAATTTTATGGTGAAATCGTGGTCGTTACGCAAGAACTAGGCGATATTTTGGGCAATCCAATAGTCAAGGACAGCATTCTGGCAAATTCGGATACGATATGTTTACTTGACCAGTCTAAATTCCAGTCCAATTATGATGAAATAGCAAAACTGCTGTCCATTACCGATGTTGAAAGACGCAAGATCTTTACCATAAATAAATTACAGAATAAGGAAGATAGGTCACGTTTTAAAGAAGTCTACATCCGAAGAGGGACAGTAGGCGAAGTATATGGCGTGGAAGTATCCTTATTTCAGTATCTCGCGTTTACCACCGAAAAACCCGAAAAAAGTGCTGTAAAAATCTATGCGGATCATTTTGGAAATTACAAAGATGGCCTTACCGCATTTGTAAAAGATCTGGAATATTCTGGCAAAGCCCTTAGCGATTTTGTTGGGGAAGTTAATAGAAAGGGAATTCAAACTTTAAATCTTATGGCCAATGAATAGACTAATTATGATTTTACTGATCTTATTTCCAAGCTTGTCTGTAGAAGCACAGATCTATACCGATCCGGCAGTCGCAGCGGCTACGGGAGCACATGCCTCGGTGATGAATAGGCAATTGGATCATGTCAACGATAACCTGACACTGATCCAGCGGGGTCAGCTTGCTGTTACCGGGCAGTTACAGATTGTCAATGATCTACAGGATAAAATTTATAAAGGACTCTCTGAGGTTTCTTCTGTGGTCAGATCACTGCTGAGCATAAAAGAGATTGCCGGAATTACCGTCGATATTATTGAGGATGTCGAAAAAGCAATGGTACTTGCAAAGGGGAATCCTGTGCTTTTACTTTTTGCCGAAGCCGGAGCAAGGGAATTTAAGAACAGGGCGACAAACCTTGCCACAGAGGTAGGGGCCTTTGTACTCAAAGATGGAAAGGAGAGTCTGATGGATTCCGGTGAACGGGCAAAATTACTCAATCGGATACAAACGGAATTGACCATTCTCAGAGGCGTTGCGTATGGAATGCACCGAAATATGTATTGGGCCAAACAGCGTGGAATCCTCAATTCCTTAAATCCCTATGCTAGATTTATCAATATAGATAAACAGATCGCGGATGATGTTATCAGAAATTATAGACTCGTAAAGAAGTAATGCAATGAAATGGAGAATTATCTTTTGTTTCTGTATTCTTTGCTTATCCAAAACTGCAAGTTGTCAGCTGAATGTGCAACTGTTGCACCAGCTGGTAGGTCACAGCAAAGATGAGTATGAACGACAGAAAGAGGCCCATGACCGCCAGGGAGTGGCTACGGCAAATGAGCGGGTAAATACTTCGGGTACCACGAAGCTCAAAAAGCGGTACCGGGAGATCCAGAACAGGTTCAGTATCCTGCATACGGCATTACAGGGACTGAGTGTGGGAATCGAATCCAGACCGATCATTGAACGGATTATTGCCCATCAGGACAGAATGATGAGTATCGCATCTGACCATCCTGAATTTATTCCACTGGCCTTAAATAGCGAAAAGGAAATCGTAGATAGGTCAGTTCAATTGGGAAGATATATTGCCGGCCTGTTTTTGACAATCGGGGATCTCAACCAGATGAAAACCAGTGATCGCCGTTTGCTTTATGCGCATATACTGACTGAACTCCGACAGATAGAAGGAGCATCCAGGGCACTGGCAGCTACCCTTTATTACTCCACAAGGAAGAAAATACTGGATGGTCTTAATCCCTTTAAGGAATATATAAACACCGACAGGAGAATTGTGGAAAATATATTAAGACAATTAGAAAAGAAACCATGAAGTATTATCTCATAACACTGATTATTTTCTGTTTTGATTTTTTGTATGGGCAAAGTTATGTGACAATAATTTCAGATACCAAACATCTGGCAATCGTAAATGAAAACGGTGCGGTCAGGCTGGCCTCCGAATCGGCGCATAACAGTATGCTAAAGCAGATCAATCAAAATGTTGAAGACATCAATCTCAACCTGTCTTCCCTGGTAATCGTTCAGCAGGTGATCCATAGGTCCCTATCGGAGGTAAACAATGCTTTGAAGTCCGGTAGATCAGTGTTACAGGTTTCTTCCTTGATCGCTGAAATTATTAAACAGTCCAATAGCCTTATCGAGATTTCAAAAGAAGAACCCTGGCTGCTTTTAGTAGCAGAAGGAACAGCTAGGCAGCTAAAAGAAAGGGGGATAAATCTTGCTATGGAAGTTTCTGATTTTGTTCTCAGGGAAGGCAAAAATGTCTTAATGGATTATGAAAAGCGGGATTTTCTTTTGAGGAAGATCATCATCGAACTAAAGGTGATGCGCGCGCTACTTTTTAGTATGGAACGTTCGGTTTATTGGACAAAAATAAACGGATTATTAAAAACGGTGAATCCTTTTAAAAATTTCGTCAATAAGGACGTCCAAAAAGCAAACGAGATATTAAGGAACTATGGCGCAGTAAAACATTGAATTATGTGGAGAATATTAGCTATTGTTATTTTTCTGCTTGGATCTAAACCTGTCACTGGCCAGCGGATCAAGCGTCAGACCGATAAACATATTGTCAATCAGCAGGAACGCATGGTGCATAAACAGTGGGACCGAAAGAAATTTACCCCGACTTCTGGCTTTCTTGGAGTGAATTATCAGTATTGGCTCACCTGGGGCCTTCATCCCAATTATCCCAAGCTGGACAGGCGCCCCCTTTCAGGCTCAGGGCCCCAGACCATGCGGATGGGGCTGGTGATGGCTATGCAGCAGACCAATGATTCCTATAAAAAGCAGTCCGATACCATCCGAAATACTGCTATCAAGGAACTGGCCCACTATTCAGGGGCTGTAAGTTCCGCAGATCCACTTTGGATGCTATACTATAAACATGAGTTCGCCCCCCTAGAAAAGGATGAATCCCTAATCCTTCAGGGGCTAAGTTCAGAGGTAAGAGAATATCTGATAAATAAAGGTACTTATGAATGGTATACCAGTGAAAGATCGGGCCTCATAGAACGTCTAGAAATCCTTAAAACAGCAGATCTTGAAAGGGGCAGCAGGATCATGGGCTTTCATCGCCTATTGTCGGAATATAGGGTTCTTGAATCGGGGTGGGAATCCAAGAAGAGCAATGCCCAGAAATTTCTGTCCCTATCAAGTGACCTGTCTTCCATTAAGGAGATAGATCCGGTCATGCCGCTCCCACATAATGGAAAATCTGATATTGAAATTGCGGACAAAATCCTAAATAAGAGCAGATGATAAATTAATTTTATATGACATACACATTTTTTTTACAGGCATCTCCAGTGGGGGTGCCTGATTCATTTAAGGATACTTTCACTTTCCTGCAGGGAAATGGGGTATACGAGGAAGGGGTAATGCATTTCCTGAAAGGGATGAAAGATACGATATGGACCCATTACGATACTTTTATTACGGATGCACAGGCGCTAGCGGCAATTTTTATGCTCATATTTTTCGCCATAAAAAGCTATGAAATGATGTCCGGCGATAAAAAAATGGAGATTATGCCGCTGCTCAGGCCATTTGGACTGGTCATGGTCATTATCTGGTGGGGAGCTTTCACAAGGGTGATCGCTTATCCTACGGATATTGTAGCTGCCAAAACGGAAAGCCTCTTTGATAGCGGACAGACCGAAGTCAATAGCCTTCGGCTCCAACGTGCAAAACTCATGTATGACATAGCCAATTCCCTGACCCAGATCCAGGCGGAAACCGAAGTTGCAAAAAATGAGGCGGATACCTGGTACGGAAAAGCGTGGGATGCGGTCACCTCAACCGTGAAAGATGGGTTTACTTCCGTCTGGAACAATGTTGTGGAGCTAAGAAACAGGATGCAGATCAATTTGCAGCTATGGATGACCTATACACTGGAAACCTTGGCAGTCTGGGTACTTCGGATCTGTGTTTATATCATATTCATGATCCAGATACTCTATTCGACCATACTGATCATTTTAGGCCCATTCTCCGTTGCGGTAAGTATTCTTCCCGCTTTCAGGGATTCTTTCGGAACCTGGATCGCGCGGTTCGTGTCGGTCAATCTCTACTCTGGGATTGCCTATCTGGTAATGCATATAGCCAGTCTTTTTCAGCAGTATGCTTTAGAAGCTGAGATCACCCGTTATCAGGAATTATTATCGACTTCTGGCGATAGGCTCGAAAAACTTGGCTGGCTTGCCGGAAATGGGATAATGTCATTTGGGATCGTCATAGTAACCTTCCTGATCGGTGGGCTCACAATGCTCACGGTGCCAAGTATCAGTACATGGATCGTCTCCACTTCTGGAATCACTTCTGCCGCGGGTACAATGGGCCGTGGGGCATCCGGTATGGCAAGAACAGCTAGGAGGGTGATCGCAAAATTCTAAACTTAAATAAAGAACATGATTATCAAAAATATAGAATCAAAGATTCGTCTGGCAACCCTTATTGCCGTCGGGAGTTTAATAACAGCCTTTCTGCTGGTGTCCATAGTTTCTTTCTTTGCCTTTAAACAGGTGGAAAGCGCAAGAAAGTCAGTATATGTACTGGATATAAATAATGTGCCTTTGGCCGCGCAGCAGACCAGTGTTGAAATGAACCGTTCAGCCGAGTACCGAACGCATATAAATTTATTTCATAGTCTTTTTTTTACGCTGACACCGGACGAGAAGTTTATAGAATACCAGATGAAGCGGGCGATGTATCTGATTGATGAATCAGGTGCTTTACAATACAATAACCTCCGTGAGAAAGGATTTTTTAATTCCATCTTGTCTTCCAGTGCGGTACTTACCGTCCAGACGGATTCAATCCACCTTGAAGGAAACTATTTTCGCTTTTATGGTAAACAGACCATAGACCGACGGAGCTCAACCGTTGTTCGTAGTCTCATTACAGAAGGATATTTAAGGGACCTTAAAATCAGAACAGACAACAACGCGCATGCAGTTCTGATAACGAGATGGAAAACATTGGAAAATAAAGACCTCAGTTATGTTCAAAAAAATAACCTCTAATAAATCCGAAAGCAGTGTCTGGAAAGAGATCGGCAATGAATTTTCCAGGTATACAGTCCATCTTAGAAAATGTGTAAGGTCAAAATTGAGTACATATCCCAAGCAGGTTTTCATGTTCATGGTGTTATGTATCCTGATTTCAATCTGTTGTTTCTTTATGCTGCCAAGGCAAAAGGAAGTAAAAATGGTGAAAAATCCGCAACTATCGGCGCCTATTGCGGATGGAATGGGAAATATATTTGGTTCAATCTCCGATCTAAAAGAAGTACTTGAACTCCAGGCAGTCCTAGAAGGGCTTTCAAAAAAAGATAACCTAGATAAACAGGATAGTATGATCCTTATCCAGATAAAGGATAGGCTTTTGTCGCTGGAAAACCATAATGCGAAAGATTCGATATCCAAAGATTGATCCACCATTTTTTTTCCTAAACCCGCTTAGCATTTCTCAATTCTAAATCAATTTATATTATGAAATTAGACCTAAAAAGGCCCAAATATATCATACCGCTTATCGCCCTGCCTTTTATCTGTATTTTCTTTTACGTTTACCAATCCGCATTTTCAAAAGAGAGTGCTGTAAAAGATAATGAGCCCCAGCTAAAAGAACAAATTTCGGAAGTCTCCCCAGAGGTGAAAAATAAAGCTTTAACCGATAAGCTTAACGCTTACCGGGAACTGTACCGTCGAGGGGACGGCTATACCGCGGTGAATCAATTGCAGGAAGACAAAGTAGATGGATTCCGTTTTGATGAAATGTACAATGATAAAGAAAAACGCAAGTTAGATTCCATAAGGGATAAGCTTAAACAGGAATCACTAATGTCAGTTAATGCACCCAGGGCTGTGCATGGAAATGAAGACCTGGACCGTGTCCTGAGTTCCCTTGTTCCTAAATCCAATCCAGAATCCAGAAAAGAACCAAAAAGGACAAAAGAAGATCCGATGCTCCTATTCCGCCGGCAGATGGAATTTGCCGATAGTCTGGCAAAGGCCAATGACCCGGAAGAAAGAGCGGCAAGGGAGGAGAGGCAGCGGATCGAAATAGCGAAAAAAGCAGAAGCGGATCTGCCATTGCTTAAAGTCAGAAAGGCCGACGATACCGAATCCGTTTTCAATACGGTAAGAGACAATCCGAACGATTCTTTTATTCAGGCCATAATTGACGAAAATATGACCGGATATGTGGATTCCAGGTTGCGGATCAGGCTCATGGATGATTTATTTGTGGGAAGCAATCTGATTCAAAAAGGCACCTATTTATACGCAAAAATTAGCGGATTTACCGGCCAGCGTGTCCTTTTGAGCATTAGCTCAATTATGCAGGGAGGTAAGATCCTGCCTGTAAAACTTGATCTATATGATAATGATGGTCTTCAGGGCCTTTATGTGCCCGCATCCGCTTTCAGGGAGTTCAGTAAAGAGCTTGGCGCAAATTCTTCTCAGGGAATTTCAATACAGGGGGGAGAAAACCAGAACCAGGTCATTATGGGCGTGATCCAGAGGATGTTTCAGTCAACTACTACAGCAGTTTCCAGGTATATCCGGAAAAATAGGGCGAAAATCAAATATAACACGCTGGTCTATCTGATAGACCCACAAGCACTTCGTGAAAATCAAAAACAATACAAATAATCATTCATCATTTTCAATTATGAGAAATCTATTTCTGTTTTTATCGGCGATATTTCTGCTCGCCGCAACCCCGACAATGGCACAGACAGGTGGAGACCATTTACTTAGCGACCTTAAATCTATCAGGATTTCCAAGGGAAATACAGTTCACATCCTTTCACCGGAACCGATCAAATATGTGGATATATCTTCCAAAAGAGTAGTAGCAGATTTGCCTATAGATAATTTGCTCCGGCTTAAAATTGTTCCAGACAGCATGAATCTAGATGATTCAGTGACAGAACTCGGCAGCATTACAGTCGTCGGAGAAAATTTCATGACACAGTTCCGGGCCTTCAAAACTGATCAGGATATTGAACCACAGTCGCCAGTTCTTTATGAAATAAATCCTTTATCTACGGTTCCGCTGGAACCTTCGGAAAACAGCCTGAGCAGGAGCCAGATGAGGTCCTTATCCTATACTCTTTTATCCCAATCCGGTAACCGCCCAAAGAGGAAGGAAGAGAAGTTTGGAATAGGGATCTATTTAAACGGTATCAGAACGATCGGTGATTTCATTTTTCTGGATCTTTCATTTGTTAATAAAACGAACCTTTCATTTAGGCCAGATCAGCTACGTTTTTTTGTGGAAGATAAAAGAATTACCAAGGCGACAAATGTCCAGTCGGTTGAGATAGAACCCATCTGGCAATTTCAGCCATTCGACCTCCTAAAGAAAAAGAACCGGAATATTTATGTTCTTAAAAAAGTAACATTTCCGGGCAGTAAAATATTGCGGGTAAGTCTCACTGAAAAACAGTTGTCGGGCAGGGCAATTGACCTGAAAATCAAATACCAGGATATCCTGAATGCAGATTCTCTATAACTAATAAAAATGGAAGAAACAAAAGAGCAACAGGGCCTTTATAGATTCTTCCAGTTCGCCATTTATCTTTCCATTTTTCTGGAGTTCTATCTCTTTCTTTATGTTGAGAAATCCCTTGAATATGGGATACTAAACAAAACAAATTTACTTTTTGCAACCAAGCTGGCAAGGATGCCTTTTTATTCGGGACTGCTGGCCAGTAAGCTATTTACTGTTTTTTTGGTCATACTGGTTTCTATCGGTACCCTGAGTAAAAAGAAGAAAGATCTAAATCCCAAGAACCATATTGTTTATCCCCTCACGCTTGGATTCTTAATAATTGCACTTGCGGTATGGCTGCACGATCACAAGGGGAAACCGGTTCTATACGGGCTGAATTATTATGATCTTGGTTATGTATTCAGCTCTTTTCTAGGGATTGTCCTGATCCATGTTGCATTAGACAACATTTCAAAGATTATCAGCTCTAGATTAGGGAAAGATAAATGGAATATCGAGGAAGAATCCTTTATGCAGCCCACCCAGGCGAAAATCACGCCATATTCTGTCAATATCCCTATGTTGTTTTATTATAAGGGAAAGGTAAATCAAGGCTATATTCCACTGGAAAACTTATTTAGGGGCTGTTTGGTCTGCGGAGTTCCGGGAAGCGGTAAAAGCTTTGGGGTCATTATGCCAATTCTGCGTCAAATGATAGCAAATTCATTTACCATGTGTATTTATGATCTAAAGTATCCTGATCTTGGAAAGATTGCTTACTATCATTATTTGCTGGCGAAACAGGAAGGAAAAATGCTGGATTATGAATTCCATGTCATTAACCTGAATGACCCATCCAGAAGCCGCCGGGCAAATCCATTTAAACCGGAATATTTGCAGACCCTCGCAGATGCAAATGAAACAGCCGAAGCATTGGTAGAGGCTCTAAAAAAAGGTGATAAGAGTGGAGGAAGCGACCAGTTTTTTACCCAATCTGCCGTGAATTTCTTAACGGCCTGTATCTACTTCTTTTGTAAGTATGAAAATGGACGCTATTCAACCTTGCCACATGTTCTGGCATTTTTGAACATGTCCTACGAAGATGTTTTTGACACACTCTTTAGCAACGAAGAACTTAATTCGCTTTTGTCTCCCTTTATGACAGCTTATAAGGCGCGTGCTTTTGAGCAGCTGGAGGGACAGGTCGGAACATTAAAAATCTTTATCAGCAGGCTAGCGACAAAAGAAACGTTCTGGGTTTTTGGCGGAGATGACTTTGAACTTCAGGTCAGTAATCCCAAACATCCCGGAATACTGATCTTGGCTAATGATCCCGCTACCCAGAGTATCAATTCTGCATGTTTATCGGTTGTCGTGAACCGTGTTACAAAACTGGTAAATTCCAAAGGAAACCTTCCTGTTGGAATAGTCGTTGATGAGGCTCCGAGTTTATATTTATACCGTATAGAACAGGTTCTTAGTCAGGCTCGAAGTAATCTTGTGGCGACTGTCTTGGGTATCCAGAGCTTACAACAATTTCAGCAGCAGTATGGCAAAGAAACTTCCGCAACGATTACTTCGGTAGTGGGGAATGTTCTATCAGGAAGCGTGCAGAACAAAGATACCCTTGAGTGGTTAGAAAGGATTTTTGGAAAAGTAAAACAGCAGAGCGAAAGCCTTAGTATCGACAGGAATAAAACTTCTATCTCCCTGTCAGAAAAACTCGAACCCCTTATCCCCGCAGGTAAGATCGCAGCACTGCCTGCTGGTCAGATGGTAGGACTTATCGCTTCTGATGCCGTAGAGAAGTTTACCGGAAAATTCAGGACCTCAGCCGTTAACTGCCGGATAAATATTGATGTTAGAGCGATAAAACAGGAAGAGCAGCATTATAGAGAATTGCCCATATTCTATGATTTTGGAGAGAAAAAAGAACAGATACTGCTGGCGAATTTTAAAAAGATCAAAGAGGAGGTTAATTCAGTTGTTGAAGCGGTGACCGGATTTCGGTATACGCAGCCTAACGAGACGGAATCCTTAACGGATAAATACAAAAAATCATCGGAATAATTTTCAGATCACCCGTTTAATTTCACTATGTACAATATTCGATGCCCCGTTTATCCAATTTACTGTTGTCCAATAATCTGGATATTCACATTGCTTTTTATTTCCTTAAACGCGGTTGGGCAAGCTATAGATTTTAGTCTACCACTTAAAAAAATGCGGGTTACGTCGCCTTACGGTCTTAGGCAACATCCGATAAAATTAAAACCTATTCATCATAACGGTGTAGATCTTGCCGCTAGGGATTCACCCATCTTTAATATAATTTCAGGAAAAGTGGTGAATGCCGCGGAAAGTCCTACGCTGGGTAAATTTCTGGTAATAGAATCAGGTGATGATATCCAGGTTATATACGGACATCTATCTCGACTATTGGTCCAAAAAGGCGAATGTTTACCGCCCGGTCATCTACTTGGTGTAAGCGGCAGAACAGGTCTAGCGACCGGAGAGCATCTCCATCTCTCAGTCAAAATCCGGGGTCAATTTATTGACCCCATTCTTTTTTTTAAAAAACTCAATGAAATCAGCTTAAATCCTTTAAACGAGCAAAAAAATGAATAAATCTTTTGAAAGCCTTAATGAGAAACTTAGAATTCTGAAAGAAGGCGAAGAAATTGGGCTAACGCCCGAAGAAGCAGTCATATACGGAATATCTTATGGTGACGAATTTCCTTTTGACGAGAAAAATAACGAGGAAGGGGAGGAGGATGAACAATAAGGTAAAATCGCTACACGAGCAGGTTGCCGCAGCCCTCATCGAAAAATTGGAAAAAGGAACAGCCCCCTGGCAGAAACCTTGGAATTCCGTCTCAACCGATTTCAGTCTGCCTTATAACGCAATTACCGGAAATAGATATAAAGGAATCAATATCTTTTCACTGCTGAATTCAGGCAGGGAAGACCCCCGATGGCTGACTTTCAAACAAGCGGATTCCAAAGGCTGGCAAATAAATAAGGGTGAAAAGGCTACGCTTGTTCAATTTGTCAAAACCCATGATCTTATTCCAAAATTAGATGAAAACGGGAAAAAAGTCCTTGATGAAAATGGCAAAAGCATAAAAGTACGGACGCCTTTGGAACGTGCCATTGTCACAGCGGCATGGGTCTTTAACGCTGAACAGGTCAGTGGAATTCGTAAATTAGAATTCAAGCCCCAATTGAAATCTGATTGGGACCCAATAGTCCGTGCGGAAGATCTGGTTCTCCTTTCCGGTGCGGTGGTCAATCACAGAAAAGGTGATGAGGCATATTATAGCCTCCGTTCTGACAGTATAACGATGCCGTTAAAAGAGCAATTTACTACTCCAGACCGCTATTATGCTACCCTTCTTCATGAGCTTGGGCATTGGACTGGACATCAGGACAGGCTCAACAGGTCCCTATTTAACAGGTTTGGAAGTGAAGGGTATGCACGGGAAGAATTAAGGGCGGAGATTGCCTCTATGCTGATCGGTGATGAGTTTAAGATCGGTCATGATCCCGGCCAGCATGCTGCTTATGTAAAAGGGTGGATCGAAATGTTAAAAAATAATCCTTATGAAATCCATGCGGCTGCAACGGATGCGGAAAAGATATTTTCTTTTCTGCTGGATTTTGAGCGTAAACGTGAACTTAACCAGCAAACCACTAATAAAAGCCAGCAAAAAAATGAATCCAAACTGTTTATTGGCGATATCATTCCGTACAAGGATTCGGTTTATAAAGTAACCAGTCAACTGAAAAGGGGAAGGCTTCAGATGGAAGTAGAGGACACGGGGAAGAAATTTGTACTCTCAAAGAATGACAGGCTCTACCAATCGTTGCTAGATGTCAAAAACGGCAATGATATAAAAACTCCTGCAATTTCTAATAATAACGAAGAAGTCCAAAAAGCTTCTTATGGTTTAAAACGTTAATCCAATAATTAGATAGTAACATGAATCAATTTAAAGACAACGAACTTCCCCTTGGTGAACTTGAAAAACTGGGACTATATATTCAAGGGCGAATACTTCTCTCCAGGGACAATATCAATGCACTATTGACTGGCAGAAGAACCGAAATGACAAATTTTAAGGACCTTAAATTTGATGGGTTATCTATTCCCGAACTCGATGCAAAACTATCTTTAAAGAAAAATGATGACGGAAGTGTGAGCCTGAATGTGCATCCAATATACAAAGTAGCAAAAGCACATGAGTTATTGGATGAAAACGAAAGTCAGAAACTTCAAAATGGTGAGATTGATAATATTGCAAAAGAGCAAGAAGTACAAAAGGGTAAGGTCAGGAAAATAATCATCGAATACGATGAACAGACCAAAGAGTTTATTTCCTATGATCCTGCAAAGGTAAATGCTCCATTAACGGTAAATTCAGAGACGCTAACAGAAGAACAAAAGAAAAAATTTAAAAATGGACAGATTGTGGAATTATCTGATGGCACCAGGTTTCAGCATACAGCGCTTAACCCCCAGGGATTAAAATCGGATAATAAAAGACTAGCACTTTCGATCCTGTTTGATGCCGGCATCTCGTACCTTGTATATAGAGGGATTCAGGCCCTGAAAAACCGTGCTGCCAAGTTCCAATCCGAAGGTTATACAAATGGGTATAATCAGGCCATTGCTGATATGAAACAAAAAGGAAATGTAGTCGATTCTAATGTTACCATCCAGCAGTTAATAAATAAACATATCCCAAATCAGGAATCTAGGGGATATGGACGCTCATCGTCCCGCTAATGAATATGGATAATTTGGATCAGGATGTGATCCGGTTCTTTGAACCATTTTTTGAAAAATCCCCTACGGGTTTTGAGTTCAGTCATAGATATCTTTCAGGTAAGGAAAAGGAAGTTTGGACTAACAACGTATGTGTTAAAGAGGTAGCTAGCGGTATCTGGAAAGCTTGTAATCATTTTGCCCCTTCGGTAACTGATTTATTTATAGCTTCAGCTTGTCTAGATATTTTATGTTTTACACATTTTTTTCCACATTATGTTGATAACTTGTTGTCTGTTGCTTTTGCCTCGATAGGCTATCTTCCATGCAAAGAGTACATTAGGGAGCTCATTTATGAGTTCCCTAATGCCAAAATCCATCTTATAGCTGAAAATAGCTTGATTGGGAAAATCTTTGACTGCAAGGTTGCCCTTTGGAGTCGTAGTATCGACTCAAAATTTCGAATGAGTAAGGAGCTGATAGAAATAGAATTTGGCTCGCAAAGTCTTGTATTACCGATTGAGAAGTTTTCTCTAAACTACTTTGAGGTGATTTCTGGTAAACGGTTCGCCATCCGAACTCATAAACCGGTTAAGGGATTCTTGAATTTCTCTCATTTATTTACTGCTTTATAGTATTTAGTGCCAATAAGGCCGATTGTTATCGATCTATAACTTGTGGATTTATCCACCGTTAGAATTATTTTTTATGAATATTGAACTTAAAAATATTAAACATGCTCCTTCACTAAGCGAAGAAACGGAAGCGTTCACAGCTTCGTTATATATCAATGGTAAACATGCTGGTTATGCCAAAAATGCAGGACATGGCGGTTCAACTGACTATTATCATAAAGATGCAAGTGGAAAAGAACTTATAAAACAAGCGAAGAGTATATGAAATCCTTTACAAAACCGGATGATCGTTTTATCAATATGGCTTTGGAGGAGAAAATTAATGATCTACTATATGAATACTTGAGAAAGAAGGATCTGAAAAAACTAACTTCAATTGTTAATAAAGCTATGCTTAGAGGTATAGTATATGGAATGTCAGATAGAGCAGTTTGGAATATTAAATATGATACCCCAATCGTTAAAATTTTATCATTTAGTAAAGGACTATTGGATATTATGAATGCGATTAAGGATAAGGTATTACCACATTTAAAGGATGGAAATAGATTATTAAATACGAATATCCCAGAAAGTATCATTAAGTCAGCTGGACTAAAAGAAGATCAATATGTAAAACCTACAGTTCGTGATATTCGATACGGAACAATTTCTAGTGTTGAGGAAAATAATAATAAGAGAGGAAGATCTTGATAATGATTACTTTAATTTATATCCAATATGAGGGATACATCCAAGTTACATTTAATTTAGGAACCTATACACGACTCTGAATCGTCTTATGTACAAAGAATTCCAATACTATACTGTATTTATTTTTGTGCTTTAGCAAATCTTTCCAACTACAAATTATAAGGCTAAAAGGAATAAGGTGAAATATTTAGTTTAAAAAGTTGTTATTATGTGAGAACGGCCTTTCTTTCAGAACGTATTGCTATATTCTCAATCATCTTTATGAGCATCGCGATTTACATTTTGGAATATATAAACAAAATGATACTCATCTTCGTTTACTTTAACTTGCAAAATTGTAATGCCATTTGAATCTTTCCATGTTTGAGTCTGAAAATATAACATAAACAAGTATTGAGTATCCAAATTTTACTTAATTAAATTTGTTTTATATTTGTAAATATTAACCATTCATTATACATAATATGGCGTTGCCGGGGTTGAGAATTGAACATTCGTCGCATTATTCAGGTAAATTAATAAATTTTCATAAAATTGAAGTTTTAAAAGAAAAATCCTATAAAATAGAAGATATTCCTTTAGATGGTGATGCGCCAAAACAGTTTATCTGCGTTTATGAATATAAAAACGGAAGGAAAAAGTGCAAAGGAAACCGAAAAGTATGGGTTTCTTATATTGCAAAAACTGCGGAAAAATGGTATCCACACGAGTCAATAATTGAATATGCAATCAACAGAATCGGAGAATCACTGGGGTTAAATATGAATGAGACTAGGCTCGTAGTTGCTAACTCCCAAATTCGATTTCTTAGTAAGTTTTTTTTAAACTTAGAAAAAGAAACCTTAGTACATGGAGCTGACATATGTGCAGAACATTTTGGAAATCTAGAGGAAGCAATTATGATTGCGAATGACAAAAATCAGGCACGAAAACATTTTACATTTGAATTTGTTAAAGATGCAATTCGATTAGTTTTTCCAAATGCATTTGAACCGTTAATGAAGGAATTTGTCAAAATGCTAGTATTTGATGCTATTGTCGGTAACAATGATAGACACTTTTATAATTGGGGAGTCAAAAGGAGTATAAATAGCATTGAAAAAATGATTACCTTTGCGCCACTTTATGATTCGGCACGAGGATTGATGTGGAATCTAAGTGAAGAAAATATAAAGAAATATTTGGTTAACTATGATACGAATGGAGGAACTCTTTTTAGCAAGTATCTCACTAATTCGTGTCCAAGAATTAGTATTGACGCAAATAAAACAGTTAACCATTTTGATTTGGTAGAGTTTTTGAAAAATTATAGTAACGAAAATAGTTCAATAGTTTGTGAGTTGATTAGTGAAGTCAATGAAAGAAAAATTTTAACATTATTAAATGAAGAAATTTTTATATATTTCACTGAAGAACGTAAACGGATTATTACGCTTGTTATTGAAAAAAGATTTGAAATTTTAAGAAGTCTTTGTTATGTGGTGGAATAAATTATTTAAATCATCCTCATTAAAGGATGAGGTTTTAATGGATTTGGAAGATCTGAAGGTTCCAGAACATGATTTTCTTTCCAATACTATTAAGTTTGTGTTATCATTAAATGATTTGAAAATTGGCGTTTTATCATTTGACGCAGATAATAAACGCTGGTTTTTTGAGTATTCTTCAGAATTTAAAGATAATGCAGAGGAGTATAATCTTATTGTAGGATTTCCTAGTTTGGAGAAAAAATATGAAAGTGATGAACTTTGGCCATTTTTTATTGTACGGATACCGGGGCTAAAACAGCCTAGTGTAAGAGAAATATTAAAAAAGGAAAATATTGATCCAACTAATAATGTTAAGTTGTTAGAACGCTTTGGAAAAAGAACAATTAGCAATCCTTTCAGTTTAGAATTAGTTTAGGGATAGTAATTACAATTATCAGAAATAAAAAACGGGANNTCCCGTTTTTTATTTCTGATACAATCTAATTGATTAAAGATGCGTACCTTTGTTTTTGATTGATAAGTTAAATATATTATTTTCGATTTATCATCTAAATTTTGATTGATTTTTCGAGTCAATAGATTGAAAGCCATTATTTATTTAAAATGAATTAACCTTGGATCAACAATATAATTATTTTGAGGAAGCAAAAAGTAGAGCAAAATTTTTTCAAACAGTGCAAGCATGGCCTTTAGATGAAGACTTAAATTATGAAGGTTGGCTTAATAATTTTCGGGAAGGTGAAGAGAGGGATATAGCCTGTATAATTTTAGATTTTTTTAATTATTACTCTTCAAAAATGGTTATTCAGATGCTTAAAACTTCTGTTTCTAACACTGGATATATTTTTACCAAACATTTTTCAGATTGGAAGCATGATGACTTTTTTGACCGTTGTATATATAGTTTTATTCCTGGGGAAACATTAAATCCAACGGATAGCGGACATATCTTTACAAGGTTACTCAGAGATGAGATGTCAGTTCCTGAAGGCAGAATTGTTAGTTATTCTAATATCCCTCGCGTTTTAGATTTCTTAGCAAAACCTACACCCATAATCTTTGTTGACGATTTTGTCGGTTCAGGTGCACAAGTTTTTAAAGCTTGGCAGGTAAATGTTTTCCATAATAATAAAACACTTTCACAAATTTGTAAAGAAGGAAAACATTGTGCAGTCTATGCTCCCTTAATAGTAAATGATATGGGAGCGAAGGTAATAACTGATGGATGCCAAGGCTTCTATTTAAGTCCCACACATATTTTGGGTAAGGAATATGATTTGTTTGATGAACAATGTATTTGTTGGAAAAATGATTTAGATTTATATAAAAAAGGAACAAAATTAATATTGGAAAAAAGTAAAGAGCTTGGTATACCTTCCACAGATGGACAACATGAAAATGATGAAAAAGGATTTGGTAGACAGGGACTAGCTTTTTCATTCAATCATGGTACACCTGATGCTACTTTGCCAATATTTTATTGGAATTCAGGAGATTGGGTGCCTTTAGTTCGTAAAATACACCAAAGATGAGCGATACAAAAGAATCTTTAAAGAAGCTAAACGAATCCTTCGGAAGTTATAAAGCAGAATGGTTGAGAAATCAAATCTTTGAACTTTTTGCTGAACCGTCTTATTTCCCCGCATTACAAGATAATCGACCTTGTGTGTTGGAGGGTGGGAGAGGTACAGGAAAGACTACAGTTCTGAGAGGGCTCTCTTATCAGGGGCAATTTGCAATACATAATAACAATATAGAGGATTTTGATCAATCCGACTTTGTTGGAATTTATAATCGAGTTAATACAAACCATGTGCGTGCATTTTCTGGTGGAGATCTATCAGAACAGGAATGGGGAAGAATTTTCGCACACTACTTCAACCTACTAATTTGCAGAGATATTTTAATTTTTATCAAGTGGCACGCTGATAAAAGTCCAAATGATGAAAAATTTTCAAAACATGTATGTCGTTTAATAGCGAACTCAATCAATAGCAATGAAACTTGTGAAGATATTGATGGATTATTAGAAATATTTGATATGTCTATGTATACATTTCAGTCGGAAATAAATAATATTTTTGATCAGGATCTTCCAAAGTTATCAATGTCTGGTGATCCTATTAAATTGATTACAGAATATGCATTGCAATTGAGGCAATTTGAAGGTAAGATTTTTTTTATTTTGTTAGATGAATATGAGAACTATGAAGATTATCAACAAAAGATAATAAATTCTCTGATCAAACATACAACAGAGTCTTATACTTTTAAAATAGGTGTAAGGGAATTGGGATGGAGAGTAAAACATACCCTTAATAATAATGAGTTATTATATGATCCAGCCGATTATGTTCTAGTGAATATTGAATCTAAATTGATGGAAAGCGAATCTAGTTTTTCAGATTTTGCTAAAAAAGTTTGTCAGCAGAGAATTCAAAAGATTCTCGCAGCCCATGATTCAGATGTGATTATGGATATTGACGATGCGTTGAAAGGATTGACTATAGAAGAAGAAGCAATATTACTCGAAGTAGAAAATACTCCTCATTTCAATAATCTAAAGAAGTTACCGTCATCACAAACAAGTAAAATTAAGGATTTGCCCCTTCTTTATCAGTTTTTCATCTCCTATTGGGCGACCATTCATAATAAACCAGTTGAGATTATAATTTCAGATTATTGTGATAATGTCAAAAAATGGAATACAAGGTATGATAATTATAAATATGAGATGCTCTTTAAAATACGAAAGGGCCGTGGAAAATCGGGAATTCAAAAATTTTACTCAGGCTGGGGCACCTATACTAAATTAGCATATGGAAACATAAGGTACCTAATGGAACTAGTATATCGAGCATATGAGAAACATCTAGAAGCCAACGAGCTGCTAAGTGTTTCAATTAGTCCCAAAAATCAAACCTATGCGGCTCAAGAAGCAGGTTTGAAAAACTTGATGGAACTTGAAGGACTTTGGAAGAATGGAGCGCAACTGACAAAATTATTATTAGGTCTAGGTAGGGTATTCCAAGTATTGGCAAGTAGTGATGGCAAATCCGCTCCTGAAAAAAATCAATTTTCTCTTGAAAAAACGGGGATTCAAGCTGAGGAGTTTGAAGAACTGATCCGTAATGCAGTCATGCATCTAGCGTTAATTAGGACTCCTGGTAATAAGATGGGAGAAACATATAGTACAAGAGATTATTTGTATATGATCCACCCTTTGTATTCTGCATATTTTCAATTTAGTCATCGAAGAAAGAGAAAGATCAACTTAAAAACCGATGATATATTAGGCCTTATTAATCATCAAAAGGAGACTATAAAGAGTATATTAACTAGAACCGACATTAGCGATAATGAGTTGCAAGAATTTCCGCAGCAAATGTCTCTTTTTCAAAATTATTATAATGAAAAATGATTATTTATATACAGCAATACATAAATCTGTAGATGACTTTAAACCTCAAAATGATTCGACTTATATTTATGGAGTATCTGCTGAAGATAGGAGTCATTTTGTAGAGACATTGATTAGTCGAAAATTAGAGAATGTCAACTATTTAGAATTGCGAGGATTAGAGGATGAAAAAGTTATTGAGGTGGGATCAGAAACTGAAATACATTTGAGGAGTTCTATTTCGGTTAAAAAAGCCATAGGTAAATTTCATTCAAATAATATATACATAGATGTAACTGGATTGGACAATCGTATATGCGCAGCTTTTATAAAAAATGCTATGGAAATGCATTCCAATAGTGATGTTAAGAAGGTTATAATCGTTTATGCAGAACCAGATTCATATGATATAAAACAATTTAAAACTGAAAGCGTATTTAATGATCTTTCAGAACGTATTGATGGAATTTCTCCATTGCCTGGTTTTGCAACTATATTTCCTCAAGATGAAGAGAAGATATTTTTAATAGCTTTGTTAGGTTTTGAAGGAGGGAGATTTTCACATATGCTGGAGTCAGTGCAACCACCTAAAGAAAATGTAATTCCTATAATAGGTGTACCTGGTTTTAGGCCGGAGTATCCGTACGTGGCTTATTGGGGTAATAATAGACCACTTAAAGAAACGGAAACTTGGAGAAAAGTGAAATTTGCTTCTGCAAATTCTCTAGTTGAAGTTTATATGCTGCTTTCGAAAATATTGAAAAAAAATCCTAATTTTAAAATTAAATTAGCGCCAATAGGTACTAAACCGCATGCTATTGCCGCAATGCTTTTTGCAATTAAATATCCTCGTTTTGTCGAACTAGTCTATGATAATCCTAAAAGACAAAAACGTAGAACTGCTGGAATTGGGAATGTGGTTGAATGCATAGTAAGTAAATTGATTGTAGAAAATTAATGGCTAGAGACTCCTTTTATACTCCAAAAATACTTGCTGAACGATTGATTTCATTTATTAAAGATAGGAAAATTAATTGTGTAGCCGACTTTTGTATTGGTGATGGTGAACTGCTAAGAGCAGCCAGAAACAAATGGCCTAAGGTTAAATGTTTCGGTAGTGATATTTCCGACGAAGCTGTCGAAAATACTCAAAATAAACACTATGACTGGGTGCTTAGCAAAACTGACTTTTTAGATCAAGAACAGCGAAATGAGTCAATAATTTTTCAAAAGAATCAGTATGATCTAATTTTATTAAACCCACCATTTTCATGCAAAGGAGGTAAGGTTAATGAAATTGTTTTTGAGGATAGAATTTACTACGTTAGTACGGCTATGGAATTTTTGATTACATCTATTTCATACATGAAAACTAATGGGGTAATATATGCAATTATGCCTAGCAGCGTGGCGTATTCTCAGAAGGATAAAGAAGCATGGGAAATGTTAGAGAGAAAATACAACTTGTGTTTGCTTGATGAACCGAAGGTGAAATATTTTAGAGATTGTACACCAAATGTAATTCTGATTTCCTTAAATGATTTAAATCAAAACTCCATTCAAAAAACAATTCCTCGAATTGAGCTTGAATTTAACGGAGTAAGTGTCTTAAGAGGTAAATTGAGTATGAATCTAATAAAGGAAGATGTCAATGGATTTTTTTTGGTACATTCAACAAACTTAAATGCAAATTCTATTATCAACTTGAATGTAAAAGTGGTGAATGAATATTCAAAAATATCTGGTCCCGCAATATTAATCCCAAGAGTTGGTAAGCCCATATCTTCAAAAATTTGTATAATATATCCCAATGATATTTATATACTTTCAGATTGCGTTATTGGAATAAAAACATCAACAATTAAGGATGCTGAGCGACTTTATTTATATATGCTGGAAAACTGGCGTATGATTGAGACTCTATATACAGGAACGGGAGCGAAGTATATAACTATTGACAAACTAAAGCAGTTTTTGAACCTTGATTATCAAAATATTTCTTTCGGAAAAAAAGAAGCAATATGAAGTTTTTACATGATATCCCTACTTAAACTGAAGTAGTCAAGACTTAATCTGACAGTTGCAATAAATTAACAACTGTAAAATAGATTAGAGTTATGACAACAAAAGAAAAAATCATCAAGAACAAACTGGGTGTTTTAGAACTTGCCCAACATTTAGGAAATGTATCAAGAGCCTGTAAAGTAATGGGCTATTCCAGAGACAGCTTTTATAGATTCAAGGAATTGTATGATCAAGGAGGCGAACTTGCGCTTCAGGAACTTTCTAGAAGAAAGCCAGTGTTAAAGAACCGAGTAGAAGAACATATTGAAAAAGCTGTGCTATTTAGCAATCGAAGATATAGATCACACGAAAACCAAAGCAAAAAGCCCTCAAACAAATGGCATTTGTGAACGTTTCCATCGCACTATTCAAGATGAGTTTTATGCAGTTGCATTCAGAAAGAAAATATATCGTAGCATTCAGGAGCTCCAAAATGACCTAGATCGTTGGATGGCTTACTATAATCAGGATCGTACCCACACTGGAAAGTACTGCTTTGGGAAGACACCTATGCAGACCTTCGACGATACAATTCATTTGGCAAAGCAGAAGATGCTGGAGACACTAAAAGAAGATCAACTTGTTACTTATCCAATACAGGAGAATAAGCAACAAGTCGCATCTTTAGATTTTGAAGAAACATCACTATATTCGAATAGGCAATCTGACAATTTTTAAGAACACCCAACTGTCTGGATATAATGTCGATGTTGACCCCTCCGCTGGACATACTGACCCCTCTATCAAGGCTTTCTTCAGTCCAACTGATGACCTGACAATATTACTTCTTTTTTCTTAGACTTTCGCCTTTATTATGGAAAGCTTTCCATAATAAAGGCTATGACAACAATATGGATATGTAAAGTCCATTGAAAGGTACATTGATTCACAGAGCATTGCGTTACGGCTTTACATTTGGACTTTACATAATCGTTATTTCTTACCCAGCCCTTTCAGCCAAGTTATCAAGTTACTGTTATCGATCCATTCTCCGGTAACCTGGTTAGGTGTAAGGCATTCCGATGCCTGTTCTATAGCCTCTCTTTTCTGTTTTGAGTCGGCCCTTGCATATATCTCTGTGGTCTGGACCGAGGTATGCCCCAAAAGATCCCTTATCCAAACCAGATTTACACCAGATTGCAACAGGTGGATTGCGCGACTATGCCTTAACTGATGGCAACTGGTAACCTCGGGAATAAGATTAGAATCGTATATACGGGCCATATCTGCATATTTCTTTAAGATATAGGTTATACCGGCTCTGGTGAGTTTATTCCCCGCGCTATTACAAAAGATCGGTCTTTTTATATCAATCTCGTAGTCAACATTGTACCTTTCCATATACTTCTTGAGTATTACGACGACATGCTCAGAAAGCGGTACTATTCTCACTTTTCTTCCTTTTCCATATACCTTGATCGAGTATGGCTGATACTGTATTCGCATTGACTCTACCGTCAGGTCAGCCAGTTCCTGTACCCGACAACCTGTATCATACATCAAAGCAAGGACCGTAAGGTGTCTCAGCCCTTGATAAGATGCACTATCCGGTTGTTCAAGTAGAAGCTTTATTCCTTCTTTTGTAAAGTATACCGGGGTAGGATGTGCTTTTTTCAGATTTCCAATCTTCAGGACTTTTTGCCACTGATCCAGGTATTCGATGCTATCATACTGAAGATATGCTACAAAGGAATGTATCGCTGCCAATCTATTATTGCGCGTCGCAATACTGTTTCCCTGCCGCTCAATCAGCCATCGTAGATATTCAACCACATTATCCCTATTAATATCTGACAAAATCGCATTTTCAATCTTTATCTGTTTCTCATCCCTCAAGAAGGAAAAAAAGGAGACAAAACCATCGCGGTACGCGGATATGGTATTGGGGCTGACGTTTCGCTCGTGCGGAAGATACACACCAAGGAAACCTGTGATATATTTTGCTATGTTATTCGTTGCCATCTTTTTGGGGATATATAAATTCATTGAGGGAAATACACATTTCCAATAGTTCGGGATATTCGTTGCAGGTGAGTCTCACATATTCTTCGGTGGATGTAAGAGACTTGTGTCCCAGACAAGCAGCCAGTAATGGAAGGGCAGTATACACATCAAGCCCTTTTCTTATCATTTTTGCAAGAGAATGCGTTGCCATGGTGTGTCTTATATCATGCACCCGAGGACCAAAGCATTCACCTTTATATGCAATTCCACATTTCGTATATACCTTTTTGAACCAGTTGTATGCGTTGGCGGAAGACACGGCTGTACCATTCAATTTAATGAAGAATGGACGTTCGCTATCAGTAACGCCTTTTACGGGGAGCATGCTCCTGTAATGTAAATATTTCAGAAGGGCCTCCTTTAAAGAGCTGCATATGGGAACCAGGCGTTCTTCTCCATTTTTAGTATTGCCCCAAGTGCCAACCCTTAATACATTCCTGTCGGGATCCACATCCTTGTTTCGCAGCGAGGTTGCTTCTGTGATTCTTAGGCCTGTACTATATAAAAGTCGAAAAAGACAGGGTAGGGATATAATTGGATCATCTTTTCGATGGCTTCCTCGCTGAAGCCCGTCAGATTCCCGGAATATGGCCAGCATCTGCTCTTCAGTGAAGATATAGGGTACAAAACCACGATCGTTCGTACATTTTGGCAAAGGCATGATATATGATTTAACCCCGTGCTCATTCATGTATTTCGCCAGTTGGGCCAGACGGGAGCATTTTCCATAGAATGTTCTACTACAATCATTTTCCCTGGACTTTGCCCAGGCACCTATCAGATCTTTCGTGATAACTGGATTTGATAAACCATATATTATGGTGAACTCGTCAAACTCTTTGTAAGTCCATTTGGTTGATAGCACGGTGGACCCACAGGATTCTTTGATCCGGATCAGGGCTTTCATATAAGGAGCCAATACTCCCCGATAGTCAAATGGATCAGTCATAGAACCACCCTCCTCTCTGCGTATAAAAGCAATCGCTGGATTCCGGAACATCTAGTACGCATCCCAGCATATGTGACAGGTCTATCCGGACATAGGTTCTTGTTGTATCTGCTTCGGAGTGACCCAGTGTTTCCGATATAATTGAGATTGGCGTGGATTTGTCCAGCATTCTTTGCGCCAGACTGAATCTCAATGCATGCCCTCCATGATGCCTGTTCCCGAATTCGATTCCAGAAGACTTAAAAACAATTAAGATGGCTCCATGAACCGCTCCTCCATTAAGTGCCCCATATGGAGGACGACAACTTAAAAACACTTTGTCTGACATGGATTTTGGGCGTGCATACCGAACATAGTCGATAATGGCATTACCAACTATAGGTAAAAGTGGAAGTGTCAATGGATTTCCGGTCTTATATTGCACAAGCGTTATTTTATTGGTTTCCCAATTTATGTCGCTAAAACTCAAATTGGCTATATCCGAGACGCGCAGCCCTAGACGGGAGCATAATAATAGCATAGCATAGTTGCGTTTTCCAATATTGCTTGAACGGGAAATCGATGTCTCTATCTTCTGTACTTCATCTGGAGCATAGAACGAAGGGGCCTTTACACGCTTGATTTTTTTACCAAGTGATTTTAGCATATAGGAATAGTCCTTTGCAATTATATTTTCGCGGAAGAGAAATAATAGAAAGCGGCGCGTAGTATCAATATACTCCTTCTGTTGATATTCGCGACTCTCAACATACCTCACTATAGCTTCTTCGGTTATTCCCGAACGATTGTCTATTCCCAGTTCGAGTAGATATTCTATAAAGTTGCTCATTGTTTTTCTGTAACGCTGAAGTGTCTTCTTCTCATTTAAGCCCAGGGATTTCAAGTATTCAAGATACTGAATAGCGGCGGCGCCGATGTCACCCCGTAAGGGATGTTGTACCACATGCTGTCTTCTCCCTCCCAGATTGCTATCCAACAAAACATGGGTCAACACTTCAATACTTTTAATAAGGTCGCGATGATGGAATGTAACGTTGAAACCATCACGGCACGTCAGCATATATTCGTTGCCGACGTTTTCGTCGTAGTCAACCAAGCCTCTTGAGTGCATATAAACAAGGATGCCTTTCTTCCACAACCAATTATAGGTGTAGATACGACTGCCTGAATATCTGGCCTCTTTTAAAAGTTGGTTAGTACGTTCAATAAGATTTTGAATTTCCATAACTTTTACTATTTATGTTGATATATTGTAATATGCAACACTAACGTTATGGAAAGCAATTATGTGTAGTCGTATTAATAATTGGCTATAAATGAATTTTGAGAAGAGATCTGATAATGGACTTTACATATCCATATTGTTGTCATAGCCTTTAAGTTCGATTCTGTAAGATCCATGGATCAGTCTATCAAGTATTGCATCTGCAATTGTATCTTCACCGATTACATCATACCAACTGGCCACAGGTAACTGACTGGCAATTATTGTTGATGCCTTAGCGTGTCTATCTTCAATTATTTCCATCAGATCCAGCCTTTGCTGCTGGTCCAGATTTACCAGGCCAAAGTCATCCACAATAAGCAGGTCTGTTTTTGATATCCTGTCCATCAGCTTATGCAGTGTGCCTTCAAGGCGGGCCATTTTAGTCTTTAGAAGTAGTTTTTGCAGGTTAAAGTACAGGACTTTATACCCCTGCGCACAAGCATGATGGCCCAATGCTGAAGAGAGGAAGCTCTTCCCACAGCCCGTAGCACCGCTGATGAGTATCGGATCTCCTTTTTTGATGTACTCGCCGGTAGCCAGCGTAGTGATCAATCCCTTGTCCAAACCTCTGGTAGCGACCATGTTTATCTCCTCTATCGAAGCCTGATAGCGGAAGCCTGCATTCTGTTTAAGTCGCTCAAACCTTTTTTCATCCCTTTCATCTGATTCTGCCTGCAGCAATAGGGACAGTCCTTCGGAAAGGGTGAGTTCTGTACTGCGACGGGTTTCATTCAATGCTTTCCAGTTACGCTCCATACCATGTAAGCGTAACGCTCTCATCTGTGTTTCAATATTCATCTTATTTTATTATTTGTTTATTTTATTCTATTCATCACTGTATTGCGGGGCCATCGTTTGACTGATCAAACAGTGTCGGCTGGCTGCCTGCATAATACGCTCTTCCCCTGATATTTGCATGCTCCGGCAGGGAGCTTTTTACGGAAGTTTCTTCCTGATTGTTTGCTGTTCCGTTTTCAAGTACATTCCTAAAGTAGTAGTAGGTATATAGTTTATTTTTTAGTACGTAACTACATGCTTTGTCAAACTCTTCTGCTGGGAAGTCCCGTTTTAGCCTGAACAGTCCGTCACAGGTACGGAATAACTGCTCGGGATAATGCGCCCGCTCAAAGAGTATCTCCAGAAGTTTGGCGAACTCCGCAGAGTGTGCTTTTGCCCTTGTCAGGTACGTTTCATGCGAGCGGTTCTTATACGCCTGATGTTCGGACTTTAGATGTGTCGCCAGAGTGGTGTATGCATTTTCCCTGTAACTGCGTATGTGCCCGGCAATCTGTTTGCCCCGACAATAGATCCAGAGCATATTGCGTGTGTAAATGATCTTTACCTTTGTTCCGATATAAGCGAAGGGTACGCTGTAATAGTGTTTATTGCGCTGCAGATAGATATGTCCGTTATCCCCAACTTTGAGTTCAGCATAGCTCTTCAGCTCGAAGCGTTCTTTGGGAAGTTCGCCCAATGTTGATTTTTCGGAACTTAAGAACCGCTCTTCCCGGCAGTATGGCTTTTGCTGCATCCGGGTCTGGTTGTGCTTTAGCATACAGACCTTTATAGCTTCATTGAGCGTATGGATATCAAAGAACTGCCTGTTTCTCAGTGGTGCAAAAACACGGGTATAGATCATTTTTACCTGATTTTCTACCAATGATTTGTCTTTTTTATGTATAAATACACATAAACGGGATTATGTATGTATTTTTGATATGTAAACTATCCAAAGTAACCTTTTCATTTTGAGCGGTATACTATTTGGATAGTTTACATAATTTACGATTACCTTCCGAGACTTTCCAACCAATCAAGCAATCCGTGGTTGGTTTGCCATTCCGGTAGTTCTGTTGATACCGGCAACAAACTGGTTTTTTCGAGCGCGTCCCATTTTTGCCTATTGTCTATCCGGGCATATATTTCAGTAGTCGTTACCGATGCGTGGCCAAGGAAGTCTCTTATGGCAACAATGTTCACTTCACTTTTTTGAAGGAGCATTGCTTTGGAATGACGCAGGGAGTGCGGACTTATTCCTGTCGGAATAAGCGATGCATCCACTGTCCTTGCCTTAATAGAGTACTTGCGCATAATTGCCGTTATGCCCATCCGTGACAATTTATCTCCCCGTCCATTTGCGAACAATGGATAGTCTGTAGCTTGATCCCGTAACAGTCCGTATTCCTGCATATACTTTTTTAACATGATAGATAATTTCTCGGTTAGGGGTACTATACGTGTTTTGTTGCCCTTTCCTTTAAGCGTAAGTAGCGTGGGCTTACCGAAGTTGAACCTGGCTGGCACCAGATCTATAATTTCCTGTACTCTTCCCGCACATTCGAACATCAGGGATAAAAGCATCTGATCACGCCTTCCTTTCTTTTTTGTTGTGTCGGGCTGGGCAAGCAAGAGCTTCATCCCCTCTGCGGTCAGATAAACCACCTCTGCAGCAGCACATTTTTTTATTCTCAGAGAGAGTATTGATTGCCAATGCTCCATGTGATCGGGATATCTGTAAGTAAGGAACCGGAAGAAGGAATGGAGTGCTGCCAGTCTGGCATTGCGTGTGGAGACACTACAATGTCTTTCTTTTTCCAGCCAATCAAGGAATTCGAGTATCCGTTCCCTGGTGATATCCCTAAAGTCCAGACGATCGGCTTTGATGCCATGAACATCCCGCATGAAGGTAAGTAGAAGGCTGATCGTGTCCCGATATGCACTGACCGTGTGCCTGGAGCAACCTCGCTCATCTACAAGGTACGTAACGAGGAACTGGGTCAGATATTTTGCAAAAGCTGTCTGTTTCATGACTGTTACCGATAATTGAGTTCAGAGAATATATAGCTACAGATGCTATCAGTTTTTCCTAATAATTCAGGATACATCTCGGAGGTCATACGAACATACCGATCTGTTGAAGCTAGAGACATATGTCCCATATAGGTTGACAAGATTGGCAGGATATAATAAAGATCCCGTCCCTCTGACAACGAATGAGCCAATGATCTGACACAGAAAGTGTGACGTAGATCGTGGATACGAGGCCCTATGGTTAGCCCACGGCGTCTTATGCAAGCTGTCTTGAGGATTTTGGCCCACCATAACGCAATTCCTTTGGCGGGACACGCCAGGCCATTGAGCTTCACAAAAAAGTATTCACTTGTTGCAGGCAATAGTTTCCTGTATCTCAGATATTGCTTACATACTCCGGCAAGTGAATCAGATATCGGAACCAGGCGGTCTGTTCCATTCTTGGTGTTTCGAAGCGTCAGGTAATTCTGTTCCAGATTGACATCATTTATTGCTAGGTTTACTGCCTCACCAATCCTTATTCCCGTTGAAGCAAGCAGTCGGATCAATGCAGGGAGCATCATGATACTGGTTCTGGTATGCCTGTCGTAAAGTACCAGCGTATCACACGCAATGTAAATAGCTTTGATCTCATCATCTGAAAAGATATATGGGATAAATGTATCCTGTCTCGGTACCTTCATCGCCTGTGGTATATAAGTTTCGTACCCCAGGTTAGATAAGTAGACTGCAAACTGCCGGAGGAAACAGTTCCGATGGCTCCATGTATCTGCCGCCTCGTTTGGTCGCCGGTTGCACCATTCGGTCGCCAGTTCCTGCGTGATGGTGACATCATGCAGTCCCTTGGCCATGGTGAACCTGTCGAATGCGAACAGACTGTATTTTGGCCCTTTTGATCTATAGCCGAGGTTGCTGCGCATAGCAAGGAAATCTCGGATCAGTGGTGCCAGTACTCCTCGTTTCACATATCCGCTATTCATAAAAGGCACCTCCTTTCTGGGTATAGAAAGTATCCTGGACTCCGGGGACATCCAGGGTACACTGCCTCAAACCCTCTATATCTATCCGGAGATAACACATGGATGTCTGGATACTGGAATGTCCAAGAATACTGGATATGACGGGCAATGATACCTGATTTTCTAGTAACATGCTGGCCATAGTATGTCGTAAGGCATGCGATCCGTGTTTTCTTCTCCCAATTTCCACCCCAGATTGACGGATGGCGCGATCCGCGGCGCCGGAAACACGCTTGGCATCGATCGGGCCGTGAGGAAATAGGCGCTCAAGGAAAACGAAAGCAGATTGGGAAGATGGACGGCCATAACGGATATAGTCAATAAGTGCTTCCCCAACATCAACTGTAAGTGGGAGCTTGATCGTTTCCCCGGTTTTCTTTTGACTGAAGCAAATGATATTCTGTTGCCATAGGATATGACCGAACTCTAGGCCACTGATGTCCGAAGCCCTTAAGCCCAGCCGTACGGCCAGCATAATCAGTGCGTAATCTCTTTTTCCGGTGGTCGTACTCCTGTCCATGGAATCAAGGATGACCATCACCTCCTGTTTGGTATAAACAGATGGAAGTTTAGCTTGCTTCTTATAATTGTCCCTGGGTATCAATAAGGACAGGTCTTTTACAGTTCTACCAATCCCTGTTAGAAAAGCAAGGAAGCTTCGGATGATGGATAAAGCCAGATGTTTCGCTCCAGCTGTATCCGGCAACAGTAAGGATACGTAATTTATGATGGTTAGTGGGGTCAGGGCTTGAGGCGAGCTGATACCCTGTGCATGGAGATAAATCTGGAAGCGATAAAGGTAATAGCAATAGCTTCGCAGTGTCTTTTCACTTAACCTCATCGATTTCTTTTGTTCAACATACTGTTCGATGAGGTTCCCAAATTCCCCTGTCAATACTATCGGCTCCCGCCTATTTATGACTTCGACCATCTTACCAGTTTCGGCAAACTGGGCAAGACATAGCGCGCAACGGTAACAATGTTTCTGATGGTGGGTGAGCTCTGAAACTGATTTGCTGCCATAGGTCTCACTTAAGTACGCGGTTACTGTCCCGGAAGTACAGTTGCTGATATTATTCGACACCATGTATGCCCTGATCCGGCTCCATATCCACCTGTAGATGGATATCGTCTGTTTGCTTCTGCCGATATCTCTGAGATAATCGGATGCGGAATCTGATAACTCCCCGAAGGAGGAATAACGATTGTTCATTGGATAAAAATTATCTTATGCGGAATTGCATAATGCAAGGTCAGGATATTATGTAAACTTTATTGCAGATAAAACACTTACCATCAAACATTTAAAATAAAAAACATACATATCAAAAATACATACATAATCTTTTGGACGACCTGCACGCGCTGGAACCACAGCTGTGCCGTAGTGATTGGCAAAGTCTTCCATGGACTGGTTCAGGACCGGCTCATATTTATCGGCCTTGATGACCGCTGCTTTGAGATTGTCGGGGACAATGGCCTTGGGCACACCGCCAAGGGACTCCAGGCAGCTGCTCAGTGCATAAAAAAAGTCGGGGGTCTGCTGGGATGGTACCACGATGGCAAATGCATAGTCTGAAAAGGGCAGGCAGGCCACAAATACCTCACAGGCGACCAGCTCCCCGGTGGACCTGTCAATATAATGGAGCTTTTTTCCGGAAAAGTCAATATATAGTTTATCGCCGGCGGTATGTTCAATCACCATGCTGCCCTTGCGCGAGATAAGCTGTTGCCTTAAATGATAGTTGAACTGTGGATAGCTATAACCCGTGGGATCACTTTCTATATATTCCTGCCACAGCAGCAGTTTGGTAACTCCGGTACGTTTAAGTTCTTTTTCATAATAGTCAAGACGGCTTTTTAGGTACTCAAACTTGTCCGCCTTGTAAGCGGGATTGCCTGCGTGGAACGACTTTTCCAACAGGGGATCCTCCTGTTTAAGAAGTTCTTCCGTATTGAAACCGCCGTCAGCTATCTTTTTAAGATAGGACTTCACCGTATTCTTGCTCATACCAAGGATGCGGGCGATTGTTTTTATTCCGCTACCGCCCTGGTACAATCTGATTAATTGCTTTATCTGACTCATTCGTTTTGGTTTTCCAGCCATCAGTGATCCGAATTGTTTGATCACTAAGTAACAAAAACTACTTGCTAAGGGGTCAGCATGCTCCAGCGCAATGAACTGAAAAATGAATTAGGGGGTCAACATCAGCCAGTATGGCAGTTGAATAACAGCTTTAAACGCACTACGCATCCCTAATTCTAATTCAATTTTGAGGGGTCAGCTTGCTCAAGTATATCCAACTGTCAGATCAAGTAGTGGCTATTACACTTAAACTATATTAAGCGTTGTATATTTAAGTAAAATGGTTTCGTTCAATCAAATCAGTCCCTCGGTGTATACCTGATTAAGGACCCGATAAATTTTGACGGTTCGAATTTTGGCAAATCTTTAAAGGTGTTTTTAAAGCGCTCTTTACATTTATTCTTTAAGTCTAAGCAGGAATACTCATTATTATTAGCATACATTGCCTTCAACAGGGCATTGGCATACGACTTACTCTCTGGTGTCTCGCCAATCTTCAAATCTATATATGCCCAATATTCATTGCTGAGAAGTAATTTATGTATATTTTTGATATCGGAATCTGAATATGAATCTGCTGGTACCGAAATTTTTTGACAAAAAACAAGAGCCGCAAGATATTTGAAATCTCCATTAGTCCCTTCTTTTGCTACTTGATGCATAAAGAATAATTTCTGATTCGTCGGAATTTCCATCGATCTGCTAATTTTGGCTGCGTCCCATATATCCAGTAAGGCTAATCCTGAAATCTCACTTGCCTCAGTGCTGTTCATTAATCCATGGGCAACTTTGTTCCTGAGCAACCTAAATTTAAAAGCATAATATTTATAATCGAAATGATAGTCAAGTTTTTCATTCATGATGTTGATCTTGGCTTGAAAGCCTAGAGTCAACACGTCGTTTTCCAAATTCCCTAATGCAATGCATATATCATGGAAAACACCTTCAATTATGGTCATAGCGATACTGGAAAATAGCGCCGATCGACCATCTTCGTATGCCCTGATAGCTTCCAAGATTATTCCAGATCGAGACCTGAAAAAATGATTATTAACGCATTCCATTTGAAGTTGTTCAACTACATTCTGATCTGCAATGTAATCAGATAGGAACTCGTTAAAGGCCACAGAGTTTTTTTGAAATAGCTTTTGAAGCTCTCTATATTTTTTAGTTACAAGATCTCCAAATTTATTAGAAATTAATGTCGGATATTTTACTTGGTAGGATTCTGGCTTAACTGCATAAGGGTAGGGGTAACGAAACGAAAATTTCATATTTGAAAAAGTACCAGCATCGGCTAGGCTATAACTATAAATACCTTCTTTCAAAAACTCTACAATCTGCTCTCTTGCGTGTTTGTTTAGACTGAGGAAATATGTTAGAACAGGAGGCTTTTCTTGTATTTCCGAAGTGATATTACTGGTTTTTATTTTGATAAGCTCTTTTTCGATATCGCTAATCCTTTCGTCGATTTCTTTAAGATGGGCTGAGGCATTTTGAAGGTGTTCTATAACAATTTTCGACGGGTCTTTCTCTATAAAAATAAAGCTTTTGGTTATATTTTTAAAAAACATTCGCTCGTTATCAGATACTTCTAAATTTGAAATACCAGTATTTTCAATATAGGCATCCCGTAGACGTTCGAATATCTCGTCCTCATTTAGCCCCAAATAAGAACATATAAATTTCCTGCCAATCTCCTGCATTGAAAGATAATATATTTCGCCAGTGTTATAATATCTGCTGATATATTTATCAAGATTTTCCGGAGTTTCATGAAGTATATTAAGTTTTGTCATGTTGATATTAATTCTCTAAAAGTAATGGAAACAAATAAAAGAAGGGGATGTAATAAATTCAACCTTTGATATGCTAATTTTTAATTTACTTCCATAAAGTTTGATAAAAGTGTTAATCGTCTTTGTCAGTCATCTTATAACACCACCCACAGAAACCTCCGTTTTCATCTGTAAAATACATTTCTGACCAAGGTATATCGTTACCACATCTTTCGCATTCTTCATAAACGTAATGACTAATTGCCTTTTCGAAGACATATTTCTGCTTTTCTGATAATGAATCAAAGCCCTTATCAATTACAAGTTGAGCAATACCACTTTCTTTGTTATCATTAAAATGTTGCCCATCTATAAGCTCTTGGACAAATCCACTAAAATCTTCTTCTTTGTATCTATTTTTATTCATGGAAAACTAAATTTGGTTATATGGCATTCCGTTACGGAATCACTAGCATAAAGATATGCCAAACCAAGTTAAAAACGAAATCGGATCGCATCCCAATTCTTTATTAATGTTACGCAGTTTGTCTTACTTGATGCCTTATTAATCCCTCTACTTCATGAAAACTCCATTGTCTTTTGAACAAGCATTACGTGCACATTCAAAACCCAACCGCTTTTAGTGTATGGCTCGCCTGCAAATCGCTCAGGCTAAGATGTTATCACTATTTTTTAATGGCTGACGCTCGATCCAGCACAATCAAAAATACCGCCGACAGTCTCCGTATATATTGCTGAATCATGCTAGCGCATTTCTTTTCAGCGACCTTCGCTCAACTCGCAGAACGGCGAGTGATTAAATTTCACAACTTTACTATTTAAAATATAGACAATCAATCTCATGGAAAACCATAAATAATTAATCGAACTACAAAATCAAATTGAACAATTAACGAACCAACTAAACAATATATCACAAATGCTTTCACAATCGAATACGCAACTAGCAGATATACACAAAGTGTTATTCAATAACAACTTTATTAAAAAGAGATAAGAAAGTAAGGAGTAACTGAAAGAATATATGAAAGCTCGCTTAATAATGGATAATATTGTTAAACAAACTAAGCGGAAATAGTTACTATTTAAAATGATGGTTGCAGAACCCAAACAAGACAACTGAAAATTTATAACAGTAAAAATTATGATAGATTAAGACACAATAATTACTTGGTTTAAACCTTAACATATGATGTCCTACTTGAAAAATGACTCTAAAAAGTGCGCAAAAAATGCGGCAAATGTTTCTCAATTATACACTATTGTGATAAAGATTTGTGATCTTTAACAAAGAATAAACTAAAGCCCAATATATCGAGACCTTATTGAGAGAGAAGATTTCTTATGCCCGTTTTCAGACTGATGCATTAGTACTCATTCATTATATCCAGTATACAGTCGGTGGCAGAGGATAAAAGGGGGGGCAGGTTAAGAGAAGTATTCACGCCCTATTTTACTTTTACCAAATTCTCGATGAGCAGGGAACGAGAATCATCCATATAATGAGCCTCAATGACCTGCAGCTATATAATTATTATATTAGGTAAGGTGCGGTTCAGTTTTGACCGGATGGCAGTTGAACAGTTCGGCGGGACAAATGAAATCCATATACACAGGTTATCCCATTCCACAGCTCTGCAGGATGTTGAGGGAAAGAAGAGAACCGTTGTCCGCATGGGAGTGCCCTCAGCGACCAAAGTAGATGAGTTTGACCGGATCTCCGTCAGATAAGCCAGTCGAAGATGATATCCCCCAGACAATATACTCCCAGCAGCATGCACTAGAATGTTTCGAAGAGCGGGCAGTTTTTTTGCGGGGAATTGTTCAGGCCTATATTGGGTATGTCATACGGGAAAATATAGCTAAAATCATTATAAAAAAGGATTATGTATTGCTGGAATATTATCTCGATGCTAACAAGGTGGGATAATTTGTCATATCACTCCAAAGGGACAAGTGGCCGATCCGTACTTTTCTCTTCCTGACTAATTCGGGAACACTGGAGGGCAATAAACTTGAACAAATGACAAAACTGAAACTGTTGGACAAAAATACCTCAAGATCGACTGCATGGATGCTTTTCTGCTTTATGATATTTAAGGGGATAAAGGTCTGTGAAAAAAAAATTAATAAAGCTGGCTGTGGTTCACTGATTCAATATGCCGATCAGATCAATAAGTATGGAAAAGAGTGGCTTAAAAGTCCCGGTTTTATATACCGTTAGTTGTTCATGTTGAAATAGGGAAGCGGCAGACTCTGAAAAAATTACATTATTATATTCGATTAATATCATTTCACGCATTTCCATAGATTCAAGTTATAATTAAACACCGAAACTTTTATAATAGTAGATGAAACAACTACACTCCATAAATCATATTACGAGAAGTTCGCCGACGGAACCACAAAATGCATTGACGAAGAGATCCCTTTTGGGATACCGGAGAGTTGGGAGTGGTGTAGGTTAGGAAGTATTGCAAAAAATGTTTTGTATGGGGTTAGTAAATCTGCACAAACAGAAGGCGATTACAGACTATTAAGGATTACCGATATACAAAATAATTCTGTCGATTGGGAAAATGTACCGTTTACAACACTTCCAAAAGAGAAAGTATCGGAATATTTACTTGAACAACATGATATATTATTTGCACGTACTGGAGCAACTGTTGGTAAGTCATATTTAGTAAATGAAGTAAATAATAATGTAATTTATGCTTCCTACTTAATAAGAGTTCGATTATTTGAGATGTTTAACTCTCAGTATATTAAATTCTATTTTGAGAGTGGATTTTATTGGGGGCAAGTTACGGACAAATCGGTTGGAGTTGGACAACCTAATGTAAATGGTACCTCATTAAAGAGTTTACTTATTCCCATACCTCCATACGAAGAACAGCTTTTAATAGGAAAACAAGCATTAGAACTTACTGATATTATTCACAACATTAACAATAGCCAAAAAGATCTTTCAGATTATATTCAAGATACCAAATCCAAAATTCTTGATCTTGCTATACAAGGCAAACTCGTTCCACAAAATCCAAGCGATGAACCAGCTTCTGTTTTGCTGGAACGCATAAAATCGGAGTATCCTAATAGCAAAAAGAAAGTATCTAAAACAAGTGATAACTCACATTATGAGAACTTGCCGTTTGAGATACCTGAAAGCTGGGAGTGGTGTAGATTGATAGATATTTGTTCTATCATCACTGATGGTACACATCAAACACCTACATATTCTGACGAGGGATATATTTTCCTATCATCAAAAAATGTAACTTCAGGTAAGATTGATTGGGAAAATGTTATGTATATTCCAGAATTTCTACACAATCAATTATATGCACGATTAGCTCCTCAAAAAGGGGATATTTTACTTGCTAAAAATGGAACGACTGGCTTTTCAGCAGTTGTTGATAGCGATTGTGTTTTTGATATATATGTTAGTTTGGCACTACTTCGTCCTTTTGAAAATGAAATCAGTCCATACTATTTACGCTATATAATGTCCTCATCGTTTGTCCAGGGACAATTCAGAGCAAATCTTAAAGGTATTGGAGTTCCAAATTTACATTTAGAAAATATTCGTAGCACCTGTGTTCCTGTATGTTCTTTGAAAGAACAAAATAAAATAGTTTCTGTCATTGATCAACTTTTTAAGATACTAGACAACATGTTATCAGAGTTATAACCCTGATATTATGTTGTCTAATTGTTGAAATAAGTTTTCGATAGTCTGAACAATACGCTTTTGTTCTAGACTTGGTGGTAATAAAATTGGAAAATTAATAATTTTGTCTTTTGAAATATTCGGTTGAGCACCGCCTTCACCTTTCATTTGCAGAATTCTCTTTTTGCTCATCAGTAAATAAAAAAGAAATTTGTTATATATACCTGGGTATGTAATACAGGCACAGCAGGCTTGATTAGTTGTAGCAGGAATATTTAAAATCCCTATTTTACCTATAGTCCCTCCATACATCGCAATCAACACGCTATCCTTCGGATTTAATCTAACAGAACATTCTTTAAGAGCTAAGTCGGTTATTTTTTCAGGAATGTAATCAATATAGCCATCATTCAGGTCCCCCGTTTTCAACCAATTAACTGTTCCGTTTTCATAATACATTTTATTAGAACGACTTGGGGTTGATCCAGCTGACCATGAACCAACATTTTCCAAAGTACATTTAGCCCAACCTTGAGGCAAGTTCTCATAATGTGAGATAGCCAAGATAAATTTGTTGTCATAAATTTTAAAATTATTAGATTAATGGTAACAGAATTTAAAAAATCACTCAGCAAAAATGATTTGGCTGAAAACACAATTACGTCCTATGTCTGGACTGCAAATCATTTCCTTACGAACTACAAGGAAATAAACAAGGAAAATTTATTGGCTTACAAAGGGTTTTTAATAGAACATTTTAAACCACAAACGGTGAATCTACGATTACAGGCGATAAACAAATACCTTGAATTTGTTAAAAAGGATAGGTTAAAGCTAAAGTTTGTTAAAGTACAACAAAAGAATTTTCTTGAAAATGTTATAAGTGATGCCGATTACAAGTTTTTCAAAACGAAATTAAAAGCCGATGGACACGTTGAATGGTATTTTGTTATTTGGTTTTTAACTGCAACTGGAGCTCGTGTTAGTGAATTATTGCAGATAAAAGCAGAGCATGTACATGTCGGATATCTGGATATGTATACAAAAGGAGGGAAAATCAGGCGTTTATATATTCCGAAAAATCTACGTTCGGAAGCAATTAAGTGGCTTGAGACAAAAGACATAAGATCAGGTTATATATTCCTCAATCGTTTTGGAGAAAGAATTACATCACGTGGAATTTCTCAACAGTTGAAGCATTTTGCTTCTAAATATGGCTTAAATCTTCACGTTGTATATCCACATTCTTTCCGCCACCGATTTGCCAAGAATTTTTTAGATAGGTTCAATGACATTGCATTATTAGCCGATTTAATGGGACATGAAAGTATAGAGACTACCCGGATTTACCTTCGACGCACTGCAAGTGAGCAGCAGGCAATTGTTGATGAAATTGTGAATTGGTAATCAGTAAAAATTATAGCGTAGGCGAATGCCTACGCTATAATTGAATTTACTATTTCATCAAGTGAAGCAAAAATGTCTTCAATTTTTTTGACGATTCGTTTTTGCTCTAATATTGGTGGTATCGGTATTTCTTTTGGCTTGATATTAGGAATTGTTAATTGAGGAATGCTTGAACCTTCTCCTTGTGGAATAAGTGACATTAACGTGTAGTGCAAATAAATTATATCGATTATCAGTATATTTGGTGTTATTGAAATCAATCGAACAATTGGACAAAATGGCTCAAAACGAATGCATGAAAATCCGATAGTCCCGCGTGCGGAAATGGTAATACTTGGTTTATTTATAGTTGCATTGTCAGTATATCCATATAGACCATCTTTATCTTTTCCATTAGAATATATCGGAATAGAATATTTCGAAGTCTTAGAAACAGAGTAATTTACAGGTTTATCACCGCCAGCAGAAATATGTTGTGAAATCTGATCAAGACTACACCATTCCCAACTTTCTGGAATATCAAAGGGATAATGTGAGTTATCACTTGTTTTTTTTGTCGTTTTCTTACTAACAGAGTGTTCTGTTTTTATACGTTCCAGCAAAACAGAAGCTGGCTCATCGCTTGGATCTTGCGGAACAAGTTTTCCTCGTATGGCAAGGTCTAGAATTTTGGATTTGGTTTGTGCTACAAATTCTTCTAAATCTGCTTTATTTGCCTCTAGCTCATTTATCAAGCTATTGTATTTTTTGATTGACGAAACTATTTTTTGTTGTTCTGAAAAAGGAGGAATAGGATAAAGCCACGATAGAATATTGTCGTTATTTATAGAGGGTGAGTTGTCTCCTTTCATATATTGATTTAATCCTTTTATAACATATAAGGATGTCATCAAACGAAAGCTATATTCAGAAAATAAGAACTCATTCGGTTTACAAACATAAAATCCCGTAGATGCAATACAATCAGCATAAGAATCATCTATAAATGCAATATTTTCTAAATAAGGACGAACCATCGAAAATAGAGTGTCTCCTGAAGATAACTTCCGAGACGCTCTACTTGGAGCTTCATTTGACCGAATAACCTTAGGAGAAGTTATACAATGTTTTTTATTGTCTACAGATTCAATATCAATATATCTAAAAAATTCACTAGTAGGTTTAGTACTAACCATTGGTAGAAAACAAGTATAACCACGACACCACTCCCAACTCTCCGGTATCCCAAAAGGGATCTCTTCGTCAATGCATTTTGTGGTTCCGTCGGCGAACTTCTCGTAATATGATTTATCAGAACGGTAAATGTATGATTCGTTCTTATCTCGTTTAATCTTTTTTTCTTTGATTAACTGTTCTTTTTCTACACGTATTTTTTCAATAAGTACAGATGCTGGTTCATCATTTGGGTCTTGAGGAATTAACTTTCCACGTATGGCTAAATCGAGGATTTTTTGCCTTAATTTTTTCGTATCCATTATTCCTCAACTTTACCGATAATTTCCTTTAAGGAAGCTACCGCTTTTGCTATATTAAAACTTTTCTCTTCAATATGTGTCATTAGTTCACTAAGAGACATATCAACCGTGTCTTCGCCGGTTTTTATCCACGTTATATCAAGGCTGGTTTTATCCCTGCCCAACAATTCCTTTGAAGTATATTTTCTCCAACGACCTGAAGGATTTTCTTCAGAATAAGTCTCTGTTCTATTATCGATATTATCAGAATTGTAGCATTTTGCAAAATCATCCAAATGCTGACGACGCATCGGATTGGTGGCTAATGTGTGTTTAACATTAGTACGATAGTCATAATACCAGGTTTCGTTAGTTTTATTTCCTTTTGAAAAGAACAGAACATTTGCTTTCACTCCATTTGCATAAAAAATACCTGTAGGTAAACGAAGAATGGTATGCAGATTAAATTCTGTAAGTAATTTTTTACGAATTGTTTCACCCGCACCTCCTTCAAATAATACGTTATCTGGTAGTACAACAGCTGCTCTTCCTCCATTCTTAAGCATCAACATGATTTGTTGCATAAAATTCAACTGATTATTGCTTGTAGAAACATATAAATCAGTACGCATGTCTGCAATATTTGTAGAACCGGCAGGACGATTTCCGAAGGGTGGATTTGCAAGTACAACATCAACCAATGTATCGGGTTCCTTTTCTAATGAATCGCAACATTCTATTGGGCTACGTTCTGTACCAATTCCATGAAGATATAAGTTCATCGAAGCCAAAGTAACCACAAGAGGCGTATTGTCATTTCCGTGTAATGCTTTATCTCGCAGGAATACACGTTTATCCTTATCTTGAGATTGCTCTTTCATGTAATCGTACGCTGCAAGTAGGAATCCTCCTGTACCACAGGCAGGGTCACAGACTGTTTCTCCAATTTGAGGATGCGTAACCTCAACCATTGTATTGATTAATGGTCTTGGGGTAAAATATTGTCCCGCTCCACTTTTCTTGTCTTGACCGTTTTTCTCAAGAATACTTTCATAGATAGCACCTTTAACGTCGCCATCCATTGAAAGCCAGTTTTCTTCATTAATAAGCGTTATAACTTTTTTGAGATATACCGGTTTATCTATTTTATTTTGAGCTTTTGTGTAAATTGTTCCTATCAGATTGTCTTCCTGACTTAATATTTTAAGCGTTTTTTCGTACTGATCAATTAAATCAAGTCCGTCAAGCTTCGTTAAATCATTCCAGCGATAACCGTCCGGAATGGCAGAATCTTCTCCAAAAATTTCAACATTCTCGTTGTCCATTTTCAGAAATAAAAGGTAGGTTAACTGTGTAATATAATCTGTGAATCCAACACCTTGTGAAGAAAGGATGGTGGCTAAACTCCAAACTTTTTTTGTAAGCGACTGTTCGGTCGCAATTGTTTTTTTTGCCATTAATAATTTTATTTTAAGCAGCTTTTAGTATAAATTGTGAAAGTGAGATTATTGCAGTATTTACAGAATCTGCAGAACCAAAATCTCTTACCATTTGAGCGACCAAAGGTTTGTCTTCTTCTTTAATATCATTCATATTACAACTTCCGTTGGCGACAATATAATTAACAACGCTGCGGATAATTTTTTTTTGACCGTCAGTTAAGGGGCGTTGATTTTGTCCACACCAAAGCTCAAAGCGGCTTGCAGCCATTGATGATAAAGAACGTAAATCAGAGATTCGCTTAAAAGCAAAACGTACCAATTGAATGATATTAGTTAAGGCATTTTTTTCATCTTTTGAGCGAAATGAGACCACATGAGCAGGATCCAAAACAGAATAAGTATTCCATAATAAAATAGGATTGAATTTATTGCTGGCGTGAACCAATTTTTCTCTTAGGTCTTTCAACATTCCGTAGGTAATAGGCTCATTAGTGTTATTGTAAATTATGCGTAACGCTTCAATCTCGTCTTTATGAGTATTGATGTATTCTTCAAATGCCTGAGTTGTATTTTGAGCTTCTTCAATTGAAAATCCTTTTTCAATAAGGCTGTCTTCTCCAGGCTGTAAAATAGAAATAAACCCTGCATTTAGTTCTAATAAATATTGTCGAGCCTTTGGTTTATGAGTAAGAGGACGAACAAGACTTTTTCTGACAAGATTAGGTTGGTTAGTATCAATAAAAGATTCTAATAAACCATTTTCAAACGCACTGAATATTTGTACTGCTAGATCTTTCATCTCAACTCCTGCTAAATCGGTAAATTTGTGGCGTTGCTTATCATCTGATTTAACATTGATTCTTGAAAGGCGACTTGCCAACAACCTTAAATTATCATCTGATAAATCTCCGTGCGTGATACGTTCTAATAATATTCTTAACGAAATATTCGGAGATGGTATATCGGCACCAGGACGAGTTACCTGCATTTCGTGTTCTGTTACTCCGACTGCATCTACCAAAAAGAAAAGATCTTTGCTGATAGCATTAGGAGTTACGTTACGAAGTTGTTCGTCGCCTATGGTTCTTACACCACGACCTTTCATCTGTGTATAAAGCGCATCCGATTCAACATCTCGCATAAACATAACAACTTCCAAAGGTTTTACATCAGTTCCTGTTGCCACTAATGTTACCGTAACGGCAATGCGGAAATCTTTATCATTTCGAAAACTCCTGATTAATTGATTACTGTCTCCGGCAGAATAAGTAATTTTTTGAATAAAATTTTCCGATTGATTGGAAAATACCTCTTTAGCAATCCGGACTATATTTGTTGCATGAGCATCATTTAAAGCAAAAATAAGCGTTTTAGGAATGTATTCTAATTGAGGTTCTCTGTCTGGATAAAGATCTGTATATATAGCGTCACGATAAGTTTCTAAAATCAATTTGATTTGCGAAGGATTAACAATACTGCGATTAAGTTCGGTAGAAGTGTATGTTTTTTCTTCTGATGTTTTTACATCTTCTACTTTGCCAGAGTACTTAGTTATTTGTGTTATATTTTCCCCTTCTTTTACAGCTCCTCCATTTTCGGTAGCTTGAGTTTTGATACGAAATACACGATAATCAACATTAATTCCGTCAGCAATAGATTTTTCAAGGGTATAGTTAACTATTCTATTATTAAAAAATGCTAATGTTTCCGGCGCTGGTGTGGCAGTAAGACCAACTATCTTTGCTGATTTAAAATACTCTAAAACTTGTCGCCAGTTTCCATAAATCGATCGGTGACATTCGTCAATAATAATCACGTCAAAGAAATCCGGGGGAAGATTTAACTTTCCACTCAATTGTATTTCTTTACCGTCTTCATTATATGATTCGTCATCATCGTTATCATTTAACTCCTGCTCTGTAAGCAGCGCGAAAAGCCGTTGAATGGTTGAAATAATAACATTCGCATCTTTTGGAATATTAGCAGATTTCAGTCGCTCCGTGGTAAAAATCGTATTGAATGGCTCTCCTGTTTCTGTAAGGCGGAATGTACCGAATTCCCCTTCAGCCTGTCGTCCTAAATTGTTTCTGTCAACAAGAAACAATACTCGCTTCATAGGTGTGTATGAAAGTAATCTATACGCTGCCATACAAGCTGTAAAGGTTTTTCCTGCCCCTGTTGCAAGTACCATTAATGCTCGAGATTGACCTAATCTGAAATTAGACTCTAATTCAGTAATTGCTTCATATTGACAGTCTCGTAATCCTTTCTTTTGCAGCGCAGGTAAACCGGCATACTCGTCTTCTATTCCAAGTAGATTTACAATCTCTTTTGGAGAATGAATCTTAGAAACAGGAATATAATCCTCACTAAGGTTATTGATATTTTTAAATAGTATTTCCTTACCGTTTGATAAATAAATGATGGGCAAAGGTTGATACCAGTAAGAACACCAAATTGGCAATCTACGAACATACCTTTCGGCTTGCTCCATGACAATATTAGATAGTCGGCAATCTTCTTTTTTTGCTTCAATCACACCTACGGCTTTCCCATTAATAAACAGAAGATAATCAGCCTCCAGACTTCCTTTCAAAATCCCTTCCTCGATAGCCACAGCAGAAACATTAGGTGAGTAATTATCTCTACTGACAATTTCCCACCCAGATTCATTCAGCATACGATTAATGATTTCTCTGGCTTTTTTTTCTGGTGTCATTTACTTACTTCTATATAATTTATATTATCGGAAGTTAATACAAAAATAGTAAATGTTAAATGATATTTGCGAATAACAATTTCTAAATTGCTATATATTCAACATTTATACAAAATTCATTTTCGTCAGTAGGGTATAAAACTGTTTTTGAAATAACCAAAACCTGCGTAGGCTTTTATTTTGAGCATACTATCCATTTTATTACGCAAATAGAATTTAGCAAGAAAACAGAGAAAATTAAAGTATGTAAACATCATTTAGATTAAAAACTTGAATTCTAATCTTTAGTCTAATTTATGTATATTTGCTATGAGATAACGGAAACACGTTGAAAAGCAAAGCAATAAGCATCGTTACAAAATCGTTACCTGACTTTTTTGATAATCTTTATAAAAGCTTAGTATTCAAGTGATACAGCTTTTTCCTGAAAACTTTTAAATAAAATATGTATAAATGATTTTATTTTTCTGAATTTCCATGCTATTTGATATATAAATGTTTTACGGATAATTCAAATAATCTTTTGAATGTAAAATACTTTCGATAAAATAAGATATGAACAACTTTATATTTGAAATATAAGACTAATTATTTTTCATGATGTGGTACACCAATTGACTTTTTATTAGGTCATTTGGTATTTTTTTATAACATCTACCTATTACTTTGAAATGATAGGAAATGAATATTTGAGTAATTTCACCTAAACACTACTTGTATTTCTATTCATTTGCAGCCATTTGAAAAAGACATTATTCCACTTAACAAATTATTGATATAGACCCATATGTGCTAAAGCGTGTTTTTAGATTGAAAATAAAACCAGAATAGATACGTATTAATTATTACTTTTGATGATATTATTACTACAGCACCAAAGCTAGCTTCGCCAGAAGATCAGGTGGTCAATTTGCCACGGAATCGCACGGTCAGTTTATCCGAAATCTACACAATACCAGTGAGCAACTGGGACTTGACGATATCCCAACTTTATATTAAATTTGGAGATAGACTCAAACTGGAAAGAGCTTTTTAATCTAATGACACAACTCGAGTTACACTCCCTAGGTTAAAGTCTTACGAACCTCGTTGCAGTATATATTTAAGCTGCTTTTTTGTTCTTATCTTTCTTTTTCTTCGATTTTTTAGGTGTTTCTTTTTTTGAGTCAATTTTTCTGAGGATTCTCATTACCTTCTTTTGAACATCATCGACTATTTTCCAGTCTTTTTCTATATAAATATCTGTTACTCTATTTCCCTCATCAACATGGTTTAGAGCCAAGGATACATCATCTTTATTTAATCGACATTTGTTTCTTGCTGTGCTAGCAAAAGTATGTCTTGCCCAATATAAAGTGAGATCTTTAATTCCAGTTAGATTACGAAGATGAAGCATTCCTTTTGATAATGCATAATTAAGATAATTAGGATTTCGATATCGGTTTCTTAGTTTTTCAATATATTTTTCGAGAAGTGGCCTAGCTTCATCAATTATTCTAATGCTGATAAATGCATTGTCTTTTCTTAAATCTTTTGTCTTTTTGCGATTGTAATCAACTCTACCATTTCTGATATCTGATCTATTTAGATAATACAGATCTACAGCGTTAATTCCGCATAGATAGAATGATAGCATATACAATTCTTTGGCTAACTCAGCTCGACTGTTAGGTACAGTAGGCCAATCCCTTAATTTTAAAACATCATCTATTTCATTGTTTCTGTTTTTTGTGAGAGGGGGAGAACCAACCTTATATTTTGAAAAAGGGTAATGCTTGATTCGATAGATCCCCAAATCTTCGTTGTTGTATTTTCTTCTGGCCTCGTTAAAGAGAGTCCTTAGATCTCGCATGTGGTTGTGAAGCCCACTTTCTGATAGTCCCTTTTCTTTGGTTACCACCGAATTTCCAAATTGATTAAACCTAGTCATGGTTCTATCGGACTTCAGGAATCGTTCATACATAAACAACATGTTTGAATTTATTTCCTTTATGGAGACAGTATGTCTTTTAAAATAATCAACAAGGCTATTGCAAATAGCTGTATGGTTCTTGGCTGTTCCGTTTCTTCCATCAGCTTTTAATCGTTCGATATGTTCCCTGCAAAATGATATGAACTCTACATCCTCATCCATATCTTTCAGGTAATCTTTTAAAGCTTCCGCTGTAAAATATTCAAGTCTCCCATCAAGTTCGCTAATTGCTTTACGGTACTCCTTGAGCTGGTCATTTAACTTGTCAAGAACAAAGGTGTCCTTGATCTTTTTTTCTTTAGTGAGTTGCTTCTGAACAACGTAGTGATTAGTATCCAAAAACTTTCTTTCTCCCTTGTGATAGACACAGATTTTTACATTGTAGGTGCCATCGGATTTCTTGTGGTGTTCATAAACTTTTGCGCTTACGGTTGCCATAATTCTTTTTCTTTAGCACGTAAAAATTCCCGTTACATATTTGTTACATTTTTACGTGAAGTTCAACAAAAAACTATGCAAAACTGGCCAAATAGGGTAGGTACACCCTGGCCATTCCATCAATTAAAATTAATGGAAAGAAACGAAAAAAGCGGCTTTTCCGCATAGAAAAGCCGCTTTTTTGCTTTGTGCTCCCACCTGGGCTCGAACCAGGGACCAAAAGATTATGAGTCTAATAGTCGATACCAATTATCTGACTGAAAAAATTGGTTCGACTTGTTACGGATGGGCACTAGGCAATTTTTAGTATTGTTCCTTACTCATCTAAATTTTTAACGACTGAATGTTGAATTTAAATATGAAAAATTTAAATCGTTTCAAATTTTGAACGTAAACGGTTTGACATGTAGAGTAATGAATCAATATGAAATTTTAGTAAATATTTTTTTATGATTTTAATAAAGAAAAATGGAAAATCAGAAATTAATCAATTGGAGAACGAAGAAAAAAAGAATGACAAAGTGAGTCTACTCAATTTAAAACAATTATGGGATAATAAATATACTCCTCCCTAAATTAATCAATAAACTTAAGTCAATCGATTTGAAGACGTCATGTTGATTATATTACTAATATTGAGATTTTATTTACTAAATACCTATGCCAAAAAAGATAGTTACAAAAGAGAATTACGATGTTGGTAAATTGTATAAAAAAGACGATACAACAGCAGACCTAAAAGTAAAAAATGAAGAAAAATTAGTAAATTTAATAGTTAAAATTTTGGTTAAAAAAGCAATAAACGAAGCTAATGAAAAAGGGTATACGCTATTTAAGATACAGCAGTGATGGTCAAAGTTTACATAGTATCGAACGTCAGGATTTAATAACAAGCCAATGGATGAATAATAGCGGTGTGGAAATTGTGGATACATTTATCGACGAAGGACACACTGCACGAAACTTTGATAGGCCGGATATTAAAGTTCTTTTTGACTTTATCAAAAAGAACCATGATCAAATTGATTACTTGGTCGTAGCTGAGTTAACAAGATTCAGTAGGATCGCAGGCGACGCCATTAATATGGTTACAAAAATTCAAGCACTTTATGATGTGAGGATTGTAAGCGCTAGTAGAGGATCAATTTATGATTGTATGGATCATAATTCATTCTTTATAATGGGGCTTGAATTTTTAATGGGTAATTCTGAAAATATAAAAAGACAGAATGATATAAATGCAGGAATCTATACTGCCAAAGCGGTTAAAGGACTTTGGATTCAAGGCGGGCGGGCTCCATTTGGTTATAAAAAGGAGGGTAAGAATGAGGCACGTCGTCTAGTAGTGGATGAAAGTGAAGCAATTGTCGTTAGATATATTTATGATGCTTATATAGCAGGAGTTGCTTTATACAAAATTAAGGAAAAGGCAATAGAAATGGGATTAAAACGCACGGCAACTACTGCCGTTGAACGAATATTAACAAACCCTTTATATTATGGATTTCAACAAGTCAAAGCATGGAAACAAAATCCAGGAGGGTTATTCCCTCTAAAAAATCACGAGCCAATTATTGAAGCAACGACTTGGAAATTAGTTAATGAAAAGATAAAAAGAGGTAATAAAGAAAGGAAAATTTATGACGACCTAATTCCACTACGTGGTGCCTTACGCTGCCATTGTGGAAAACTATTAACTGGTGCTGCTAGTAAAGGGAAAATGGGAAAATACTATTATTATTATAAATGTAGCATCGCTAGTGCCCATAATAATATAAGTGCTAAAAAAGCTCACAAACAATTATCCGGCGCTTTAGAATTAATGAGTCTTCCTGAAAAACTAATATCGAGTATAAAGGAGAAGAGCCAGATCGAGATGGAGATAACTTTAAAGGAACATAAAACATTATTAAAACAACGCCAAATCGAATACGAGCAGACAGGAGAAAAGCTTATGTCAATCGAAGAAAAATGGATTACAAATCGGATTCAACACGATACTTATGAAAGGTGGCATAATGAGTTGACTATAAAAAAAGAATCTCTTAAAGAACAAATTGATAAGTTAAGACATAATGGAGATAAGACATTTTTATTGTTACGAGATCAATTATTTTATCTTTCAGACCTTAATTACGTTTATACAGAAGCTAACACAATAGAAAAGCAGGAACTCATTAAAATGGTGTTCGACGACTTTTTATACTATGAGAATGGTATCTATCGAACTCCATATATTATGGAACCTTTTATTCGTAATGAATTGAAAATGAGAGAAATGGGGTGTTTAGATTATACAAAAAAACGGGATAATTTTTCAATTATCCCGTCAAGTGGAGCTGGAGAGATTCGAACTCTCGTCCAGTCATGGTACTGTATACGCTTTCTACATGTTTAGCTTCTCTTTAATTGTCGAGCGAGGGAAGGTGAGTCGCTTACCTATACCGTACGCCGTAGTTGCTGTTTCTCACAAGTGCTTAGCAACATCACACTTGCCAGTTCTATTGTTCGATGCCCCGAATGTTAAACCAAAGAACAGGATCTAACGGGACAAATAGCTATGTTAAGTCTAACTTAAGCAGCTAAGGCGTAGTTTTCTTCGCCAGTTATAATTCTGAAAGTTCAGATTAAAGTGCTCTACTAACAACGCACTACATGCTTACATAACCGTCTCCATCCTGTCAATTCCGGTCAACCCCAATTATGTCTTACAAAGGTACTATTTTTTTGCTTAATCAGCAAGATACGTGCGATTCTTGTTTAATGCTTTGGTTCTGAATGGAAAACAAATGATGCTTTAATAAAATAGCTTAAGAATTGAACCTGATTTGATTGGCTGAGTGTTCTGTTACTTTTACAGGGATTTTGATAGGGAGGAAGTTCTTGATGGATTTATGTTTCCAATAAAAAAGCTGGATATAAAATCCAGCTTTTTTATTATTTGATCAATCTAATTATTTGATCAATCCAGCTCTTTTCAACAAAGGTTCTACCGAAGGTTCTTGTCCGCGGAAACGTTTGTAAAGGACCATTGGATGTTCGGTTCCACCTTTTGAAAGAATATTATCCTTGAATTTGGTTGCGATTTCCTGATTGAAAATGCCGTTTTGTTTAAAGTAGTCAAATGCATCGGCATCCAGTACTTCGGCCCATTTGTAGCTGTAATAGCCCGAAGAATAACCGCCATTGAAAATATGGGAGAAGGCCGTGCTCATGGCATTTTCCTTGACATCGGGATAGAGTTTTGTTGAGGCAAACTGTTCATCTTCGAATGCTTTCAGATCCGAGATCGCTGTTGGATCCTGTCCATGCCAGCCCATATCCAATAGACCAAAGCTCAATTGGCGCATTGTTGCCATACCCTCAAGAAATGAAGCGCTTTCGCGGATCTTTTCGACAAGTTCAATCGGGATCACTTCGCCAGTTTCATAGTGTTTGGCAAATAGCTCAAGAGCTTCTTTTTCGTAGCACCAGTTTTCCATCACCTGACTCGGTAACTCGACAAAATCCCAATATACAGAGGTTCCAGATAGTGTAGGATAAGTGCTGTCAGCTAGCATACCATGTAAGGCATGTCCAAATTCGTGAAATAATGTGGTCACTTCCTGAAAGGTCAACAGCGAAGGTTTTGAAGCTGTAGGACGCGTAAAATTGCAAACAATGGAGACATGCGGACGTTCTTGTTTACCCTGTTGAATGTACTGTGGTTTGAAAGATGTCATCCAGGCCCCATTTCTCTTTCCTTTACGTGGGAAGAAATCGGCATAGAAGATAGCGACTAATTCACCGTTGTCTTTACTGACCTCAAATGTTTGTACTTCTTCGTGGTAGGTATCTATTGTATCGACTTCCTTGAAGTTGATGCCAAACAAGCGATGGGCTACTTCAAATGCACCTTGTAAGACATTTTCGAGTTTGAAATAAGGTTTGAGCTTTTCATCGTCCAGATTAAAGCGTTCTTGTTTCAACTTTTCGGCATAATAGGCACCATCCCATTTTTCCAATTGGTCTATGCCATGCATGTTTTTTGCAAACTGGGATAATTCTGCAAATTCTTTCACTGCTGCTGGTTTCGCTTTTCCAAGGAGGTCGTTTAGGAATTCGGTGACTTTGCTTGGGTTTTGCGCCATACGTTCGGCAAGGACAAAGTCTGCATGGGTGGCGTAGCCTAATAATTTGGCCCGTTCGAAGCGCAGTTTTACAATTTTAAGGACATTGTCCACGTTGTTGTGCTCGTTGTCCTGAAAAGCTTTACGGCCTGCGGCGAGGGTAATTTCTTTGCGAAGTTCTCGATTGTCGGCATAAGTGACAAAAGGAAGATAGCTCGGGAAATCCAGGGTAAAAAGCCAGCCTTCTTTTTCGTTGGCTTTAGCCAAAGCATGGGCAGCTTCTACAGCACCCTCCGGAAGTCCAGCAAGATCTTTTTCGTCTGTTACCAACAGCTGATAGGCATTGGTTTCGGCCAGGACATTCTCCCCGAATTTCAATTTTAAAAGTGATAGCTCGGCATCTATTTCGCGGAGTTTTTCTTTCTGTTCATCATTTAAAAGTGCGCCGTTGCGTACAAAATCCTTATAGGATTTTTCCAATAAGGTGGTTTGCTCTGCCGTTAATGTCAGTTGATCCTTCTGATCGTATACAGCCTTAACCCTTTTGAAAAGATCGAAATTTAAGGTGATATCATTGCCTAAAGCAGATAGTTTTGGGGCGACATCCTGTGCGATCTTTTCGAGATCAGCATTGGTTTCAGCGGAATGGAGATTGAAAAAGATATTGGACAAACGATCTAGTGTCTGTCCAGAGTAGGACATAGCAGCGATGGTATTGTCAAAAGTTGCCGTTTCGGGATTGTTGACGATAGCATCGACTTCATCTTTTGTCTTCTGAATAGCTTCATCAAATGAGGGAATATAATCTTCGTTTTTTATCTGTGAAAACGGAGCCGTGTCGTGCTGCGTTTTAAATTTCTCTGTTAAAATACTCATAGGAGTAAATGTAATAAATATTTGGCTGAAGCGCCAAAATCATTGTGAATTATGTGCTATGGATGATATTTTCCAAAAAATGGGTATCTTCGAAGCATGAAATTGAAATCTATTTATCTCCGGATGTTAGCGATCGGACTAGTTCTGATCATGACCCTGGAGCTACATGCGCAGCAGTACTGTGATTCCCTGAAAAAGGAGGTCCCAGCGTTCTGTAAGCTTCTGGATGGCGATGCAAGGGTGGAGTTCCCAAAAGATTATGCTAAAATCGCTGCTTGTATGGAGATTGATTCCGTCACGGAGATGCTGCTGGGCTATGATATGGTCAAGATGAAAGCCTTACAATTGCAAAAGGTAAAAAGTAGGCTTTTCACTTACGGTGACTGGATGGATATGGTGGTGGAACTGAAAACGAGCAAGGAATACCGCAATGCCGTGCAGATGATGGAGTTGGTTCAGAACAAGATCAATCGTGCGGACTGGGATCAATTGTTGAAGTTGATGAAAGAGAGTATGTTACCTAGTCATCTCGAGGCTCTTGAGCTGGACAGGGTAGAGAAAATGCTTTTTGACCCGAAGAATAAGGGTAAGAAATTCATCGAGGTGATGGAGCACATCAAATAAAAGGACGTATTTGAATATACCGTTGTGGAAAATAAAGGGAGATTGATACAACTGGGATTGATAAAAAAATGGGCTATCCAATTTTCTTGGATAGCCCATTCAGTATACTGTGTATTGATTATGCTAATTTGCCTAATGCTTCTTTGATTCTTTTTAAAGCTTCGATCAAACTTTCGTCTGAGGCCGCATAAGACAAGCGGATGTAATTGTCGTTACCGAATGAATCTCCACCTACTGTAGCTACGTGACCAACATTCAATAAGTACAATGCCAAATCAGATGAGTTTTTAATGACATTACCATCTTGGTCTTTTTTACCAAAGAACGAAGAGATTTCTGGGAAGAAATAGAATGCACCCTCTGGAAGATTTGTTCTTACGCCAGGGATTTCAGTCAATAGATCGTATACCAATTGGCGACGACGAGCGAAAGCTTCTTTCATTTTGTTGACAGATTCTAATCCTTGTTCATAAGCGACGATACCCGCACGTTGAGAAATTGAACATGTACCTGAGGTTGTCTGTCCTTGTAATTTATCATTCGCGGCAGCAATGGTTTTGTTGGCAGCGATATAACCTAAACGCCATCCCGTCATTGCAAATGCTTTTGAAAAGCCATTGATGATAATTACTCTATCTTTGATGCTTTCAAATTGTGCGATGGATTCGTGTTTGTCTACAAAGTTGATATGTTCGTAGATTTCATCGGATAGGATAAATACCTGTGGATGTTTTTCGAAAACTTCGGCTAATGCAGCCAATTCATCTTTGCTGTAAACTGTTCCTGTAGGGTTGTTTGGCGAAGAGAACATAAACAATTTGGTTTTTGGTGTAATTGCCGCTTCCAATTGTGCTGGTGTAATCTTAAAGTTATTGTCGATCTCTGTATTGATAAATACCGATTTTCCTTCTGCTAAAACGACCATTTCGGAGTATGATACCCAATATGGTGTTGGGATAATTACCTCATCACCTGGGTTGATCAAAGTCAAAATTACATTAGACAGGGATTGTTTCGCACCTGTAGAAACAACAATTTGAGAGATATCATAATCTAAATTGTTTTCTGTCTTCAACTTGTTTACAATTGCCTGGCGCAATTCAGGGTATCCCGGTACCGGCGAATAACGCGTCCAGTTTTCATCTAGGGCTTTCTTCGCTGCATCTTTTACATGCTCAGGGGTGTTGAAATCAGGTTCACCTACGCTAAGGCTAATTACATTAACGCCTTTTGCTGCTAATTCGCGGCCCAACTTGGTCATTTTAAGTGTAGCCGATTCGGACAAATTATTTATCCTGTCTGATAAGTATGATGATGTGCTCATGGTAAGACAAAGATATTATATACGTTGCAAATAATCTTCTTTATTTTTGAGAATTTACAAAGAAAAGTAGCTCTTTTATTGAGCTTTTTTAATAAAAGGGCTGTTGAAGCGATTTAGCACAGTTATTTAATTGATCCCTGACGTTGGATGTTCAAAACTAATCGTTCTGATTTGTCGTTATATCTTTACCTTTGCGCTCACAAAAATGCTGGCTAGTCCTCATTTCATCATTAGCTCATAGAAGGTTTCATATAGAAGATAAGCATCATGTCAAGACAAAGAAGATTGGTTTTATTATCGCTTTTTACGGGAATAGGTTTGATGATTGTGAAGTTTTTTGCCTACTTTTTAACGGACTCCAGTGCAATCTTTACAGATGCGGCAGAGAGTATCGTTAATGTGATTGCTTCGGGTTTTGCATTTTATAGTATTTATCTTTCGGCGCAGCCTAAGGATGAGAATCATCCCTACGGGCATGGTAAAGTGGAATTCTTTTCGGTGTTTTTAGAAGGTGGACTTATTTTTATTGCTGGCGCCATTATCTTAGCCAAGGCTTGTTACAATCTTTTCTTTCCTGCAGCGTTAACACACCTTGAACAAGGGATTTATCTGATCGGTATTACATCTGTGATAAATTTTGCAGTAGGATTCTATATCATGAAGCGTGGACGTGCATTGGGGTCTATTACCTTGGTGGCGGATGGAAAACATCTGCAGGTAGATGCCTATAGTACGGTCGGATTGATACTGGGTTTATTATTGATGAGACTGACAGGTTTCCAATGGATCGATGTGGTCATTTCAATTGTACTGGGGCTTTTTATCCTCTTCAATGGTTATAAGCTACTTCGCCAATCGATCGGTGGATTGATGGATGAATCGGATACAGCGCTCGTACAGGATGTCGTCGAAATCTTGGAGCGCAATCGGAAAGATGAATGGATTGATGTTCATAATCTTCGTGTACAGCGCTATGGGAACGAACTCCATGTAGATTGCCATCTCACACTACCCCGTTACCTTGACTTGATCCAGGTGCATGATGAAATTTCTGCTGTAGATAAGATTGTCAATAAGGAAATGTCGGTACGGACCGAATTTTTCGTTCATGCGGATCCTTGTCTTCCACAGTGCTGCCAATATTGTCAGGTCGGCAATTGTCCAATTCGTTCGGAGCAATTTCGGGAACGAATTTCTTGGGACACAGACAATGTTACACGAAATCAGAAACATTTTTTATATGCTATTGCTGAATAGCGAATACAGTTTCTACCGTTCTTAACAGGAATAGTGTCTAGTCTGATTTCTTCGCGTATAGTAAACTAAAAAAAAGCTAGTTTATATAAATATATATAAAAAAAGGTATCTTTGCCTTTTAGCAAAAGAGTTTAAAAATCCTATATGAAGCACATTCGTAATTTCTGTATTATTGCGCATATTGACCATGGCAAAAGTACTTTGGCAGACCGCCTTTTAGAGTATACCAATACCATCAGTCAGCGTGAGGCACAGGCACAATTACTTGATAATATGGATTTGGAACGTGAACGTGGTATTACGATCAAGAGTCACGCCATCCAAATGAATTATAAAAGAGATGGTCAGGAATATATCTTGAACCTGATTGATACCCCGGGACACGTGGATTTTTCTTATGAGGTGTCGCGTTCAATTGCTGCCTGCGAGGGCGCTTTATTGATCGTTGATGCATCTCAAGGTATTCAGGCGCAAACGATTTCAAATTTATATCTAGCGTTGGAACATGATTTGGAAATCATCCCAATTCTTAACAAAATGGACCTTCCTGGTGCTATGCCGGAAGAAGTCAAAGATCAGATTGTGGATTTGATCGGTGGTGACCGCAATGCGATTATTCCTGCATCTGGTAAAACAGGTCTTGGTGTTCCAGATATTTTGGAAGCTATTGTGGACCGTATTCCACATCCAGTGGGTGATCCTGATGGACCTTTGCAAGCCTTGATTTTTGACTCTGTTTTCAACTCATTCCGTGGTATCATGGCTTATTTTAAAGTTGAAAATGGTGAAATCCGCAAAGGCGACCGCGTGAAATTTGTTGCTACTGGGAAAGAATATTTTGCCGATGAAATTGGTACACTGAAGTTGAATCAAGTACCCAAAGAAGTCATTAAGACCGGTGATGTAGGTTATATTATCTCTGGTATCAAGGAGGCACGTGAAGTGAAAGTAGGAGATACCATTACGCATAAAGATCGTCCTTGTTCTGAGGCTATCCAAGGGTTTGAAGAGGTGAAACCGATGGTCTTTGCGGGTATTTATCCTGTAGATACGGAGGATTACGAGGAGTTGCGTGAATCGATGCACCGTTTGCAGCTAAACGATGCTTCTTTGGTGTTTGAACCAGAGTCGTCGGCAGCCTTGGGTTTCGGTTTCCGTTGTGGTTTCTTGGGTATGCTTCACATGGAGATTATTCAAGAGCGCCTAGAGCGCGAGTTTGATATGACGGTGATCACGACAGTTCCCAACGTATCCTATAAGGCCTATATGACCAAAGATAAAGAGGAAGTGATCGTACATAATCCTTCAGATCTACCGGATCCAAGTAAATTGGATTCAATCGAAGAGCCATATATCAAAGCTAATATTATTACGAAATCGGATTTCGTTGGACCAATTATGTCACTTTGTATCCAGAAACGCGGTACGATCATGAACCAGCATTATTTGACTTCAGATCGTGTTGAATTGGTTTTTGAAATGCCAATGGGAGAAATTGTATTTGACTTTTATGATAAATTGAAAACAATCTCTAAAGGATACGCTTCATTTGATTACCACCAGATTGGTTATCGCAAGTCAGATTTGGTAAAACTGGATATTCGATTGAACGATGAACCTGTAGATGCCTTATCATCGTTGATACATCGGAGCAACGCGTATGATTTTGGTAAAAAGATCTGTGAAAAACTAAAAGAACTGTTACCACGTCAACAATTTGAAATTCGTATCCAAGCGTCAATCGGTGCAAAGATTATTGCCCGGGAGACGATCTCAGCTTTACGTAAAGATGTTACGGCAAAATGTTATGGTGGTGATATCTCCCGGAAGCGTAAGCTTTTGGAAAAACAAAAGAAAGGTAAGAAACGCATGCGTCAGGTTGGGAACGTAGAGATTCCGCAATCTGCATTTATGGCGGTATTGAAATTAGATTAATCAAAATAACACAATAATAAAGGAGCTCTTGGGCTCCTTTTAAATACAATAAAATCTCCTAAACATGAATCTATTAGATGGTAAACTAGTTTCCGAAAAAATTAAAGAGCAAATTGCGTTAGATGCGGCTGAATTTACTACACAGACTGGTCGTAAGCCTCATCTGGTTGCTATCCTTGTGGGGAATGATGGTGGTAGCGAAACCTATGTAGCTAGCAAAATGCGCAACTGTCAACTGGTTGGCTTTGAATCAACAAACGTTCGTTATGATGAAAACATAACAGAGGATGAATTGATCGCTAAGGTCAAAGAAATCAATCAGGATGAGTCTATCGATGGTTTGATTGTGCAGTTGCCTTTACCAAAACATATTGATCCGGATAAAGTTACCGAAGCAATTGATTACCGCAAAGATGTGGATGGTTTCCATCCGATCAACCTCGGACGTATGCAACGTAATCTTCCTTGTTTTATTCCAGCTACGCCATATGGTATTATGTTGATGTTGGATTATTATAAGATCGATACAGCAGGCAAGCACGCCGTAGTGGTTGGAAGAAGCAATATCGTAGGATCGCCAATGAGTATCTTACTGGCTCGTAATTCCAATCCAGGTAATTGTACTGTGACATTAACACATAGTCGCACAAAAGACCTTAAAACAGAGGTTTTGCGTGGTGATATCGTTGTTGCGGCAATCGGGAAGAAAAATTTTGTTACAGCAGACATGGTTAAAGATGGGGCAGTAGTAATTGATGTCGGTATTAATAGAGAAACTTCTACAGCAACGAAATCTGGTTTTAAGCTATATGGGGATGTTGATTTTGAAAATGTTGCTCCTAAAGCATCCTGGATTACACCTGTACCGGGGGGGGTTGGTTTAATGACGATCGTCGGTTTGTTGAAAAATACACTGGAAGCTGCGAAAGGAACGATCTATCCGAAGCAATAATTTTGTCTATTTGGCATAGAAGTTGTAAATTGATGTATGCGTGCTCTGATGGGCCGTTGAAAACTACACTCATAAATCAATTTATAATGAAGAAAATTGCACTTTTAGCAGTCGTAGCAGGAGCATTGGTAATGTCTTCTTGCAACAATTCGGAGAAAAAAGACACTACAGCGACAGATTCGGCAAAAACAGTCGGTGAGCATGTAGATGCGGCAATCGCAGATTTAAAAAATGCGGAAGAAAATGCCCGTTTGAAAGCAGAGCAGGCGAAAAAGGATTTGGATGAAGCTATCGCGAAAGGCGATAAAGCCGCCGAGGAAAAGGCTCGAGCTGCTTCTGAAGAAGCTAACACAGCTTGGGAGAAAACCAAGGATGCTTTGCGTAATGCTGGAGAGGATGTAAAAGAGGGATTGAAAGATGCAAAAGATGCGACAGTAGATGCGACAAATACAGCTGTTGATAAAACAAAAGATGCTGCAAAAGATGTCGCTGACGGTACGAAGAAAGTTGCAAATGATGTTGCTACCGGAACCAAGGAGGCCGCTAAAGATGTAAAAGATGCTTCCAAAAAAGTAGGTGACGATATTAGTCGGAAAGCTAAAAATGTAGGTGAAGCGTTGAAAAATTAGTTGACGTATTTCATTTGAACTATAGGGAAGGGGGGCACTTTTTTGAGTGCCTCCCCTTTTTATATCACATCTTTATAACATTGACTTAAATAGGCTTATTGGTAGTAATCCCATAACAATTTGGAAAGTTTACGGGTAAGTACCTCTGCTTCATTTGTTTTTCCCCAGCTTTTATCTGTATTGTTCTTGGTGAAAATACTGAAAACGTAATCTCCTTTCGGTGCATTGACCAAAATGACCTCATTGCGTACGTCATCTAAAGAGCCTGTTTTTGAAGCTGTTTTAACAGTGGATGGGATTTGCGATAGCCCTCTTTCATCATAGAACATGTTGCCCATAAAACGATACATCTGATCGGAAGATTTTGGGGATACAACTTTGCCTTGTCGGATTAGTGTGACCAAGTCGGCCATTTCTTTTGGTGTAGTCTGGCCCCAACCATATCTTTCCCAATCTGACTTCCGTCCCTCTGTCTGTGAGTTGACACGCGTCTGGGTTAATTGAAGCTCGCTCATTAATTTATTGATCGCGACACCTCCTCCCGCAAGGTTTTGATTCCAAATGCTGGTTACATTATCACTATAAGATAGCATAAGCGCAACCAAGGTTTTCAGATCAACTTGTGTACTGTCCTTAAAAAATTGCATTAGCCCTGAGCCGCCATATCGTTGACTAGCACGGTAGAGCAGTTGCTGATCAAGTTGTAGTTCACCTTTTTCAATTTTATCAAAGATGCCGACTAAAATGGGGATTTTGACAATACTTGCCGTCGGGAAAATGCTGTCGCCCTGGATGTTGACTTCTTTGTTTTTTTTGAGATGGTGTACATAAATGCCGACATCGCCTTGAAAACCCTGAATCAGCTGTTTAATCTGTGATTCGAGTTTTTTATCGGTAGCGGCTTTTTGACCAAAGGACAGTAATGATAAGAATAGTAACGCAAATGATAGGAATATTTTGTGCATTGTGAAGATATAATATATGTTAAATGTGGTGGATAATAGTTATTTTTATTGTTTATAGGGCTTAAGTTATGAAATATCCATGATTCGTACGCACAGACATCGATGAAAAATAAACTGGATATTCTAGCACGGACATTGAAAGACTGATTTTTGACTATGAAATTATTTATGATTTTGATCGGTTGTAAACCGAAAAATAGGCGGACAGAACAGCATGACATTTTCTTTGGTATTGGTAATGAGCTCAAGGATTTTGTCGATCCCATTAAAGATTTTTGGCCCGAGGCTGACGGTAAAATTCACATTGATGCGTACCGTATTGTCCATAAGATTGGGGAATATGAGATCAAGGTTACTGAAAGGGGGAATGAACAGGCTATTGATTCGGAATTGAAGTTGTTTTTTGTCAATTTAGGTGGCTACAAACCGAATGAATTTGACGAGTTCCATTACAAAGAACTTATTGTAGCATCTAGTTTGGCCAAGGCGACTGAAAAGGCAAAACGCACTGTTTTTTGGAAGCACCACAGTTCGGCACATATCGATGATAAGTACGGTTTGGATGTTGATGATATTTATGAGATAGAAGATTTGCTATTACCTCATGATAAAGAGCTGTATAGTATTCAAATTACGCCAAAGATCGGTCTAGAAGAAGATACCATTGCGAATGGATATTTTAAACTGAATGCGCTGTAATAAGAATGTGTTATTGGATTTCTTAAACATAAAAAAGGCTTCT
>NZ_DDGR01000004.1:65665-159891 GCF_002337775.1 Sphingobacterium sp. UBA1897
AGAAGCCTTTTTTATGTTTAACCAACCTTTTGTTGGTTCTGATGTTGTTTTCTAATGACACTATGTTTTTTGCCGTATACAAAGTAAATCAATAAGCCTATAGCAAGCCAGACGGCTAAACGCTCCCAGCTTTCAATTGGCAATGAAGCCATCATTAAAATACAGACCAAGATACCCATGATTGGAACGAAAGGAACCAATGGTGTTTTAAATGGGCGTTCCAAATTAGGATCTGTTTTACGCAGTACTAGAATACCTACACATACGAGAGTGAAGGCAAATAGGGTACCAATACTTACCATATGGCCAAGGTCAGAAACTGGAACGAAACCTGCGAATATACTTACAAATACCATGAAAATAGCATTTGTTTTCCAAGGAGTCTGTCTTTTGGATAAGTCTGAAAATATCTTTGGAAGCAAACCATCTTTACTCATCGAATAAAATACGCGGCTCTGACCAAGTAACATCACGAGAATAACTGAAGTGTATCCTGCAATAATCGTAATAATCAACGCTGTATTTAAGAAATGATATCCAGTTTTTGCAAAAGCTGTCGCAACAGGTTTTGCGTCACCTTTGAACATCGTATAGTTTTCGATGCCTGTCATTACGTAAGAGAATAAAACGTACAAAAGTGTACAGATTATTAACGAGCCGATGATACCGATTGGCATACCTTTTTTTGGATCTTTCGCTTCCTGGGCAGCTGTACTCACTGCGTCAAAGCCGATGAATGCAAAAAAGACAACCCCAGCAGCGCGCAATACACCACTGATACCAAAGTGACCGAAGTCATCACTCTTTAAAAATGACCAGAAGCTTTGTTGTCCACTTTTTACAAGCTCTTCACCTGCATTTACAGGGATAAATGGATCGTGGTTTGCAGGATTGATAAAGCTCCATCCCAAGGCGATAAAAATCAATACAACACCGACTTTTAGGATAACCAATATATTGTTTACACGGGATGATTCCTGTGTACCACGCATGAGCAATAGCGACAGTAAACAAACAATAATGATAGCAGGTAAGTTGACCACTCCACCTTCCCAAGGGCCTTTGAGTAGGGTATCGGGGAGCTGGATATGGAATATCATCAGGAGCTGGTTGAAATATTGGGACCAGCTGACGGCTACTGTAGCTCCTGCCAGTGCGTATTCTAGGACGAGATCCCAGCCGATAATCCAGGCGACAAATTCACCCATTGTGGCGTAGGAATATGTGTAAGCACTTCCGGCAACAGGAATCATAGAGGCAAATTCGGCATAACAAAGACCTGCGAACCCACAGCCTACTGCTGCGATAATGAAAGATAGGATAACAGCTGGCCCTGCATTTTCAGCAGCAGCAATCCCTGTTAGGGAGAAAAGTCCTGCCCCAATGATGGCCCCGACCCCGAGGGCGATAAGGCCCGAGCTGGACAGTGTCCTCTTTAGCGTGTGTTCTCCATTTTCATTTGCTTCAGCAATGAGTTGAGGAATCGATTTTTTAAATAGCATAGGATTAATTCTTTACGATTATTTAGCTTTTCAATTGTTTAATTAATGTCAAATATAAATGATCTCAATGAAAAAAGGGAAGATTGCTCCTCCCTTTTGTAATAAAATCTGAATCAAATGCTTGTTTGGGTACTAATACGCTGCTGTAAAGCGTTTATTGAGGAATTGTTTGTTCTCAATTTCGTCTGCTATTGCTACAGCAAGATCCTCTACTGATAATCTAGAACGACCTTCCTGATCAAATACGGGAGCATCAAGGCCTGTGCGGTATTTTCCGGTACGTGTTCCACCAGCATGGGAATTCATTTCTATAGCGGGACTAAACATGGTCCAGGTAAGTTGATCTTCTTTCTGGATGGTATTCAGATAATCTGCTGCAGCTAATGCCCCAGGTTTAATTTCTTTGGGAAAATCCGGTGAACCGACCAGTCTATTTCCATCAATCAATAAACTTCCTGCACCACCAATAACAATGAAACGATTGATACCGGCATCTTTAACAGCCTGTTGGATGGCCAATGCACCTTTTGTAAAATCCTCATAAAGATTAGGGTTGGTCCATCCGGCATTAAAAGCTGAAACAACAACATCAACACCTTTTAGGGCAGAAACCAATTGATTATTATCATTGATATCTACTTGGAGTTTGGTTACTTTTTCACTCGATGGAATATTTTCGATGTGGCGGGCGATGGCGACTACGTCATAGTTACGGTCTACCAATTCTTTTACGAGATGAGATCCTACGTATCCTGTGGATCCAATTACTGCTACTTTCATGCTTCCTTTAATTAAATGTTTTGCTAAAATCAGCCAGGGTTATCTTTTCCAAACGCTGTACAATATCAGTGTCGACTTCCTGATACAGATCCTGGAGTTTGGAGTTGATATTTTTGCCAACAACACAGGCAGGATTGGGACTGTTAAATTTCCCGCCGAAATCGGTTTGCTTGGTGCTGATATAAATATCAGCCAAGGTAATCGTTGGATTCTCGGGATTTATACGAATACCGCCGCCCTTACCTTCTTTACTCGTTAGTAAAGATGCTGTTTTAAGAGATGCAATTTCTTTGCGAACCACACTTGCATTGACTTGGATGCTTGACGCAATATATTCAGAAGAAAGCCATTGATTTGACTCTTCTAACTGTGCCAGAACCATAATGTGTAATGCTGTTGCGAACCTCAAGTTGTGTAACATCCTCTGCTGATTTTTCTAAATTATAACACAAAGTAACAGAAAAGGTTTTAAACTGAAATAAAAATTATTACAGTTTAAAACCTTCTGACAATCACGTGATAAAAGTGTTTGTTTTTTATTTTTTCTCGTTAAATTTTTTATAGCTATCCATGATATAGACTTTCAGAGTCTCTTGGCTGCTGTTTTGAATAAATTTATAGGAAGGTCTAAATCTTTCTTTAAACAGGGCTAGATCCGAACCATTGAGCGGAGTCAATTCTTTGATCAGATTTTCGGTGAATTTGCGATCAACTGCTCTTTTCTCACGTTCATCGACTAAGAGTTTATAATTTGAACGTGCTTGTTTTCCCTCTTTGCTAAATATACGGCTTGGAGAAATTCGTACTCCGCCGCGGTTTTGACTTGCGTCGGAATACTTTCCTAAAGTCTTCTCGCGCTGGATTTCAGCAGCAAGTCTACTGTCTGTCATCCTTTCTACGACAACTTCACTGAGTTCGATAACATTATTCATTCTGTTCAAATAGATTCTGCGTAAGCTCGTGTCATAAATGAAAACAGTATCTTGTTCATATCCCACAGCCTTGATTAACAAAAGGTCGTTAACATTGGCGTCAATTGCAAAGGAGCCATCTCTATTGGTCTGTACTTCAGCCTTGGTTCTTAAATTTTGAATTTGTGCAGCCTCAATTTTCTCACCGCTGACAAGTTCCATAATAATCCCCTTGGTTTTTTCCTGTGCAACAAGATGTCCACTCATTAGTGTAATAAGTAAGCAGCTTAGAATCGTTTGTAAGATTTTCATGTGAATAAATATAGTTATGTATTTTCAATCTATGAATGAACAGGGTATTTGCCGTTTTGTTTACGCCGTACGTTCATGATCGTTCTCTAGCCAAAAATAACGAATAGATTTTGAAAATCTGCTAATTTGCTTTCCACGAATTATTGTCTGGGTTCTTGTCCGGCATGACCATGTCAGGATCTAACTGTACAGATTGCAGTGGCTCTGTGGTCGGAATTTTAAATTGCCATACGTCGTTTCTTTCCCAGATTTCCACGGGTAGTTTTTTTCGAATCTTCTTGCCCGATACGGTTGTAGCTTCAACAATAACTGGCATCGGTAATTTTTCGAGATTTTCCACGGTGACAAGTGCGCCAAATTTTGGCTCGTTGTTGACATAGGATACTGATTTTATACCTTGGTCCATTTGCCAGTTGTTGACAAACCACCCGCGCCAGAACCAGTTTAGGTTTTCACCAGCACCATTTTCAATGGCTTTGAAGAAATCCTCCGGAGTAGGGTGTTTGTAAGCCCATTCTTGGATATACTTTTTAAAGGCGTAATCGAAACGTTCAGGACCGATGATTTCGTTTCGCAATAATTTCAGTCCATAAGCTGGCTTATAGTAGACCAAAGCACCAATATTACGTTCTTTCATGTTTTGCGGGGTACTCATGATCGGTTCAAGATTACGGGCAGTAAAGATGTACGATCTGCTCGCCTGATTACGGTAATATTCGCCATTGTTGAATTCTTTTGTTGCGAGTTCGTTAATAAATGTATTGAACCCTTCATCCATCCAGCCATGTTCACGTTCGTTGGATGCGACAATCATTGGGAACCAATTGTGACCAAACTCGTGGTTGGTAACACCCCAAAGAGATCCTGCTTTGGCCTGATTGCCACAGAACGACAAAGCTGGATATTCCATTCCACCGACATTGGAGGCTACATTGACCGCTACAGGGTAAGGATACTCAAACCAGCTTTTTGAATAGATTTCAATTGCGGCTTTGGTGTATTCTGTCGAGCGTTCCCAGGCATTGTTACTGTTACTTTCAATTGGATAGGCAGACAAAGCGAGGGATTTTTTTCCACTCGGTAGATTGATCTTCGCGCCATCTAATATAAATGCCGTAGAGGATGCCCAAGCAATGTCTTGCGCATTATTAAGTTGATATTTCCAGGTTAAGGTTTTCTTGTCAGGCCTGGAGTTTTTTGCGTTAACTTCTTCGGCGGAGCGGATGATCACGGTTTCGTCGCTGCGTTGTGCCTGTTGATATCGCTTGAGTTGTTCAGCTGTAAATACTTCCTGTGGGTTTAACAATTCACCACCCAATACAACCATGTGGTTTGCCGGAGTAGTGATCTCAACCTGGTAATTTCCGAATTCACGATAGAATTCTCCCGGTCCTGTATAAGGAAGGGTATTCCAACCTCTAATGTCGTCATAGACACACAGTCTTGGGAACCATTGTGCAATGGCATAGATTTTTCCGTTTTTTGTGTCAAGTATACCTGTACGGTCCGCACCGTATTTAGGAACTGTGTATTGGTATTTAATCTTAAAAGTTATTTTTCCGCCCTTGCTCTTTAACGCAGCAGGAAGTCGAAGCTGCATGCGGGTATCGTTAATAATATGTTCGATCGTATTTCCGTTTACATCCGTAACAGATTGTATCTGATATCCACCATCAAAAGTTGAGTTGCCATCACCGTAACGGCTGTTGGTCAAGGGGGAGATCAATTGACCGCGGCCATGTTGTGAAAACATATTTTGATCTAATTGTAACCACAGATAGTTCATATTGTCTGGACTATTGTTGCTATAGGTAATCTCGACAGATCCTGTAATTTGATCATTTTGATCGTTCAGGGAAGCCTGAATTTTATAGTCGGCTGCATTTTGCCAGTAGGCAGGGCCCGGTTTTCCGGCTGCGGAACGATATTCATTGCCATTATTTTTAAAAAACAAGGGTGCAAAGGCCTCTGTATAGCTGTAATTGGATGTTTTCTCCTGTGCAAAGGCTGGGTAAGCATAGCTCAACGCAACAAGGCTTAAAGAAGCCAGTGCAATTCTTTTCATCATACGTCTACTTAAATTATGTTTATTTGCTCCAATATACAATGAAAAGTACATTGAGCCAAAAAAAACGCAAACGACGTTTTATAATAAAAGGGATAGAAAGTGACCTTAAAGGTTTATTTTGGATAATTGGAGGCTTTTTAGAACCTCCATTCCGGGAAGCATTGTGGAACTATTTTAAATTTGTTACGTACTCTGCTTCATTAAAACCGAGTAATATACCTTTGTTGTATTCAATAACAGGACGTTTAATCATACTTGTATTTTCCTGAAGTACTTTATTGGCACTATCACTGTCAATGACTTGCTCTTGAGTTTCCGGAGATAACTTTTTCCATGTAGTTCCCTTTTTATTCACTAGAGCCTGCCAGTCTACTTGTTTTTCCCATTCTTTTAATTTATCCACACTGACGCCTTCTTTTTTGAAGTCATGAAATTGAAAGGGAACATTATTGTCTTCCAACCATGTAAGTGCTTTTTTTACTGTGTTACAATTTTTGATACCGTATACCTGTAGCATAATAGTGACAATTTGGTGAATCCAAATTTAATCAATCCCGATACAATTTTTAAAATAATTCATATTTCTATGGTGTCTTATCTGTGATTTAAGGATAATTGTGGATATTTTGTTGTCAATGCCATTGAAAAAAGGAGCAGCCGGAAAATTCCTATTCAATTGAACAATCAGGGTTTTATGATTTGTTAACATTCTATATCCCATGTGAAATGATAGTGTATTTAGTACACTATAAAAATTAGGAAGTAATAATAATTTTTAATAATTTAGTAGCTTCAAGTTTAATGAAAGATTAAAATAAATCAATAACAGAAATATGAGCCTAAAAGATTTTAAAGGTGTATTGACAGGAGATCAAGTACAAGAGTTGTTTGAGGTTGCGAAGAAACATAAGTTTGCTTTGCCTGCGGTAAACATTATCGGAACAAACTCTATCAATGCGGTTATGGAAACTGCGAAAGCAGTAAATTCTCCTGTAATTATTCAATTGTCAAATGGTGGAGCGCAATTCTACGCTGGTAAAACCTTGAACAACGATAATTTACAAGCTTGCGTATTGGGAGCGGTATCTGCAGCACAACATGTTCATTTATTAGCTGAGCATTATGGTGTAGCAGTTATTCTGCATACAGATCACGCAGCTAAGAAACTTTTACCTTGGATCGACGGTTTGTTGGACGCTGGCGAGAAATTCTTTGCGCAACATGGAAAACCATTGTTCTCTTCTCACATGTTGGATTTATCGGAAGAGCCAATTGAAGAAAATATTGAGATTTCCGCTAAATACTTAGCGCGTATGAAACCACTTGGTATGACAGTGGAGATCGAGCTGGGTGTTACAGGTGGTGAAGAAGACGGTGTTGACAACTCGGATGTGGATAGCTCAAAACTGTATACCCAACCAGAAGAGGTTGCCTACGCTTTTGAAGAATTGTCTAAAGTATCTGACAAATTTACAGTGGCAGCTGCATTTGGTAATGTTCATGGTGTTTACAAACCAGGTAATGTGAAATTGCAACCAGTTATATTACATAATTCTCAAGAATATATTCGTGAGAAATATAATCTTACTGCTGAGAAGCCCGTAAACTTCGTATTCCACGGTGGTTCTGGTTCTTCTCCTGAAGAAATTGCAGAAGCGATTTCATACGGTGCGATCAAAATGAACATTGATACGGATATGCAATGGGCTTTCTGGGATGGTGTAAGAGCTTATGAAGCGAAAAACCATGATTATTTGCAAGGTCAGATCGGTAATCCAGAAGGAGCTGATTCTCCAAATAAAAAATATTACGATCCACGCGTTTGGTTACGTAAAGGTGAAGAAACGTTTGTTGCTCGTCTGAAAGAAGCATTCGCTGATTTGAATGCAGTAGACGTTAATAGCAAACTATAAGCATAGGTTGAAAAAATAGATCATAAAGGCGCCCTTAGATAGGGCGCCTTTTTTATGTCAAAATAGGTTAAAAATATTGTTCTTAATAGGAATTGGCTTATTTTTTGACGAACTACAATAAAAAGTCAAGTAAATATGAAATTTTTAGGAGTCAGTGTAATTCTTTTATTAATTGCCCAAATGGGGTTTGGGCAGGTGAAGCAAAATGTTGGCGATTTTTCTTCGGTTGTAGCGACGGACAAGATTCAGGTGGAGCTGATTAAATCCGACGAGTCCTTGGTGACGTTTGAAGGACAGAACCATGAGAATGTTAAGGTCGTCAACACAAATGGATCGTTGGTTTTGAAAATGAATACGTTGAATATGCTGCAAGGGGGGAATATCTCTGTGAAGGTATATTACAAGAGTTTGAACAATGTAGAAGCAAAAAAAGGAGCCAAGGTATTTGCAACTACAAATAATCCAGTTGCTGCTGACCACTTAAAAGTTTATGCTTCAGAAGGTGGTCTGGTCGATCTCTATACAGCGGTAAAAACAGCTGAAATTAAAGTGACCTCAGGGGCTACAATCGCTTTGTATGGAAAGGCAAATAAACAGGAGATCATTTCAAACTTTGGCGGCAAATATGAAGGAAAAGATTTTAAGACGAGTATCACGACGGTCACTGTGAATGGTGGCGGTAAAGCAGATGTTTATGTTACTGATTCCATCGAAACCAAAACACGTGGTGGCGGTGTCATTGATGTCTATGGAAAACCAGAACAACGTGTAGAAAAGAAAATGGCCGGCGGAACAGTCAACTTTAAATAAGTAAACTGTCTTGGATTTGTCAATTTTAGTGCGAGTTCATTTTAGTTGATTTTATAGAAAAGAGTGGAAATTTGAGGTAATAGATGAAATAAAAAGGGTTTAGCTTGATTGGGGTAATGATTATTGTTTAACCTTTTTATTAAAAAGGTCAGTTATTTTGTTTTTCTCATCAGAAACCTTCTTCATTTGTGCTTAAAATACTTATTTTTGTGAGGGAATAATAAAAATAGTATTATGGCAAAGCGTAATTATGTTTCAAATTCTACGGAATCTACGCGCATGTTCAAGAATGACTTTTTAGAGTCTTTGACGAAAGTGCATTGGAGTGTACCTTTGATTTTCTATGTACCCGTGGTTGTTTTCTTTTCGTATAAAGCGCTAGTTTGGGGAGAGATTTCCTTTTTAACCTACATTGGGTATTTTATTTTTGGTTTAGCTTTTTGGACTGCTTTTGAATATGCGTTACATCGTTGGGTGTTTCATTTTCATCCGACATCGGAATGGGGAAAGCGAATCGCTTTTATTTTCCATGGTGTGCATCATGATTACCCAAGAGACCGTATGCGTTTGGTGATGCCGTTGTCAGCGAGTATTCCACTAGCTCTTTTGGTCTATCTTGGTTTTACATTGTTTTTTTCGAATGAGTTTATCTTAGCCTGTTTTTTCTCAGGTTTTATGGTGGGGTATTTGATCTATGACGAATGTCATTATGCGATGCACCATGCTAATTTTAAAAGCGGTATTTTCAAACGGATCAAGCAGCACCATATGTTGCACCATTATTCTGATCCAGAAAAGGGTTTTGGAGTGAGTTCTTCCTTATGGGATGAAATTTTACGCTCAGGTTTCGAAGAAAAGGAATCCAAAAAAGATTCTACTTCCTTAAAGGAAGAAAAAGCATAAATTGAATCACATCAACTAAAAAAGCCCTGGAAGTTTCCAAGGGCTTTTTTTATGGATTAATTTTTCTTTTTATTTAACAATACCATCAAGTAGGCTTTGTAGGCTAACTTTAGATCAATGGTTTCTTGTTGGGGTTGGCGTGCAGATATTCCAGTTTGAACTGAAACATTTGGGCCATTTTCTGCGCACGCCATTTGGCTTCTTCGGCCTTTTGTCCACTGTATAAGCCATCTACTGTTGCTTCGAATAATTTGAGCCATTGACCAAAATGTTGCGCATCAATGGGTAAATTAATATGAGGTGGAAAGGGGCTGCCAAAATAACGATGTTCATCCAGTAGGATAGTCTGCCAGAAACTATACATCTTTTCAAGATGCATTGCCCAATTGTCTTGGATTCTTTCTTTAAAAATAGGTCCGAGCAAAGTATCGTTACGTATCGTCGTATAAAATTGATCTACTAATACTTTAATGTCATCGAGTGTTTGAATATCTTGTTTCATCGCGTATGATCTAAGCTCATGAATAAAGACCTATAGCTGAATCAAAAGCTTCTTCATGATGTTTATCTAGATTAAATGTAGTGACATTTATGGAGAATCGCATCACTTGGATGTAAAGATGTCTCGTTGAAATATTGTAATTCTCTTTTATTGTCAGTAAATTGACTCAATACTAAGGGAAAAACATATGGGAAAATACGTTCTTTTAATCCTATTATCGATGGGATTTTATGCTGTTGAGGCGCAGGTTACAACAATTTCGATCAATAAGGAAAATTTTCAATCTTCTGGTTTTCCATTTAAGGGGAAGCGTGTGTTACAAGTGGAACGCATTCAAACTCCAAAAGAAGATAATTATATAGTGTTTTCAAAAGAGGAACGGGGTGCCGATCCCGACAAACTTTATGTACAACAATTTCAGCAGATCGAAGGAATGTGGCAGCTTGTGGCTGATGAATTGATATCCGAAGAAGGGATCGTTACGTCGATTTGGGAATCTCGAAAGGCATTTTTTGATGCCGATAAGGATGGTAAATTGGATGCATTATTTATCTATTCAAGGCATCCCAAGGATGACCTAAAAAAGCAGCTTAGCTGTATTGGTCTAGTTCTTTATAAGAATAAGTTTTACCGTCTCCGTGCGGAGGAAGTAGATGGTTATAGTCAAACAACGTTTTCCGATAATTATGCGTCCCTACCGGTTGAGGTAAAAGAAAATGTGGAACGTTATTGGAACAATCTGGATAAAAGATAATTTACCGTACTGGGCTGGAACCTACCGAAAGATCGATCATACGACCTTTCGGTAAACTTGTTACTGTCTATTTTCATCAGATAGAAATCATTCCCATGTTTTTTGATGACAATAATTGATTTTACCTATGAAAAGCTCGTTCAATAGGTTGTTACAATGTATGGATAGGACATCGCTCAAATCAATGTTACTGGATTATAGCGAGCAATTGCTTTTCTTCTTCGATTTGCGTTTTACTGATCACATAACGTGCGATATGCTGGCCCTTCAATTGATCTATCGTCTGAATAATATCTTTTGTGCGCGCTTCTTTGCTAGGCTTGATCAGTACAATCATGTCCTTTGTATTGGGCATAGTGCTTATCTTAGCTTTTAACTGTGCAATAACGCCTGAGAGCCCTTTCTCGATATCTACCGGTACTTTTGAAGAGCTGATCGGTTTTTTGAAATCCCCATGATACCACATGAATTTTCCTTCGCCAAGAATGAGCGTCGCCGTGCGGTTTTCATCAATAAGAACCGAACTTTCTACATCTGATTTACTTTTGTCCGGCATGGCGATATCCATTGCAGATGGTTTATTTAATGTTGTGGTCAACATAAAGAATGTAATGAGAAGAAATGCGAGGTCTACCATGGCTGTTAAATCTACTTTAGGAGCCATTTTTCTGCTTCTTATTTTTTTCTTTCCCGTTTCTTGCGTTTTTTGGTTTAATTCTGCCATGATCGTCATTTTTAGGTTAACACGTTGTTGTTACTCACTATTATGATGTCAGAGAAGAATGGATTCCACAGTATTTTTTTTTAAACTGCGGTTTTTCTCAAGTATTTTCTGTGTTTTTTTCTTAATTGTTGATAATCAGTTTTTTTATGTTATGTTTTAGTTTGTTCGTTGTTTATCCGATTTGACCAATTCACTGGTCATTTTGTCCTTTCAATCAATTTAGGGCGCTTGCTAGGCTGTAGAAGTTTTTCTAATGGTGTGCAAAAAAGCCCTTCAATGCTGAAAGGCTTTTCTTGCGGAGTGGTGGGTAAGTTACTTAGCAACCGCCTTGGCTAGGGATGCGTTTATAAATTATTTTGTTATCTCTTTGTACATAGTCGCCCGCTACTATTGGATACGAATACTTAGGTGCGTACATGACACTACGACCTTTTATCGTTATTTTGTCGTTTACCTTCAGACTTTTCAATTGTTGAAATTCATTAGAATTTTCCAGACCAAAACTTAGAATATAGTCTTCACGATTAATCCTAACCATTACTCCGAAACCTAACTGTGCACCTAGTGGAAGGTAAAGAGAAGTTACAACCGCCTCTATGTCGGTAGAATTCTTTATTTCATTCTTTATTTTCCCAGCATTGTCAAGTACTTTTATACCTTCGGGAGATTCTTTCCATTTTTTGAATTTTATACCATTGGGGCTCGCTTCCCATTTATTTATTTCGGCGGTCATTTCAGTAGGAGTGCGTGAATTCGGCGCCGTTTTGTTTAAGGTTTCATTTTTGATTTCGCGATTGGCAAAGGCCAAGCCGCTTCCTATAGCGAGCGGTAAAACCAATACGTAGATAATTTTTTTCATATTTTTAAAAGTTTAATGAACATTAGATTTATCCCAGTAAATTAGATCCGTTCAAACTTTTTTTCGCGCATCTGTTTTAGAGTGATGTAACAAAATTACTTTGATGATACTTATATAGAGGGATTTAGATTGTAAATAGTGATGTAATCTTTGTAAATAAATTGTAAATCGTATGTCTGAAAGCCGAAATATTTTCTCAGGGAACCGCAAGTACTTGTATGGCGGCATAATACTCTTGTTTATTGCGATGGCCTTTGTTGCTTTTGATATGACTGGAACAGACGATTTTGATAGCGCTAGGAGGGAAGTTTTGCTTAGGAGGATAGGAGATGAACTGCTTACGCAGTCTGGAGACAGTAGATCAAGGGTACTTCCGATAGAAAAGATTCAAGAAAATGAATATCAGATCAGGTTTGAGAATGAAATCACCTTTAAACCAGACTCACTGGTGAGTGCTATTCAGCGCCTGTTGGTCAATGATCCTCTTGCCCGTGATTATGTCGTTAACGTCCTCAACTGTGGCAATTCGAGTGTAGCTTATGGATATGCTATTTCCCATAATAAAAAAGATGATATTATTGCTTGTAGAGGTAGAGTACAACCTAAAGGATGTTACATGATCAATATTAAATTTAAACCTAGCGGGATAAATACAGCAGCGAATAACTATTTTCTTGGTATCCTGTTGTTTTTAGCATTTGCTGGATTCTTTTTTTTGAAATCGGATCGGAGGCGAAGCACTGTGTTAGACGATCAAAATAACAGTATTTTAACCTTTGGGGCCGTTTTGTTTAATCCGCAGGAGCGAGAAATGGTCATTAATGAAAACACCATAGATCTCACTGGAACGGAAACCCGTTTGTTACATATTTTCGCCTTGTCTCCTAACCAAACGATAGCGCGAACACGGCTGCAAAAAGAAATTTGGGAAGATGAGGGAATTATTGTTGGACGCAGTTTAGATATGTTTATATCAAAACTTAGAAAAAAATTGGAGTTTGATCCGAATATCAAAATTACGGTTATACGTGGCAAAGGATATAAACTTGAGGTAAGTTCTTAAGAAGAGTAAGGGGATAAATTGGGCTAAAATGCAAAAAGCCTTTCATTTCTGAAAGGCTTTTTCTGCGGAGAGTGAGGGATTCGAACCCCCGAACCTGTGACAGTTAACGGTTTTCAAGACCGCCGCATTCGACCACTCTGCCAACTCTCCGCGACAAAAGTAGAAATTTTGTGTAGAATTACAAAACTTATTTTACATTTTTATTTGTTTAAAAGCAGTTTTAGCACTCTTAAATAGAAATGTAGCTGAATACCAGTTGGTTATTTTTAGGGGTTGACCACCTTCCGATGTCATATTGGAGATAGCGGACTCTGCCCTGGACGATATGTCCGCTTTAGATGGGATCATAATCTTGTTTTAGGTTATTTATTGCAATTAAAAATGTAATCATGAACGTATTCTTAAGGAGCAAACATGATCCGATTTTTCAATTCCCGAACTGTCGTTCTAACTCCTGTAATTCAAAAATAACTTCGTTGATTGATCGGTCAATTTTAGCGAGTTGTCTTTTACCCAGATAAAAGTAGGAAAATAGAATCCAGCTATAGGTTGGAAGGTAAGTCAGTAAATAATAGTGGAAACTAGCACCCGCTAGGATTTCCCGAAGATAGATCGAGATCGCTATACCGAGAAGTAGATGATAAATCGGCATATTCCAATGAATTCTTTTCTTTCGAAAGGAGTCAAACTCTTGCCACTGTTGTAAATGCTCGGTAGGTAAAGCTGCTTCGTTGATCTGTTTGACTTTACGTGCAGTGGTCAACATTAAGCATGCCTGTATAAAACAAAGGAACGATACGATAAACATCGCTGTGTACAATGTGAGCGTTTTATGCCTAAAATCAAGGAAATATGCCAGAGCAAGAATAATTAATCCTGTTGCAAGCAATAAAACAGCACCGGCTATTTCTTTCCTTATTAATTCTTGACGAAAGTTTTTGGCCTTATTCAGGTGTTTTGGGGGCAAGATATTTTGTTTGCTATCCTGTTTCCAAAGATGTTGTAAATCGTTAAAGTCTTGCATATTTATGGAAAATTTCGGTTAATTCCTTTTTAATTCTATGGATTTTTACACGGAGATTATTCTCTGTAATTCCCGTAATTTCTGCTATTTGCTCATAAGGTTTTTCATCTAATACCAATGTGATCAGTACCCTATCAGCTTCTTTTAGTTTGCTGATGCATTTGTACAATAGATCAATCTGCTGTACTTTTTCAGACGATGATTCCTCTGGTATTTCGATGCAGCTTTTGTCGGTCATTTTTTTTAAATGTTGATGTTTTTTTCGCATACTCGTCAAGCAATTATTGATCGCTATTCTGTAGATCCAGGTGCTTAATTTGGCATCGTTGCGAAAACTGTCGAGTTTTTTCCATACAGTAATGAAGGTTTCTTGGATTAAATCTTCGGCATTATCTCGGTCTCCGGTATAACTGAGGCATAACTTGCGGATGGCCGGCGCATATTCTTTGTAAATAATCTCAAAGTTTTCTTTGTTGGTCATCGGGTTATTTTAAAAATGTGTCTAGTTCTTTAAAAAACCATATTGGCTGATCATACATAATAAAATGCTTACTGTTGGTATTGTGTAAAGTTAGCTTTTTTACATACTTATATTGTTCGGAAAGAATCTGCTGTGATTTTTCCAGCGTTTCGTACTTACTACCCAGTACCAAAACGGGTATGGTAATTTTAGCAAGATCCTGACGGATATCCGTCGTCATCATTTCATAAAAAGCAGATGCTAATGTAACTCTATCGCTCTGTACTTGCCATTCGGCTATTGTTTTGGCTTTTATAGAGTCAGTTACCAGCTGTCGTGCTATATTTTTAGCATACGCACTAAGTTGTTGGTCTCCCATCGAAGTAAATTGTGTGATAAGTGCATCTTTATCGACAAACTTTTTCACTTCCTCTACACTTGTATTTGGGTTCTGCATGCCCGGGTAGAACGGTACTCCGTCCACAACGATAACTTTTTGAAATAGCGAAGGTGCGGTGCTTGCGATCCAGAGACTCAAAAAGCCTCCTAAACTATGGCCTAGAAGAATCGGATTTTGCAATTTTTTTGCCTCTGTATATGCTATGATTTCATTGCGCATAGTCTCAAGCAATGCTTCTTTAATAGCTGCTTGTCCTGCGAAGCCAGGAAGTGTAAGCACGTGACATTCGTATTTGTCTTTTAAGTGATTTACAGTTTCTGTCCATACGGTTCCACTACAACTATATCCTGGAATAAGAATGATCGGTGTTCCTTTTCCATAGATACTGACCTGAAAATCATATTTTTTTTGTGCAAATGCCGATCCGTACATCATAAGTAAAAGTATTGAAATACCGACTTTGGTGGAATGGCATAAATAGTTCGGTAGATCTTTATTGATACGAAGAACAATCGTTTTCATAAGAATTGAATTTAAAATTAGTAATTATGGTTTTCTAGAATATTCTGCCTATTAGATGTTATGAATTACAGATTATTACATAAAAGAATGAAAAAAGTGAAAAAGAGTACATGTGACCAGGAAGATTTGAGGGAAATGTTGTTTTCTTGTAGGTAACGCTCTGATAATTCGAATGGAATGGTACTATAAGAAAATTGATCTTTTGATGGGGGAGAATAAAGGGGCAAAAGCAAAAAGCCTTTCATTTCTGAAAGGCTTTTTCTGCGGAGAGTGAGGGATTCGAACCCCCGAACCTGTGACAGTTAACGGTTTTCAAGACCGCCGCATTCGACCACTCTGCCAACTCTCCGCGACAAAAGTAGAAATTTCGAATAGATTTACAAAACTTATTTTCTATAGCTAGTCTTAGCGTTTGAAAATGAGTTAGATTGTTTTTAAAAAAGTCTATGCAGGGATAATCTCATGGCAGTGTTTCCTGATGTTGGCCGCAATTTTGTCGATCGGTAAATCGTCCTGGTCGATACCAAATGGCTCTTCAATGGACTCACCAATTAATTCAAGAGATGCTAAAACATATAAGATAAATGGTACAGCAATCACAACAAAGTAACCGATGGAAAAAACGTAACCTACTGGAAGGGTCATGGTATAGAATATAATGAACTTCTTGATAAATGCACTATATGCTAATGGTATTGGGGTGTTTTTAATACGCTCACAAGCTCCACAAACATGTGTCATGGTAATAATTTCCTCATTAAGGATAATAAGCTGATCACCACTTATAGTTCCTTCTTTATATAGATCATTGATTTTGTGGAAGATCATGGTGGAAACTTGGTTCGGACCATGTTTTTTACTGTCCAAAGCCTTTAACTTAGGGTGTTCGTTTTCGTCGAGCATAAACTTGGTGTAATCCGATCTTAAAAAATCGTATAGTGTCTCTGCGAATAGGGGGATTGCCTTTCTGAAAAAACTACGATTCACTTTGTCATCTACATCCAGCATGGCATTTAGTTTGTACGAAAATGCTCTACTAACATTGGTCAATGTACCCCATTGTTTTCGGGCTTCCCACCAGCGGTCATAGGCCGTGTTTGTTCGGAATACCAGTAAAAGCGATATAACAAAACCGAGTAGGTTGTGGACAATGGTAATGTTTTTGACCCAGCTCTTTTCATTTAGTTTGAGGTATTCCAATTCAAGAAAGGCAATCATCCAGGAATAAAACGCTATCAAAACAAGAAATGGCAGTAACTTTTTGAAGGTATCTGATTTATGCAATTTGAAAGTTGCCGAAAGCCAGTCTTTGGGGTTGTATACGATCATACACAAAAATATAAATTGTTGCGAAAATTTTGCGAGTTAATTGCTATTGCCGTAACTTCATCGTGCTATGGTACAACAGCGATCAAAAAGAAAGAAAACAAGTACAAAAGGAAGTCAGGTTCGTGGAACAAAGTGGATTTGGATGATAGCAGGAATGCTGGTGCTTTTCCTCTGTCTTGTTGTGTGGCATTATCGGGCTGGAATTATATACTATTTTCGCGTGGCTACCTCCAAAGACAAGTCTCTGACGAAGGAAGCTAAATATGATATTCGTAATATTGAGATTATGAGCAAGCACGATGATAAGGTGTTTGGCATAGACGTGTCTACCTATCAGGAAGAAATAGATTGGCAAAAGGTAAGCACAATCAATGATCATTTTCCGATAGATTTTGTGTTTATCAGGGCGACAATGGGTGAAAAAGGAATTGATGATAAGTTTAGTCGAAATTGGAGTAAAACGGAAAATAGGGCAGTTTTGAGAGGCGCCTACCATTATTTTAGACCCAATGAGAACTCGGTCAAGCAAGCGAAGAATTTTATTCGGAAGGTTAAATTACAGTCTGGCGATCTTCCACCGGTCTTGGATATTGAGGAGCATCCAAAACAACAATCGATGGATAGCTTGAAAGTCGGGCTAAAACGTTGGCTTGAAGAAGTCGAAGCCCACTACAAAGTAAAACCCATTCTTTACTCCGGAGATAAGTTTTATAGTGACTTTTTGGAAAAGGAATTTGCAGCTTATACGTTGTGGATTGCAAATTATAACTTTTGGGTTGAGAACCCCAAAGACCATTGGGCTTTTTGGCAATTTTCTGAAAAAGGTACTGTCAGAGGGATTCAGGGCAATGTGGACTTAAATATATACAATGGTAAAATTGAGGAATTGGAAAAGCTGCTTATTCCTTTTAAATAGTAAAATATATGCGTAGAGTTTTTATCAAATTATGTGGGGTTTGTTTAGCACTGTTTAATGGTCAAATGCAATTGCATGCAGAATCGAAGAGTCATCGGGTCGAGATGTCGCAACCCGCTTCAGATTTACCACGATTAACGTTCAAAGAATTTAAAAAATTGCGTCGTGAAACAGCTATCCAAGTTCTTGATACGCGACCTGGCGATATATTCCTACAAGGATTTGTACCTAAATCTATAAATATAGGCTTTAAAGGTCCTTTTGATCACTTTTTGGCGCAAGTGTTTCCCAATAAAGCCCAAAAGCTTTTATTGATTACAGATATAGATAGTCAAGATACGGTTTATCATCATTTATTAAAGTTGGGTTATACCCATATTATTGGGGTTTTAGAAGGCGGCATTGAAACTTGGAAAGCTAGCGAAGATGTAGTCTCGTTGCGTAATATCAGTGCAGGAGAATTCAGGAAAAGATCAGATCAAGGTCATATTGTGGATGTAAGAACAGATAAAGAATTTGGTAATGGACATATTGACAATGCAATGAATATTCCATTAACAGATTTCGTTAATTTTGGTTCTACGCTTAAAAAAGACAATCAACAGCTGTATGTACACTGTCAATCAGGTTATAGGAGTGCAGTGGCTGTATCTATTTTGAGTGCTAAAGGATTTAAACATATATGCAATATCCAAGGTGGGTATAAGGCATTGCAAGAAGAAGTAAAGGAGAATCAATAATGGCTACTTTTGACCAGATTATTCAATCAAATTCGCTGGTTTTGGTGGATTTTTTTGCGACGTGGTGCGGTCCCTGCCAGACTATGGCGCCGATTTTACAGGATGTAAAGGAATTTTATCAAGATGATTTGTCTATCATTAAGATTGACGTGGATAAGAATCCAAAAATTGCTTCGATTTATAAGGTAAGTGGCGTGCCTACTTTCGTGTTGTTCAAAAATGGCCAACAGGTATGGCGACAAAGCGGCATGATTCCCAAGATGGAATTACATAAATTAATCGATCAAGTAAAGTAAAAAATAAGGCGTTCAATCAAATTGAACGCCTTATTTTTTAATGATACTCTGGTGTTTTAATAGGTAGTGTTATATCGCACTAAAATATTAAAATTCATCGTCATCATCGAAGTCATCCAATCCTCCAATCGAGTCGATTTCAGGTAAATCGAAATCATCATCGAAATCATCATCATCGTCATCAGGACCGTTGAAAGATGCGAATTTTACTTCTTCAAGATCTTCGTTAGCTAAAGTTGCCGTGTTCATAAAATAATACTTTATTGTTTCTTATTCAATGTTGTAAAATTAGAGAAGAAAACTATTTTTTAAAACTTTTTTTAAAAAAAATATTAAGCTTTATTTTTCTGTTAATCAGTATGTTGAATTGTATTTTGAAAATAAAAATTTATTTTATTTTATTTATTCATTTGTTTCGCCAATCGCATTGTCCTCGGTAACGATGTCTTTCAATTGAGGGAGATCTCTCACACCATTGATTCCGAAGTGATCCATGAACTGCTGGCTTGTTGCATAAAGTAAAGGTTTTCCGATACTATCTGCTTTTCCCGCAATTTTGATCAACTTCTTTTCCAGTAATCGTTGAATAGAGTAATCACAGCTTACACCTCTAATCTGCTCTACTTCTAATTTTGTTATCGGTTGTCTGTAGGCAATGATTGCGAGTGTTTCTAGTGCTGATTGACTTAGTTTTCGCTTGTTATTGTGATTTTGGAGCTGTTGTATCGATTCATGATAAACAGCTTTTGTCAAAAACTGATAGGCGTTGTTGATATAGCGTAATTCGAGTACATAGTCTTCATCCTGGTACTTCGTTTCAATTTTTTTAATCAACTCACGTAGCTCTTCCCTGGATACTTCGATGGCTAAGGATTCCTGCAAAATCTGTTTGATATCGGCAAGATCTATTCCTTCCGCAGAAGCAAATATAATTGCTTCAATATTTCTTATGACGTCTTTCAATGTATCGTATTAATAGTTAATGACCTGTTCGACCATATGGGCTGGTAGCTCACGGAACTCATACTTTTGTGTTCGCAGTTGTGGGCTGAATCCAGCTTCCAAAATAGCTTCCTGTATAGATTTTGACGTAAACCGATGTGGTGCACCTGCTGCCGAAACGACATTTTCTTCAATCATAATTGAGCCGAAGTCGTTCGCTCCAGCGTGCAGACATAATTGCGCTGTGCGCTTTCCGACGGTGAGCCAGGAAGCTTGTATATTTTTAATATTAGGAAGCATAATGCGGCTTAAGGCAATCATGCGAATATATTCTTCGCTCGTTACATTATTGGTAATACCGCGCAGTCTTTTCAATAAGGTACCATCATCTTGGAAAGGCCAAGGGATAAACGCAATAAATCCATGGGATTCCTGAGGTTTTTCATCCTGTACTTCGCGAATCCATACCAAATGTTCAAAACGTTCTTCTATCGTTTCGATATGACCAAACATCATGGTGGCAGAAGTTGGTAAATTAATTTTATGGGCTGCCCGCATAACATCTAGCCATTCTTTACCACCGCATTTTCCTTTTGATATAAGACGTCTCACACGATCATTGAGAATTTCAGCTCCCGCTCCAGGTAGCGAGTCTAGTCCTGCTTCTTTCAATTGCGTCAAAACTTCAATATGGCTCATGTTCTCCAATTTGGAAATATGCGCAATTTCAGGTGGGCCGAGAGAATGTAGTTTTAGCGTAGGATAAAGTTCCTTTAATTGCTTGTAAAGGTTTTTGTAAAACTCAATACCTAAATCCGGGTGATGGCCACCTTGCAGCAGCAGTTGATCGCCACCGTATTTAAAAGTTTCCTCTATCTTTTGTTTGTAGCTTTCAATATCGGTAATGTAGCTATCTTCATGACCAGGGCGACGGAAAAAATTGCAAAATTTGCAATTTGCAATACACACATTGGTGGTATTGACATTTCTGTCGATCTGCCAGGTTACTTTACCATGTGGCACTTGTATCTTACGCAATTCATTGGCTACGAAAGTCAAATCAGCTGTAGGTGCATTTTGATATAAAAAAACACCCTCTTCCTTGGATAGGAACTCAAATCGGAGCGCCCGTTCTAATAAATTACTTACATTCATCAACAACAAATATAAGGAGCTTTTAGCTTATTTGGACCTATTTGCGGAATATTTGACAATGCACACTGAATTTTGGGAAACGTTCCTGATATAAAAAACAAAAGGATGTACTTGTGTAACAATAGTATTGCATTGTAACTTAGTGTATAAAATACAATAACTTGATTTATAGCGCTTTGTGAATTAATTAAGATTTTTCCTTTTTTTTTACATTTATTATTCTTTACATTTATTTAACAGATTTTAACATTTCTGGAAAAATAACCAAATTAGAAAAAAATGAATAACCAAGGGGCCTGAATCTGCCAATAATATAGCATTGTTGTCGTCAGACCTAAAAAAATGACCAAAAACTTAAATAATAACCGATATCAACTAAAACAACTAAAGCATAAACATAAATTTTTTTAAACCACCTATTTAGTAAAATTATGATGAAAAAAACGGACAAAAATTGCTGTTTTGATCTCATATTGGGCCAAAAGTTCAATAAGAGGTTTCTGATTATGAGTTCTCTTCTCATTGGGGGAGGAATGACCACTCATGGATTTGCCAGTGGATTAACTAGCCATGGCAAAGTTGAAGTCGTTTCATTAATCAAAACAAGGAGCGTACAACAGACACCTATCAAGGGGGTAGTGAAGGATGCTGCTACAGGTCAAGGTATTACTGGTGTATCTGTGAAAGTCAAAGGGAGCAGTAACGGGACATCGACAGATGAAAATGGTGTATTTACCATCCAGGGAAAAGTCGGTGATGTGTTGATTATCAGTTATATTGGGTACAAAAGTACTGAAGTTGCTGTTTCTTCGAAAGCTGATCTTGCAATTTCCTTAAGCGGTTCAGAAGATGCCTTGGAAGAGGTTGTTGTCACAGGTTATTCGGCGCAACGTAAGAAAGATTTAACTGGTGCTGTTGCCGTTGTCAATGTGAAGGAATTGAAAACTACCCCGGCGGCGAGTGCTGTTGAGGCGTTGCAAGGGCGGGCAACAGGGGTTCAGATCGTAGTAGATGGTGCCCCTGGTTCTACACCACAGATCAAAATTCGTGGTTACAGTACGATCAACAACAACGAGCCGCTTTACATCATTGATGGAGTGCCTTATGAAGGAAAGTTAAGCTGGTTGAATCAAAATGATATTGAGACGATGCAGGTCTTAAAAGATGCATCAGCAGCTTCAATTTATGGTTCACGTGCAAATAATGGTGTTGTCATCATTACCACAAAAATAGGTAAAAGCGGAAAACCTCAATTTAGCCTTGACTCTTATTATGGTGTGCAGGTTCCAAACAGTGGGCGTTTTCCAAAAATGTTGTCTCCGCAACAAACATTGGATATTGAAAACAGATTGGACGGCACAAACAATGTGATGCCTGATTACCTTATCGCTGGACCTAAAGTGGGCGGGAAAGATGTGATTACAGCTGCAGACGTGGATATGTCAAAATATAAGTACGATGCGAGTAGCCGAAGCGATTTTTATCAAATTACCAAAGCAAATAAGGCCGGAACCAACTGGTTTGATGCTTTATCCCAAAATGCCCCTACTCAGTCGCACCAACTTAGCGTTTTAGGAGGTGGTGAAGATGCTTCCTATGCGATTTCGGGTGGTTATCTGAAACAAAAAGGAACGATTATTCATACCGGTTTTGAAAAATATAATCTTCGTTCAAACACACGCTTCTCTGCCTTTAATAATAAACTACGTTTCGGCGAAAATATGCAATATAGTTTTACGGAAGGATTTGGTATGGGAGTAAATACCAATACTGCCGGGGACTATATCGGTGAAGGTAGTGCTTTAGGTTTTGCGTATCGTATTCATAATATCATTCCTGTATATGATGAGGGCGGAAATTTTGCAGGATCTGTTGGCGGACAGTATGGTAATGGAGAAAATCCTGTTGCTATCGCCTATCGTGCCAAGGATAATAAAAATAAGAGCAATATGTTTTTCGGGAATGTCTTTGGAGAATTTGATATTGTCTCAGGATTAACCTTCCGTAGCAGTTTTGGTATGAAGTATGAAAACTACAATGGTGTATCTTATACCTATCCAAACCCTGAGTTTACAGAAGGAAGTTTTAACAACGGAATTAATGAATTTTTTGGACTGAATAAAGAATGGACTTGGACAAATACTTTAAATTATAAAAAAACATTTAATGAGGCGCATACGTTGAGCATTCTCGCTGGTACGGAAGCTATTCAGAATAGAAATAGGCAGATAAGGGGAAAAGGAAATGGCTTTTTTACAATGTCATCGCTTGATTACCTTTACTTGGATGCCGCTTCAACTGGTCGCGTCAGTGAAGGTAGCGGTTCTGTAGGTTCCTTGTTTTCGGTGTTTGGAAAGGTTGATTATTCCTACAAAGATCGGTATATCTTAAGTGCAACAGTGCGTCGTGACGGTTCTTCTAATTTTGGGCCGAACAATAAATATGGAACATTCCCTGGAGCGAGTGCTGCCTGGCGTTTGTCGGAGGAAGAATTCATGAAAGGTGTTTCATGGATCTCGGACCTAAAAATCAGAGCGGGTTATGGTGTGACGGGGAACCAACGTATTCCAGCCAATCAATATCTGAATCGCTATCAGGTCGCTATTAATTCATCTTCATATCCTATTGACGGAAGCTTGACTTCCGGTATGTGGCACAATGCCTATAGTAATCCGGACGTGAAATGGGAACAAGTATCTGCATTAAACGTTGGGGTGGATTTTACCCTGGCACAAGGTGATTTTGATGGATCTTTCGATTGGTACAATAAAAAGACGAAAGATATGTTGTACCTGTTACCTTTACCTGCTGTTGCCGCAGGTCGGGCCGGATCGCCTTATGTAAATATTGGTGATATGCAAAATAAAGGTATCGAGTTTTCATTGAATTATCATTACGGTAGACGTCAAGAAAGTGCATTTAAATTGGATCTGTCCGCTACTATTTCACGTAACGTGAACAAGATCGTTTCTTTGGCACCATCAGTAACCCAACAAGTGTACGGTAGTTTTAGAAGTATGGAAACCTCCATCTTAAAACCTGGAGAACCTCTTGGTGCTTTCTATGGCTATAAAGTAATTGGTATTTATTCGGAAGCGGATATGAACAATGCGAGTGTCGCTAAATATGAGGATGGAAAGTCGAGAGCTGGTGGACTTAAATTTGAGGATGTCAATGGTGACGGCAAAATTGATGCAAGTGACCGTACCGTTATAGGTAGCCCACATCCTGACTTTGTGTATTCATTCAATATCAATGCGGCTTATAAAAACTTTGATTTTATGGCCTACTTCTATGGTTCAAAGGGTAATCAAAACTATGAAGCTACGAGATACTTTACAGATTTTGGTGTGTTTAGAGGTCAAAAAAGTACACGCGTATTGGAAGAATGGAGTCCAACGAATAGCGGTAGCATGATCCCTTCTCAAGTGAGAAATGCTTCACCCTATGAGTATGCTTCTTCGAGCTATTATGTACAGGATGCAAGTTTCTTGAAATTGAAAAATCTTCAAGTTGGCTATAACTTCGATACCAATCGTGTTTTTGGTAATAATACCGGTATCAAGAAACTCCGTGCTTATGTGGGGGTAACAAATCTGTTTACGATTACTAAATATGAGGGGCTTGATCCAGAAGTTACGGCTACTCCGTCGACTTACCCAGCCTTGGGTGTAGATTTTGGTGTGTATCCACAGGCTCGTCAATATATGTTGGGTGTTAGTCTAGGATTTTAAGGGTTTAGTGATTTAAGTTAAAATTTGATTGAAATGAAAAAAAGAAATATAATTACAGTTTTAGGTATATCATTGACTTTATTAGCCTCTTGTGGGAAATCTTTTTTGGAGCGTGATCCGCAAGCTGAATTGCCTGAGTCTCAGATTGTAAATTCAAAAGGTATAGAGGCCTCTCTTATCGGGGCGTATGGAATATTAAACGGCAATGTCAACGGTACCTGGGGGAATTACTCTTCGGCGCCTAGCCAATGGTTGTTTGGTGAAGTTGCTGGAGATAATGCACATAAAGGATCTGAGGCAACCGATCAACCGAACATGAATATGATCGAATTTCATACGCCAAATAGTTCGAACGACAACCTGAGTCAAATGTGGGAAGTTTATTATGAGGGCGTATTAAGGGCAAATAATACGTTGCGTATTCTGAAGGCTGACCAAGCAGGTGAAAAAACGGTAACGGCTGCACGTGCGAAGGAAATAGAAGGTGAGGCCCGAGTATTGCGAGCGCATTATTATTTTTATTTATGGCGTGTTTTCAAAAATCTAGCGTATGTTGATGAGAACACAACAGATGATGAGGCTAAAACGAAACCGAATAAGGATGATGTACTTCCGAAGATTATTGACGATTTAAAAGCAGGAATAGCGAATTTGCCAGCGACAAAAATCAATAGCCAGGCCGGACGTATGGATCAGAATATCGCGAAAGCTTATCTGGGTAAAGTTTACCTCTACCAGAAAAAATATGCGGATGCGTTAGTTTTGTTTAAGGAAGTTATAGGTGCAAAGGATCTACGTACGATGCCGTACCAAAATAACTTTGATGTACTTACAAAAGACGGCCCAGAGGCATTATTGGTGTCGAAGCATGTGATTAATCCAGATGGATCTGGTGATAATGCCAATGTTGGTGATATGTTGTCTGGATTAAATGGAAGTAATCCTGTAGGTTGTTGTGGTTTCTATCAGCCGACCATTGATTTGGTTAATGCCTATAAAGTCGATGCAAATGGATTACCATTGTTAGATGGTTCTTATCGAAATAATCCATATAAATCAGATTTCGGTTTGTCCGATGACGCAAAGAAAACATATAAACTTGATGTTACGCTTCGTTTTGACCCACGTTTAGATTATACGGTTGGCCGTAGAGGTGTGAATTTCTATGATTATGGTGTCATGCCAGGTGATGCATGGATTCGTGAGGTGAGCTCGGGTGGACCATTTGTTGGTATAAAAACAATGATTCCGAAGAGTTTGCATGCAACACATACTGCGTCAGGAGCGGCATATATTACTGACTTGGATGTTAATATTATTCGTTTAGCTGATGTTGTTTTAATGGCAGCTGAATGTCAGGTTGAATTAGGCGATTTAGGTGCAGCAATGAATCTGGTAAATGCAGTTCGTGAGCGTGCGGCAAAATTACCTCCTAAAACGACTGGCGATAATGTAGCAGCGGCGGTATATGTTGTTAAACCTTATACTTCTTTCCCAGACCAAAATTATGCGCGCAAAGCTGTTCGTTTTGAACGTCGTTTAGAATTAGCGATGGAAGGACATCGTTTCTATGACCTTGTGCGTTGGGGGGAGGCGAAAACTGTATTGGAAAGCTACGCAACGTTTGAAGGCGGTTTTATGGCTCGCTATAAAGGCTTAAACTATAAACCTCAAAATGATTACTTCCCAATTCCACAATCGCAGATTGACAGAAGTGGTGGAGCTCTGACACAAAATCAAGGATATTAATTTTTGATAGTTTAAAAAGGAAAGGGGGAGGCAATGTCTTCCCCTTTCCTTTTTAAAGGATTTGTATCTGAATTTTGGCAATAGACGAAAGGGAGTTCTTGCAGTTTTTTGTATGTTTGAACTGATGAAAAAAATTTTAAGTGCATTGTTGCTGCTTTGGTTTGTGCCGGCGGCTACTTTTGTAGCGAAGGCTCAGAGCTTTGAGGATGTTTATCAGCTATTTCAAGAGTCTAAAATATTAAATGATCATTTTGTTGGTTTTTCTTTGTATGACCTAAATGCCAATAAATATGTGATGGACATAAACGGCAATAAGCATTTTACACCGGCTTCCAATACAAAAATGTATACTACCTATGCTGCTCTAGCACTGTTGGGGGATTCAATACCAGGTTTGGAGTATGTGGAACGTGGAGACTCGCTGCTTATCTGGGGGACAGGTGATCCGACGTTTTTGCATAATCGGTTAGATACGCGGGTTGTGTATAACTTTTTGAAAAATACGAATAAACGCATTTTTGTTGTGCCAGGGACAATGAAGAATAAGTTCTTTGCATATGGTTGGGCTATGGAAGATTTTGAAGCTTACTATCAGCCTGAAATTAGTACATTTCCTATTTATGGCAACGTGGTCACTTTTCGACAAAAAGGTTATAATTATCTATCGACCTCTCCAGCCGGTTTTCAAAATTCACTGGATTTTTTGCCCGAACCTAAGTTAGGTGATTTTGAACTTTCCCGTTCATTTCGTACAAATTCCTTTTGGATGTCCAAACGCCCCGTTCCGAGTGGCTATGTCAATGAAGTTCCATTTATCTATTCTGATAGTTTATTTATTAAATTATTGTCGGATAGTCTAGGTAAATCCGTGACCTTATTGTCTTACCAAAAACCAAGCAATACCAAGATACTCTATTCCGGTGGTACCAAAAATTTAATCCGTGAAATGATGTTGCCAAGTGATAATTTTATTGCTGAACAGTTTTTAATGATGTGTTCGTGGAAACAATTCGGTCAATTTGATACTTACTTGGTGCGGGACTGGATGAAGAATAACGTTTATAAATACTTTTCAGCTGAGGTTGCCATTTTTGATGGATCGGGCTTGTCGTCCTATAACAAGGTGACTCCGCAAAATAATGTCGATCTATTGGTCGTCTTGAAAAATAAGTTGCCGGATGAGAAGGAACGTTTTCGTCTTTTTCCAGCCGGAGGTGTAGATGGTACCCTGAAACGTACCTATAGCAAAGATCTCGGAGAACCGTTTGTTTTTGCTAAAACAGGAACGATTACATCTGTCTATAATCAAAGTGGTTATTTGATCACACGGACAGGAAGGCGCTTGGCATTTTCTTTTATGAACAATAATTATATAGATGATCGAGCAAGTGCAATTCGTAAAGAAATGGCTAAAATAATTACTTATATTCGTCAAACTTATTAAGCCAATTTAAATGGAAGCAATTGTAAAAAACAATAAAAAATTGATTCGTTCTTGGGCCATGTTCGATTGGGCCAATTCTGCTTACAACCTTGTTATTACTTCCACGATATTCCCTGTTTACTATACCGCAATTACTACAACAAAAGAGCATGGTGATGTTGTTCGTTTCTTTGGGATTGAAGTTGTCAATACCGCACTTTCCAATTTTTCTTTGGCCTTTGCCTATCTGTTGATGTCTTTTTCTTTGCCCTTTATTTCTTCGTACGCTGATGCAAAAGGAAAAAAGAAACAGATTATGAAATTCTTCACTTATGTTGGAGCAGTTGCATGTATGTGCTTATTTTTCTTCAAGCTTGAAACTTTGGAAATTGGTATCATCTGTTTTGTGCTTGCAGCGATGGGGTATATTGGCGGTGTTTTGTTTAATAATTCCTATTTGCCGCTTTTGGCGACAGTCGATCAGCAAGATAAGGTGAGTGCGCAAGGTTTTGCTTATGGTTATATTGGCTGTGTTACTTTACAGATTCTTTGTTTTATAGTGGTGCTTAAACCTGAATGGTTTGGTATTACAGATGCTTCACTACCGGCCCGTATATCGTTTCTAATGGTCGGATTGTGGTGGCTTGGGTTTTCAATGATTCCTTTTAAATACCTGCCTAAAATCGATGCAACCGAGAATAACACAGGTAAGAGTTTTGTTCAGAATGTACGGGATGAATTCGGCCATGTTATCCAAAAGATCAAAGGTATTCCTGAAATAAAACAGTTTTTGCCGGCTTTTTTCTTTTATGCAATTGGTGTTCAGACTTTGATGATTGTCGCCTCTTCTTTTGGGGAGAAAATTTTGCATTTAGGCGCAGAAAGGTTGATAGCTACCATTCTTCTCATTCAACTTGTAGCTATCTTAGGTGCATTTTTAATGTCTTATTTATCTACGCTTTTTGGGAATATCAAGGTGTTGATCGTTGTGGTGATGATCTGGATCGGCATCTGTATTTCGGCCTTTTATTTATCTACCCCTCTTCAGTTTTATATCATTGCTGCATTGGTCGGTTTAGTTATGGGCGGGATTCAGTCCTTATCGCGTTCAACCTATTCTAAATTAATTCCGACGGATATCAAAGATACGACTGCTTTCTTCTCTTTTTATGACGTCACAGAAAAAGTTGCCATTGTCATTGGATTATTCTCATTCGGGTTTATAGAACAGGTTACACATAATATTCGATATTCGGCATTGGTTCTTTCTTTATTTTTTGTAATTGGATTGTTACTTTTGATCCGGATATTAGTATCCAATAAATCTTAATTTTATTGATTGAATTGCATATGAAAGTAGAACTTTTTGTTCCTTGTTTTATAGATCAGCTTTACCCTGAGACCGCTTTTAATACGGTTCGTTTATTAGAAAAGGTCGGCTGCGAGGTTGTCTATAATCCTGAGCAGACATGCTGTGGCCAGCCTGCCTATAATGCTGGATTTTGGGATGATGCAAAACAGGTCGGACGGAAGTTTTTAGGTGATTTCTCGGGAGATCATGTGATTATTTCTCCTTCTGCGTCTTGTACTGGTATGGTACGACATGCTTATAATGATTTATTCGCAAATTCGGCAGATTCCCATCAATGCCATAAAATACAGCAACAGGTTATGGAAATCTCTGATTTTTTAGTAAACGTGCTAAAAAAAGAGTATTTTGGAGCTGAGCTGGAGGGTGTTGCGGTGTACCACGATTCTTGTTCGGCTTTGCGGGAGTGCAAGATAAAAGAGGAACCCCGGAAATTATTGAGTAAGGTCTTAGGTTTGGAGATGGTGGAGGTGAAAGATAGCGAGACATGTTGTGGGTTTGGGGGTAGTTTTGCCGTTAAATTCGAAGGAATATCCGCGGCAATGGCTGAGCAAAAAGTGCGCAATGCACTTGATCTGAATGCGGATTATATTATTTCCACGGATTCATCTTGTTTGCTACAGCTTCAATCTTATATCGATAAACATAAATTACCCATTCAGACGATGCACCTCGTTGATGTGTTGACTACTGGCTGGGGAAATATTTAAATAACACATTAAATCTAAACACATGAATTCAAGAAGAGATTTTCTTAAAAACCTTGCACTAGCGTCTGCTGGTATAGCATTAGCTCCCTCTTTGGAGAGTTTTGCGGCAGCAAAGAAAGATTGGTTTGACATTTCCTTGGCTGAATGGTCATTGCATAAATCCTTGTTCAAGGGAGATTTGAACAATTTGGATTTTCCGGTATTAGCTGCCAAAAAATACGGTATCTATGGGGTGGAATATGTGAATCAGTTTTTTAAGGATAAGGCTAATGATAATAACTACCTTACTGAGCTAAATATGCGTGCAAAAGATAATGGTGTACGTAATGTACTCATTATGATTGATGGTGAGGGAAATCTCGGTGATGAAGATGAAACAAAGAGAAAACAAGCCGTGCAAAACCATTATAAGTGGATTTCTGCAGCTAATTTCTTAGGTTGTCATGCAATCCGTGTCAATGCGGCTGGAAAAGGGACTCCTGAGGAAGTGAGTAAACGTGTTGTTGAAAGTTTAACAACGCTATCTGATATTGGTAAAAAAGCGGGGATTAGCATTATTGTAGAAAACCATGGTGGTATCTCTTCACATGGTGACTGGTTGGCTAATACATTAAAAGCAGTGGGTAGTAAATATTGTGGAAGTTTACCTGATCTTGGTAATTTCTATGAGTATGATCGTTATCAAGGTGTGACGGATCTAATGCCTTATGCACATGGTGTGAGTGCCAAAACACATGATTTTGATGCTAATGGAAATGAAACGCAAATTGACTATGAGCGTATGTTGAAGATTGTTAAGAAAGCAAAATTCAAAGGTTATGTGGGGATTGAATATGAGGGAAGTAAGTTGAGCGAAGAAGAGGGTATTTTTGCTACTAAAAAATTACTGGAACGTTTGCGCCCTTTGATCTAATATTTAACTAGTCGAGTTCTTTTCAGGAAATGGAAGGAACTCGACTAGTTAAATAGGTTTTAATTGAAGTATTGCTCGGATGCAACAACGAAAAAAACTGCAGTCCATTCGTTAGAAACCTATTAAAATCTTCACTATCTTGCTTGAGTATATGAAGACGGGTGAACAACCTCTTTCTTTGTGTAGAGGATCATCGGATTTTTCCGTTTACCGATGGTATATTTTATAAATGGAAATCGCACTACCTTATTTTGAAAAATAACGACTAAAAAAAAACATGAATTTTGAAAAAAATGCTGTTCTTGAAACCCATTTGCAAAAAGTAGGGGCTGAACATGTATTGGTACAAGGGCATCCTGCCGGCTTGTTTGTATTATTCTTCACAGAGATGTGGGAGCGTTTTAGCTATTATGGTATGCGGGCGCTGTTGGTAAATTTTCTGGTTTCTACCATTGCCCAACAAGGATGGGGTTGGACCAACTCCGAGGCCATGAAGCTTTATGGTTTGTACACCGGGATGGTGTTTTTAACGCCACTGTTCGGTGGGATTATAGCCGATCGCCTGACAGGATATAAAAAATCCATTATGGTCGGAGCTATAATTATGACGCTGGGACATATCGCTATGGCTTTAGAGGGATTTAATAAAAGCTTCTTTTTGGCGGGTTTGGTGCTGATTGTTTTGGGAAATGGATTGTTCAAACCCAATATTTCTTCGATGGTAGGGAAATTATATCCGGATAAAGGAGGTAAAAAAGATGCGGGTTATACCATCTTTTATATGGGCATCAACGGGGGAGCGTTTTTAGGAATGATGCTATGCGGTTATATTGGTGAGAAGATCGGCTGGCATTATGGCTTTGGGCTAGCCGGAGTATTTATGTTTTTGGGAATGTTGCAGTTCTATTTTGCACAACCCATTTTCGGAAAAATTGGAAATACACCCGAGAAACAAGACGAGTTAACCGATATTGCGGGTGGTCAAGAAGAAAATCCAAAGCATATTGTTCGTGATCGTTTGCTGGTAATAGCCATTTTTATGTTGTCAAGTATTGTTTTCCATTTAGCTTTTGAGCAAGCAGGTGGTTCGATGACGATCTTTGCGAAAAATTATACACAACGGGTATTGAGTGGTGAAGTGGCGGTTTTATTTAAATGGTTGGATGCTGCATTGACGGTTTTGCCGATTGTGGTAATTACCGGAGTACTGTTTGTTTTAGCAAAGAAAATCGTACGTAAATACCCTATGATCATACTTTTTTCGAGTATTTCTTTTGTGATCATTTGGTCTTTGTGTCTTTGGAAAGTTTATCGGGAATATTATGGTATGAATTCCGAAGTTACTGTATCCTGGTTTCCGATGTTAAATTCTTTCTTTATCATTACGCTGGCCACATCATTCAGTAAGATATGGGAAAAAATATGGAATCCTTCTGGTCCGATTAAGTTTGCAATGGGACTGACATTGGTTGGAGTTGGTTTTGCAGCTTTATCTATTGGAAGCTCTGAGATTCCTACCGGTGCAAAGACGGCCTCTGTTAGTATGATCTGGCTGGTATTGGCGTACTTTTTTCATACAGTGGGCGAATTATGTATTGGTCCAGTCGGACTTTCTTATGTCAGTAAACTATCGCCAAAAAAATTCCTGGGGTTATTGTTTGGTTTTTGGTTTTGTGCCAATGCCATAGCTAATTTTATAGGGGGCTTTATTGGGTCATATATTGATAAGATTACAGAATCTCATTCCATGTCATATTTCTTTGCTGTATTTACAGTAATTCCTATGGTGGCTGCAGTATTTCTTATTCTGGCCAACAAAAAAATAAAAAAGATGATGCATGGAATTGATTAATTCATAGAAAAATAGTGTATCTTCAAGCGATTTTTATCAAAATAAAAACAAAACCTGAGTTATAAAACAATTATTGAAATTATATGAATCAAGAAAAAGATCAAGTTCTTGTAGCACATCTTGCTAAGCAGGGGATCGATGACAAGATGGTAAATGGGCATCCTGCCGGATTATTTGTGCTATTCTTTACAGAGATGTGGGAGCGGTTTAGTTACTACGGTATGCGGGCATTGTTGACCTTATTTTTAATAAGTTCCCTTGCTGATGGGGGATGGGAATGGAGTAACGAACGTGCTATGAAACTTTACGGTTTGTATACTGGTTTTGTCTATTTAACACCATTGATCGGTGGAATGATTGCGGATAAGCTAACCGGTTTTAAGAAGGCGATTTTGATAGGCGCTTTGGTAATGACATTGGGGCACCTGTCTATGGCATTTGAGGGTGTGAATTCCAATTTCTTTTATCTGGGTCTTGTGTTAATGATTTTGGGTAACGGGATGTTTAAGCCTAATATTTCTTCTATGGTGGGAAATCTTTATCCAGATCAAAGTCCTAAAAAAGATGCAGGGTATACCATATTCTACATGGGCATCAATGCCGGGTCATTTTTGGGAATGCTTCTATGTGGGTATATCGGCGAAAAAATTGGTTGGCATTATGGTTTCGGGCTTGCCGGAGTATTTATGTTCTTTGGTATGTTGCAATTCTATTTTGGACAAAAGATTTTTGGAATTATCGGAGATTCACCCAAAGCACTTCAGGCTTACCATGAAAAAAAGATCAAAAATCACGAAGAGGAGGAAGAGGTCATTCCTGCACATGTTGTCCGTGATAGGTTAATCGTTGTCACCATATTTATGTTGGCTAGTGTGGTTTTCTTTCTGTCTTTTGAACAGGCGGGCGGATCCATGTCTATCTTTGCAAAGGATTATACACAAAGGGTCCTGTCTGGAAGTTCAGCAGTGACATTTAAATGGATTGATACTATTTTGACTATTGTGCCTATCGTTATTGTGACGATCGTTTTAACAGCATTGGCTAGAAAAATATATAAACAGTATCCATTGACTATTTTATTTACCGCTGTCTCATTTGGTATCATTTGGTGCTTGGGCTTATGGAAAGTATTTCGAGAAATTGGAATAACCGGATCGGAAGTTGGAGCCTCATGGTTTCAAATATTGAATGCATTTTTTATTATTTCACTTGCATCGTCATTTAGCAAATTCTGGGAGAAGGTCTGGAATCCTTCGGGACCAGTTAAGTTTGCGCTAGGTTTAATATTGGTGGGAATTGGATTTGCAGCATTAGCTTATGGAGCGAGTGAGATTCCTCAAGGAGCAAAGACAGCGTCTGTGAGTATGATTTGGTTGGTGATCGCCTATTTCTTTCATTCAGCAGGGGAGCTTTGTCTTTCACCTGTTGGCTTGTCTTATGTTAGTAAGCTTTCCCCAAAGAAATTTTTAGGACTTCTTTTCGGTTGCTGGTTCTGTGCTTCGGCAATTGCCAATTTTATCGGTGGATTTTTAGGCTCATACATTGATCGCATTACAGAAGAACATTCGATGTCCTATTTCTTTATGATATTTGCAATAGTTCCTGGGGTTACGGCATTGCTATTAATTGTCTTCAATCCAATATTGAAAAAAATGATGCATGGGATCAACTAATCAGGATCGATAGCATCATAAAAAAAGGGCTAATCAATACACTGATTGGCCCTTTTTTATCTCTTTTTACTTTTCTGTTGATGCTTATTTATGTTTATTCTTCCACTTTTAAAAGCAATTTATCGATGCGGTGTCCATCCATATCGAGCACCTCAAAAATTAGGTTTTTAAATCGCACGCGTTCACCTTCTTCGGGCACGTGATCTAATCTTAGGAACACGAGGCCTCCTACGGTGGTTACGTTATTGATCTCATCTTCGTCTTCTTCAGAAAGACCGATTTCAAATTCATCCAAAAGGTCCTCGATCTGATATTGTCCGTCGACAACATAATCGCCGTTTTCCAATTGACGTATTGTCGGACGGGCACTTAGGTCGCTTTCTGTGATGTTGCCGACCAAATCGCCAACGATATCCCGTAACGTAATAATTCCCTGTGGTGAGCCATACTCATCAATGACAACCGCCTGATGTATACTGGAGGTACGCAAGGTATTCATAATGCTATACGATGAACTGAATTCATTAACAAATTTGATCGGTAACATAAGTGTTCTGAGATCAAATGCTTCGTTCTGGAGGCATTGACGGAGTAATGATTTTACATGAACAACACCTTTGATATTGTCGAGACCACCTTCACAAACTGGGTAGATGGAATGATCGTTGTCCAAAATGATCTTTCTGTTTTCTTCAAAGGAATCTTCCAGATCCAAAAAAACAATGTTTTTGCGGTGAGTCATTAGGTTGACCGCTTTTTTGTCCCCTAAACTCAACAAACGGTCGACGATATCGTGCTCAATACCTTCGATGACGCCACTGTCAACACCTTCGTCTACTAATGCCTTAATTTCTTCTTCTGTGACACTATTGCCGCTGCTCTTGATATTGAGTATTTTGACAATAAACTCCGTCGACATACTGAGTAGCCATACAAATGGCCGAACGATTTTGCTAAGCAGGTTCATCGGGTAAGCAATCAGCATGGCGTACTTCTCCGGAATAGCCATACCGATACGTTTGGGGACCAGTTCACCAAGCACCAACGAAAAGTAGGTGATGATAAAGACGACAATGATGACGGCGAGCTGTTCGCTATAGGGGGCTATGATACTAGATTTATTAAAGATCTCTACCAGGTAAGATGAAATACTGCCGCCAGAAAAGAATCCGGTTAGGATGCCAATAAGGGTAATGCCTATTTGTACAGTGGATAGAAAGCTGTTGGGCGATTCTTTTAGGTTTAGCGCTATTTTTGCAGCGGCATTGTTTTTATCGCTTTCAGCCTGTAGCCTTGCCTTTCTGCTGGACACGATGGATATTTCTGATGCCGACAGTATTCCGTTTAGAATAATCAGGACTAAAATAATAATTGCTTCGGTAAGCATAATGAGTTGAAAAAGTTGTTTGCTAGGCTAATTTACGGAAAAGACCGGCCAAATAGTAGGATTATTATGATTATGTCAGGCATCCATAAAAAAGCCGTATATCTTTCAATACGGCTTTTATGATAATAAGCATGTTTTTTCAATTACATTCCACTATCATCTAACATAAAGGTATTTTTCTTGGTTTTCCATTTTCCTTTTGTGAAATCAGGGAATTCCAACGTTTTATTTCCTTTTGCAATAGACTCGGTAGATAATGGGAATACGGCACTCATGGTTACCGAATCATACACGTCAATTGGAGTCTGTACCTTTTGTTTTACAGCCTGAATGAACGCATTGAATACAAACCAGTCCATGCCGCCATGACCAGAACCGTTTGCTACCTCTTCATATTTTTGCCAGATTGGGTGATCGTATTTCTTTACCCATTCGTCTGCAGAATCCCAGGTGTGTGGTTTGGATTTACCCTCGATGTGAATACCTTTGGCAACATCCATCCAAATACCGTCTGTTCCCTGTACGCGGAAACCGATAGAGTAAGGTCTTGGTAAGTGTGTATCATGCGTTAATAACATGGTTTCTCCATTCGCACATTGTAACATCGTTTGTGTAATATCACCATTTTTGTAATTGATCTTACCGTTAGGATGTCCCGGGGAAACTTTATTGACATAGGCTGCCAATCCACGGGCTTTACTTGAGTACGAAGTGATATGAGTGAATCTGTTCCCCTTGTTGATATCTGCGAATTGCATAATTGGACCTAAACCGTGTGTAGGGTATAAATCACCATCTTGGTCGATATTGAATTGTGTACGCCACTGTGCCTCAGAAATCGCTTTCGGACCATATTCAACGCCATGGCCATAATAGGCTTTTCCGTCATTGAATAATACTTCGCGTAAATCGTGTTGATAACCGCCTTCCAGGTGCAACAATTCACCAAATAATCCTTGTCTGTGCATATTCAATACAGCAAGTACATCACGACGGAATGCAACATTTTCTAGGGTCATGTAAGGTTTTCCAGTTTCTTCGGATGCTTTCACAATGTCCCAGTGATCTTGTAGCGTTAAACCTGCAATAACCTCGCAACCCACGTATAGACCAGCTTTCATTGCATCAATAGCTTGGTTTTTGTGGAATTGCCAAGGCGTTGCAATAATGACAGCATCTAATTTTTCATTGCTTAACATCTTTTTGTAAGCATCAACTCCACCAGTATACTCTTTTGGAAGTTTGGTGCCTTTTGCATTGAATTGTTTACGGCATTGTGCTAGAGATTCTTCCTGGGTGTCACAGACAGCCACAATTTCTAGATCATCTCTGTTTAGGGCAATTTGAACGTGATTACGTCCTCTAAGGCCTACGCCAATAAAACCGATTTTTATTTTCCCATTTGTTTGAGCAAATAATTCTGTACTTGAAAGGACACCGATTCCAGCTGTAGTGATGGCAGTCGATTTTATGAAATTTCTTCTATCCATTGTTTTGAGATATAAGGAGTTTGTATATTAGTTATTTACTTGTTTGAAAACAGTCCTTAAGACTGGCTACTATTAACAAATATATTATTTCATTTGGGATAAATGAAAGTGCAAACGTTTGCTTAATTTTATTAAATTTCATGCAAACGTTTGATTGAAATAAAAATTATCATTTATTAATTCAATTTGTGATATTGCAAGCACATTGATGATTTAAAAAACATAGTTTAATGTCTGATTTTAACCAATTAGTAGTAGAGAGCGCAGCAAAACAATTCACATTAGAAGGAGATATCATTTCAGTGCAACCGTTTGGTTCTGGTCATATCAATGATACTTATCGTGTAGTTACTACTGTAGATAGCGGTATATCGCATTTATTACAACGTATTAACCACCATGTTTTTCCGAACGTGGATGGATTAATGCATAATATTGAGATTGTCACCAAGCATCTTAGTAAGAAAGTTAAAGTCGCTGAAGGAAAAAGAATCAGCGATCATGTATTGACAATTGTTCCCACAAAAGATGGGAAATTATATATAAAAGATAGTCAGGATAATTATTGGCGCATGTTTATCCTCATAGAGGATACCAAAAGCTATGATATTGTAGAGACTGAGGTACAGGCAGCTGAGGGTGGTCGTGCTTTTGGTTTGTTTCAAAAGCAGCTCTCAGATTTAGATGCTTCATCGATCGTTGAGGTACTTCCTAACTTTCATAATATAGAGTTTAGACTCGAAAATCTTCGAAAAGCGATCGCTAAAGATATCTGTCAACGCGTAGCGTCGGTGAAAGACAAATTGGATTTTATCTTTAGTCGTGAAGATCGAATGAAAACCATTCTTGAACTTGGTAGTAAGGGTGAGCTTCCGCTGCGTATTACACATAATGATACAAAGTTTAATAATGTGCTCTTAGATCGCCACGATAAGATGCAATGTGTCATCGATTTAGATACTGTCATGCCGGGCTATGTGGCATATGACTTTGGGGATGCTATTCGGACGATTATTAACCCCGTTGCTGAGGATGAGAAGGATGTTTCGAAAATTCTGCTAAATCTTGCTTTATATAAGGCATATGCCGAAGGTTATTTGGAGGAAGCTAATGACTTCTTGACAACTTTGGAGAAAGAAACATTAGTAGATGGGGCCTTCTTATTGCCCTATATGCAAGGAGTACGTTTCTTAACGGACTATTTGGAAGGAGATCATTACTACAAGACTAAATATGAGGACCATAATCTGGTGCGTACAAATACGCAACTGAAATTGGTTGAAGAGATGGAAAAGAATGAAGCATTTATGCGGAAGGTAGTTTTTGATTGCATTTAACAATTTTATACCTTTAATCATATTGAGAAGCTTCCATCGCGTAGATGAAGCTTCTTTTTTCTGTAAAAAAAATATTCGAATGAAAAAACTAACCATTTTGCCTATCGCAGCGGAGCTGACCAATACACTAGATTATCATACTTTGTCGAAGCTCTTGAGTAATCTTGAATCGCATTCTTTGGAGTTTAATAATTGGAGCGAATCTTTCCCGTATAAACCTGAGGTACAATTTAAGATTGGCTACACCCGGGAGTATCTAGTGTTGCAGTACGATGTCGTCGAAGAACAACTTCGGGGTAATTATTCCGATACAAATCAAAATGTATGGGAAGATAGTTGTGTGGAGTTCTTTATTTCATTTGATGGACGCAAACATTATTATAACCTTGAATTTAATCTAATTGGAACAGGCTTGATCGGTTATGGCCCTGCCGAAAAGGCGAGTCGAAATCGGTTGGATAGTACAACGATAGAACAGGTGCGTACTTACTCTTTAATTGAGCGTAATGGTTCAGATAAGCGATGGAGTATGATTGAGGTAATTCCATTTGCTGTATTTCAGTTTGACGATCTTATAGAGCTGAAGGGTAAACTGATACATGGGAATTTTTATAAATGCGGTGATCATCTCAAACAACCACATTTTATATCTTGGAATAAAATAGAAAACCCAACTCCTAACTTCCATCTCCCCGAGTTTTTTGGAGAAATGGTCTTTGGTTAGGAGTTGAGTAAAAAAGTTGATGCTTATTGGTAAACAGATTCTTTTTTGAATTTCTTTGCCAATAAAGCATATACTAATACACGGTATTTATTTTTATTGGATTTGCCAATAGCGGTAATCACTTCCTCTAGTGCCTTGTCTAAATCGGGCCCATCTTTTAGGCCTAATTTTTTGATCAAAAAATTTTGTTTGACACGGTTCAATTCTTCGGGATCTGATGCAGCGACGGTTTCGGAGTCTGCATTGTAAATGGAAGGTCCTATTCCTTTTGTTACTTTTGCAATAAATGCTTCATCTAATGATAAGCCTAGCTTTTTTGATTCTGCAACATATGCAGCAATTTTTTCATCTAATTTGCTCATAATTATGTAAGTGATTTAATTGTAGTTAGTTAAGTTAGGTAAAAAAGTCGATAAACAAAATTATTCTTTGGGTTAGGATAAAGATTGTTACATTTGTACCCTTGATAAGTGCTGTTAACTAAAATGTGGAAAATTTCAACTAATTATTCTTCGTAATTGTTGTAAGTTACATTTTTATAAGTTATCTTTGCACCTCAATAATTGAATATACGTAATCATAATAATAATGAAAAAAGATTTGCATCCTTCAAATTACAGATTAGTTGTATTTAAAGATATGTCAAATGACTATGCTTTTATTACAAAATCTTGTGTTGATACTAAAGAAACTATCACATGGGAAGATGGTAATGAGTATCCAGTTGTAAAACTAGAGATCTCTCATACATCACACCCTTTCTATACAGGTAAAATGAAATTGGTTGATACTGCTGGTCGTATCGACAAATTCCGTAACCGTTACAACAAAAAATAATTGTAGCAGATCTGTATATTACAATATTAAGAACTCGATAAATATAATTTGTCGAGTTTTTTTTGTTATTTTTAATTTGTGAAAATCTTCTTTACAGATTGCTTTGATTCGATCCAATTGTTGGATAAGCTTAGCTCCCCATTAACTACTTTTGATAGAAAGAGTCTTTATCCATTTACTTTCGTGAAATCTTGCTTGGACCTTCGGGTTGGTATACTGACTTTACGGGAGAAATGGCAAAAATTAGCTTTAGCATTTGATGTACACTATATTGCCGCTCATTCGAACGAGGAGGGGATTATTTGGTTGTCTGAGAACGTTATCCCGTCAGTAGTATTATTGCAGGCTATACAGCGCTTGGGTGTAGGAGAGGTCCTTGTACAGGGCGGATATGTTATCGCTTGTTGTTATGCGCGTATGGGCTCTTATCGTGTACAAGAGATTGATACGTCAGTGGATCTACTAAAGGGGGTAGAAGATCTGTTTTTGCTTACAGGAGCTGAAATAACACGTGATTTCAATCTTCTGGTACAAGATGTTCAGTCGTCCAGTATATCTGTGACGAATCAATTGTTAGGAAATGACCTTTATGTAGGCGCTCGTGTTAGCGTGGAATGTGCTACGCTCAATACTCTACAAGGCCCCATATATATCGATGAAGATGTTACAATTATGGAGGGAGCGCATTTGCGTGGTCCATTATACCTTGGTAAGGGTGCCGTTGTGAAAATGGGCGCCACGATTTATGGCAATGTTTCGATAGGCAAGCAGAGTGTCATTGGGGGAGAGATCGGAAATTCGGTCATTGGTGATTTTTCGGCCAAGGGGCATCATGGTTATCTAGGGTGTTCAGTGATAGGGGATTGGTGTAACTTAGGGGCTGGTACCTCTAACTCCAATTTGAAGAATAACTTAAAGACCGTTTCAATTTACGATTATGCATTGGATGGTGTTCGGGATACAGGTCTGTTAAAATGCGGAGCCTTTATTGGGGACTATACGCGCCTTGGTATCAATTCGGCTTTAAATACAGGGACGGTAATTGGAATTGCAAGCATGCTAGCAGATACAAGTTTTTATGCTAAATTTGTACCGTCATTTGCTTGGGTGTTTGACGGAGGTGCGCAAACTTATGAATTTGATAAGTTTATGGCATATTTGGAGACGCTGTATGTATCAAAAGGGGAAGAGCTCACGGAGCAGATTAGAGATAAATTGAATCAACTTAACACAAAATATAATTAAATCGTAAAATCATGCGTAAAAAAATCGTAGCTGGTAATTGGAAAATGAATTTAGACTATCAATCAGGATTGAGCTTGTTTTCTGAAATTATCAATATGGCCAAAGATGAAGTGATTGGAAACCAAGAATTGGTTGTTTGTAGCCCATTTATTCATTTGTCAAGCCTTGGGCAATTGTCGAAAAATGTTGCAAATGTAAATATCGGTGCACAGAATATTCACCAAGCTGAGTCCGGAGCCTATACAGGTGAGATTTCGGCTTCACAGGTAAAATCAGTAGGCGCTTCACATGTTATTTTGGGGCACTCTGAAAGACGTGCTTATTTTGGGGAGACTGATGCATTGTTGGCATCTAAAGTGGATATTGCATTAAAACATGATTTAACACCAATATTCTGTATTGGAGAAACAAGAGAAGAACGCGAATCTGGAGCTTTCTTTGATGTGATCAAAACACAATTGACAGATGGATTGTTCCACTTGTCTAAAGAAGCTTTTGCATCTGTGGTATTGGCATATGAGCCAGTTTGGGCAATTGGTACTGGCTTGACAGCTAGCCCTGAGCAAGCACAGGAGGTTCATAAATTTATCCGCGAGGTGCTAGCTGATCAATATGGTCAGGAGATTGCTGATAATACAAGTATTCTCTATGGAGGGTCTTGTAATCCAGGTAATGCAAAAGATTTGTTTGCTCAAGCCGACATCGATGGTGGTTTGATAGGAGGGGCTTCTTTAAAATCGAGAGATTTTATTGATATCGCTAAAGTATTTAACGGCTAATTTTTAGAAATGAAATACGTAGAGGTTATCTTTCAAATGCGATCAGGTGAAGAATGGCAGAAGGATTTGTTGATATCTGATTTGGCTGATATTGGCTTTGATACTTTTGAGGATACCGAATCTGGATTTGCAGCTTATATTTCAGCTGCAAATCTTGACTTGCAAGCATTAGAAACTTTGATGCTTCAACCTTATGAAGGCCTAGAGGTCGATTATAAGATACAGGAAATAGAAAACCAGAATTGGAATAAATTGTGGGAAAGTAATTTCAACCCAATTGAGGTAGGGGGGCAATGCTATGTGCGTGCAACTTTTCATGAGGCAAAACCTGAGTTTCCCTATGAAATCATTATAGATCCGAAGATGTCTTTTGGCACGGGCCATCATCAAACAACTTCGATGATGCTTCAGTATATTTTGGAGAATGATTTTAATGGCAAGCAGGTTTTAGACATGGGCTGCGGTACAGGGATTCTAGCCATTTTGGCATCAAAAAAAGGTGCTAATTCTGTGTTGGCTGTGGATTATGATGAAATATGTGTCGAAAGTGTGATCGAAAATAGGGCACTCAATCATGTTGAGCATATTGAGGCGCTCTGTGGATCTTACGAAGTATTAACAGGTCGGGTCTTTGATGTGATTTTGGCAAATATTAATCGTAACATTCTTTTAGAACAATTACCTCAGTATGCATTGAGCATTCGTACAGGGGGTGAGCTGTACCTAAGTGGTTTCTATGAGCAGGAAGATTTAGCAATCTTAAGCGATGCGGCGACGTCATTAGGTTTTGAGTTTATCTCCAATAAAGTTTTAAATAATTGGTGTGCAGCCAAGTTTGTGAAGCGATAATTTAGCTATGCGGATTCATTTTATAGCAATAGGTGGTAGTGTGATGCATAACCTTGCTATTTCATTGGCAAAACAAGGGCATCAAGTGACAGGTTCTGACGATCAGATCGTAGAGCCTTCTCGTTCCCATTTGATTGAAGCAGGCTTGCTTCCTAATCAATTGGGCTGGTTTGAGGAAAAAGTGACGGAGGATATTGATGCTGTGATCTTGGGTGCTCATGCCCAGGTAGATAATCCTGAATTAAGGCGGGCGCAGGAATTAGGTCTTAAAATTTATTCTTTTCCAGAATTTATACAAGAGCTTTCACAGGATAAAATCCGGGTGGTTATTGCTGGAAGTTACGGTAAGACAACCATAACGAGCATGGTGATGCACGTTATGCGATTTCTAGGAAAAGAATTTGACTATTTGGTAGGGGCTCAATTAAGAGGCTTTGATAAGTTGGTCGATATTACTAAGCATAATAAGATTATTATTATCGAAGGAGATGAATATGTTTCATCCAAGATTGATCCGAAGTCTAAGTTTTTGTATTATAAACCGAATATAGCCTTAATTTCGGGTATTGTATGGAATGAGTTTAACTCGAAAATATCACAAGAGGAATATATTAAACAATTTGAAGATTTTATTGACTCAATTCCGCCTAAAGGTACCTTAATTTATAATAAGGAAGATGTTGTGTTACAGAAGGTTCTCCAAGATACGAAAGATTGTAAGATCAATAGACATGGCTATAAGATTCCTGATTATACAATTAATAAGGGGGTAACCTATATCAATACTCCGGATGGAGATGTTCCTTTGCAAGTGTTTGGTAAGCACAACCTATCTAATATTGCTGGAGCCTATACGATCTGCGAATGGTTGGGGATCAAAAAGAAAGAGTTCTTTGAGGCTATAAAAAGTTTTAATACTTCGATTCGTTATTTGGAGTTTGTTGCAAGCTCGGAAGGATCGGTGGTTTATCAGGATTATGCCTGTAATGCGGATAAAGTGAAGTCAAGTATTCACGCCGTGAAAGAGCAATTTCCTAATCAGAAATTGGTCACAATTATCGAATTAAACTCGTATGATAGTTTAGATTCTTCCTTTTTGTTACAATATGCAAACTCGATGAAAGAGTCGGATGTCTCTGTGGTCTACGTGAATATAAATTCTTGTAAAGAACTTAATAAAGATATCGAAAGTGTCCCCAATAATATTAAGGATAATTTTAATAATCCTGATTTAGAGGTTGTTGTAAGTTTGGACGGACTCTATTCATTTTTAGATGGTGTCAAATCAAAGGGCTACAATTTACTTCTTATGAGTTTAAATAATTATAATGGGGTTAATTTGTCCGTGCTGGCTGATCGGTTTTTTAGAGATTTTTAGAGAAAAAATTATAATTTAATGTAAATTAAATTGTAATTTATTATTTTTGTTTAAAATATCTACCAGATGAATGCATTAGGAAAAAAAATCAGATTACTTAGACACCAAAAGGGGTGGAGTCAAGAGGATGTTGCAAAACGATTGGATATCTCAATCCCAGCATTTTCTAAAATTGAAACAGGGATTACAGATGTGAATTTGTCTCGCCTGAATCAAATCTCAAAATTATTCAATTTGACAGTTGTTCAACTTTTATCTACTTCTGATTCTGAAGAAGACAAAGAGTATGTAAATGAGGTAAATGCTTTGACGCAAAAATTACAACAACGCGATAGCGAAGTAATTGAATTGCAGAAAAAGGTTATTGATCTTTATGAGCAATTGCACAAAAGATAAGGCATATTAAAATTGTTACCGAAAAGGCAATCCAAAGGGTTGCCTTTTTTTGTTTATGCAACTTTATTTTGGTCAAAAGTGATTTTGTTTTTGTTTCTTTGTAAGTATTTTATCAAAAAAATAAAGGTTGATTATTTATGGGGAGATTAAACGGGGATATTACGACTAGCCCGTCGACTGATTTTTTTAAGTCAAATGTATTGGGACAGCGTTCAGGGCTCTTTGTCCTTTTCTTTACGGAAATGTGGGAACGTTTTTCGTTCTACGGGATGCGTGTACTCTTAATGCAGTTTTTAACTGCTGCAGTTATTCAAGGTAGTCCTTTCTCGGGATGGTCCTGGACTGCACAACAAGCTGGAGCACTTTATGGGACCTATGCCATGATGCTCTATTTAACTCCTATTATAGGAGGGATTATAGCGGATAAATATATTGGATCACGTAAAGCTGTGATCATCGGTTCGGCGATTATGACGCTAGGCCATGCTGCCATGGCCTTTGATACTTCGATTATGTTTTTCCTTGGTTTAGTGTGTCTAGTTATCGGAACGGGTTTCTTCAAGCCTAATATGCCATCTATCTTAGGTGAGATGTATAAAGATTTGCCAGAAAAAAAGGACGGCGCTTATACCATATTTTATATGGGGGTCAATGCCGGCGCTTTCTTTGGTATGATGCTATGTGGATATATTGCCGAAACTTACGGCTGGCATTGGGGATTCGGTTTGGCTGGTATCTTTATGCTTTTGGGAACACTGCAGTTTGTTTTCGCAAAACCACTCATGGGAAATCTTGGTGTTTTAAATAAGTCCACCTCTGGGGAGCATAAAGTTATCGCTGAGGATACGGATACAAGAAATCCATTTACCATACGGGATTATGTATTGATCGCGATAGTTTCTATTATTGGTTTTGTATACGCTTTTAATGACCCTTTATCTAAGAATGGTATTGTTGATGTGTTTTCTCGTTTGGATACGCCGTTTCTAAGAGGGCAGTATATAATGGTCATTGTGGCGTTAATTCTCTTCATATATCTTATTGTTACACGGATTATGCGTTATGATAAGGTTGTAAGGGATCGGATGTTCGCAGTTGTGCTGTTGGCTTTTTTCTTGGTCTTCTTTTTTATGAGCTTTGAGCAGGGGGCAACTTCATTAGTTCTTGTGGCTAGAGATAATATTGATAGATCACTTACTGGTGCAGCATTGACAACTTTTAATGTGGTAAATGGTTTATTGACGATTGTACCGCTTTCGATTATCTCTTGGGTTCTGATTAAATTGGCGAAAGTAACCTGGAACAAAATTGCCATTTCAAATATCGTATTGTTTATCTGTTTTGGGTTGATTTGGGGAGCAGTAATCTGGATGTTGTACAATGAGTTCAATAAAGAAGCATCAGAAATCAAAGTTTCTTGGTTCTCTATCTTAAACTCATTTTTTATTATTGCACTTGCCTCTTCGGTATCCAAAATTTGGGAGTCGAAGTATAATCCATCAGCAGCCTTTAAATATGGCTTTGGTCTGATCTTGGTTGCGATAGGATTTTTCATTATTGGATTAGGATCAATAGGAATAAGTCAGGGGGCTAAAATCTCTATGGTATTTTTGGTGCTGACCTATTTGTTCCATACATTGGGTGAATTATTTATTTCACCGGTAGGCCTCTCTTACGTATCGAAATTGGTGCCGGCTCGCATGCTCGCATTTATGTTTGGAATCTGGTATTTAGCGATTGCTATAGCACAGAAGGTTGCAGCGGTATTGGGGGGACAAGTGGAGACCATTCAAGAGGAACACTCCTTGAGTTACTTCTTCTTCTTATTTACAGCAATTCCTGCCTTAGCAGGCCTGTTAGTAATGCTGTTTAATCCATTGATTAAACGATTGATGCACGGAATTAAATAACAAATATATAAGCTTCTTTTACGAAAGAAGCTTTTTTGATTAATATAAATTAGTATGGAGGTTAGTACAAGGGAATCGCTAGAAGAGATTCAAAATTTTGACGGAAAGTACCCAAAGCAAATCTGGAGTTTGTTTTTTTCCGAGATGTGGGAAAGATTCTGTTTCTATGGTATGCGCGGTATGTTGGTGTTCTTTATGATCACACAACTAAACTTTGCTGAAAAGGATGCCAATTTACAGTATGGAGCAACACAGGCATTTGTTTATGCATTTACATTCATAGGTGGGCTGTTTGCAGACAAAATTCTTGGTTTTAGAAAGTCTTTATTCTGGGGTGGCTTATTGATGATCGTAGGGAGCTTATTTCTTGCAGCAGATCCGCATAAGTATTTCTTTTTTGGTTTATCATTTATCATTATAGGTACCGGTTTTTTTAAACCCAACATATCGACGATGGTAGGCGAGCTGTATAAAAAAGGTGATGTTCGTCGTGATGGTGGTTTTTCGTTGTTTTATGCGGGAATAAATTTAGGTGCATTCTTAGGCGGATATATCTGTGTTGCGATTGGTAAAGGATATATGTTGACGTCAATTATTTCTGAGGGACATCGTTGGAATGTTGCTTTTGGCTTGGCGGCGGTAGGAATGTTGGTTAGTTTAGTGAATTTTCACTTTACCAAAAGGCATTTAGGACCAATAGGACTTCAACCAGGGGATCCTGAGGCCATAGTAAAGACGAAGGCATTACCGAAATGGGTAGAATATGCTGTATATATTGCCACGTTGATTTTTATTCCTATTATTCAGATCATGGTGTCAAAAACGCAGTATACAGACTATTTTATGTACACAATTGGCCCATTGACGCTGTTGTATCTTTTCTATGAAATGTCTAAAGTGACTGCTGAAGAGCGGAAGAAATTAATTGCTGCCCTGGTGTTTATTCTTTTCTCGATTATCTTTTGGGGAATATATGAGCAAAGTGGCGGTTCCTTAAGCATCTTTGCTGCTAAGCATTTGAATGATTCTTTATTGGGCGTTATGACGCTCGATCCAAATGGTGTTAACAATTCAGGCGGAGCATTATTTATTATTGCATTAGCACCTCTTTTTGGCCTTTTTTGGATTTGGCTGGGCAAACGTAAACTTGAGCCAAATACCATTATTAAGTTTGGTCTTGGTTTTGTTTTCTTGGGATTAGGTTATTATGTTCTATTTGCTACGCGTTTATTCGCTCACGACGGTATGACTTCATTGGATGTCTTTACCCTTGCGCTGCTTGTGATTACCGTTGGGGAGCTTTGTCTATCACCAATTGGTCTTTCCATTATGACGAAATTGTCTCCGGCGAGATTGCAAGGTATCATGATGGGAATGTGGTTCTTGGCGAGTGCTTACGGTCAGTATGTAGCAGGTTTGATCGGTGCTAGTATGGCCGAAGCTAAGGAAGGAAGTTCATTGGCGGATAAACTGGTGACTTATACGGAGAGTTATAAACAATTAGGCTTATATTCTTTGATTGCTGGTGTGGTGCTTATAGCCTTGTCGCCTGTTGTGCGTAAATTGATGGGTAACGTGAAATAAGTGTTAACAATTTTAACACAATAAAGTTATTCGTTCAACATAAAAAAAGCTTGATTATTAAATCAAGCTTTTTTTATATCAATAAATCCATTTGAATTTATAATCTTTTTCTGGAACCTTCATCCGATCAGCCAGTCTAGCCAAACGATCGGGTAGTTTTAGTAGATAATCTCTCGCTTTCTCGCCTTTATCATTCAGGCCAGTAACTTGATCTATTTTCCACTCACTATTCAGCTCTTTCAAGATATCCACGTAGTCCAAAGCAGTATATACTCCCAATCGTTGTGCCGCGTCCGAGAAATGTGCAAATGCTTCCCCTTGGGGCTCGCCTGCTTCTCTTAAGAACTGGGCTGGCATAACGATTTTTTTACGCATCATATCCTCAAATGCAATCATGACTTCACTCGGGTCTACTGTGATTGCTTTTGAAATAAAAGACATATAGGCTTTGGCATGGCGTGCTTCATCAGATGCGATGACACCACACATTTTTGCCAAAAGTTTATCACCGCTTTTTTTAGAAAGCCCAGATACACGACGGTGGGAAACGTTGGTTGCCAATTCCTGGAATGAAGTATAAATAAAATTCCGGTAAGGGTCTGCACCAGTACCGATATCAAAACCGTCTTGAATAAGATATTGCGTAGACATTTCAAATTGACGCATGTCTATTCTACCTGACAAATAAAGGTATTTGTTCAACAGGTCACCGTGGCGGTTTTCTTCAGCCGTCCAAGCGCGTACCCATTTCATCCAACCACCTTGTTCGTTTTTGTCAACATCTTCTACCATGGTCAACCATGATTCGTACGTTGGAAGGGCCTCTTCGGTGATGGTGTCTCCAACTAATACTGCGACCAAATCATAAGAGAGTTCTTTTGCACTTTCCTGCAACTCTTTTACTTCCTCAAAAAAAGTGTCCCTAGAAGAATCTGGAAGAAAATCGGCAGGTTGCCACATGTCTTCAACAGGCTTCAGGTATTCGCTCATCTCATTGAGCATGAACGGTTCCAAATAGGCCATCACTTCTTTACGTGAGCCTTCTGGTAAATTTAGAGGTAATTCTTGCATATCATTACAAAGGTAACTAAATAGCATCAATAAATTATAAAAGCGAACTATAATTGTTTAAAATGCCAGAAAATCCCTTTTTGGCTGAGGACACCTTGTAAAACCGACATTGATAATGACATAAAAAACAGATTGGCCAGCCTGTATTCGATAAAATACTATTAACTTTGTATAAATTATTTAGACGACGTTGGAAAAATTTAATATAGATAAAATACGTGCCGATTTTCCGATTCTGAAGAGAGAGGTCAATGGTAAACCATTGGTTTATTTGGATAACGGCGCGACAACACAGAAGCCGAGTTCTGTTATCAATTCGATTGTACATTATTATACAGATATGAATAGTAATGTGCATCGGGGCGTACATTATCTTAGTCAGATATCGACGGACGCTTTTGAGGTGACTCGAAAAAAAGTTCAGGCTTTCATCAATGCTGCTGAAGATAAGGAAATCATTATCACCAAAGGAACAACAGATGGAATTAATCTGATCGCAACTTGTTATGGCAGAGCTTTTATCCACGAAGGTGATGAGATTATTATCTCAGCGATGGAACACCATTCTAATATTGTGCCTTGGCAGATGCTTTGTGATGAAAAGGGCTGTAAAATTCGGGTTATTCCGATGAATGATAATGGTGAGCTCGATATGGATGCCTATAGCAATTTGTTTAATGAGAAAACCAAATTAGTTGCTGTAACCTATGTTTCAAACTCCCTCGGGACAATCAATCCTGTGAGCGAGATGATTTCAATTGCTCACCGACATGGTGCAGTTGTATTAGTTGATGCTGCACAAGCGGTTCAACATATACAGATTGATGTTCAAAAGCTTGATGTAGATTTTCTGGTATTCTCCGGGCATAAAATGTACGGCCCTACTGGAGTTGGGGTGTTATACGGTAAAGAGGACTTATTGAACGCGATGCCGCCTTATCAAGGTGGTGGAGATATGATTAAAGAGGTTACTTTTGAAAAAACGACCTATAACGAACTGCCCTTTAAATTTGAGGCGGGTACGCCCAATATTGAGGCCGGTATCTGTCTGAACGAGGCTATCGATTATATCAATTCAATAGGTCTGGAAAATATCGAGGCCTACGAGCACGATTTGTTGCAGTACGCTACGGAGAAGTTGGCTGAAATTCCAGGTATGCGGTTTATTGGAACGGCCGAGAAGAAATGTTCCGTTATTTCATTTGTAATCGACGGCACGCATCCTTATGACGTTGGTGTGATCTTGGATAAATTAGGAATCGCTGTGCGTACAGGCCACCATTGTGCCCAACCTGTCATGGATAGGTTTGGCATCCCGGGAACTATTCGTGCTTCTTTAGCCGTATATAATACAAAAGAGGAAATAGATATTTTGGTCGCTGGTATCCAACGCGCGGTCAATATGTTGGTTTAATAAAAAATAGGTATGACCATTAATGAAATACAGGATGAATTAATTGAGGATTTTGCTTTCTTTACGGATTGGATGGAAAAATATGAGTACATCATCCAGCTGGGAAAAGAAGTGCCTCTAATTGATGAACAATACAAAACAGATGAATATATCATCAAAGGATGTCAGTCCAAAGTATGGCTTTTCCCGGAAATAAAAGATGGAAAAGTGTATTTTACGGCAGATAGCGATGCGATTATCACAAAAGGCTTGGTGAGCTTAATGGTCAAAGTGCTATCTGGACACAGCGCCAAGGAGATCGTTGATGCCGATTTATATTTTGTAGATAAAATTGGGTTAAAAGAACATTTGTCACCGACAAGGGCAAATGGCTTGCTATCCATGATTAAACAGATGAAATTGTACGCATTGGCATTGCAAGTGAAAGCTTAAAGGGGGATTATTTATCCCCTTTTCTTAATACTATTTTACATAGCTCTTATCCTCAGCTTGAGGTTCCTCTTGAAATTATCCTATGAGCTCCTGAATAATGATTTTTTTCATTTTCATGAGCGCTTCATTCGCCCCCGGTCGCTGTAGTAATGTTGCAATTTGTTCGGGTACGATCTGCCAGCTTACGCCGAATTCGTCTTTACACCAGCCACACATGCTCTCTTTACCTTTTTTCGTGATATTATTCCAGAAATAATCAATTTCCTGCTGATCTTTACAGAGGATAGTGAGTGAAATACCTTCGTTAAACGTGAAAGTTTGAGGAACTCCGCTATCCATTGCCATGAGCGTAAAATCCCGGACTAAAAATTGGGTATGTTGGATTGATCCGATATATTCACCTGCTGTGTATTTCATGATACCATTGCTTCGAAAATCATGAAATAATTCTGCATAAAATGCTAAAGCTTGTTCGCAATTTCCCTGTTGCTCTCCGCAATACATTAAGGTTGGTACAATTGCCTGTTGGTTGGTGTCGCTTAGTTTACCGAGGTATAATTGCCAATTGACACCAAACTTGTCGGCCAGCCAGCCGTAGTAAGGGCTCCAAGGGTAGGAGTTTAGTGGCATTAAGGTATTGCCGCCCACAGAAAGTGAATTCCAGATACGATCAATTTCCTCTTTGCTTTCGCAAATGGCCATAAATGATATGGAGGGGTTGGGTTTGAATATGGGGCCTCCATTTATTCCAATAAATTTTACACCGTTTAGGACAGCTTCAACAACGATGGGAGAGCTATTGCCAATATGGCTTTCTGGGAAGATGCGACAGTAAAGATCAAAGGCTTCCTGCGCGTTTTGATCAAACCAAATGGATGGGATAATTGAATTATTCATCATTTTCTTTTTGTTTTAGCGTTCATCTATTTGTATTTGTCGTTCAAGCCCTTTTTAGCGAGGACCAACGGCTTAATTTTTTCAAGACGGGATTCTTTCGTTTTTTCTTGCTTGGCCTCATCGATGTACTCGATGTATTCTTTCTGTTTTCCTGGTGTTAAAGCCCGAAAACTTTCCCCGAAGGTCGGATCTGCCTGTAGCGCTTCTAATAATAGGCCAGTGGGGGGCTTCGCTGGAGATTTCGTTGGTTTGAGCTCTTTTCCCTCGTCAATGGTTTGGATGGATTCTTGGATATAGGCGGCTATTTTTTCGACATCCATATCCATAACGTCTTCAAAGCGCCATTGTCGTAATGCTTTCGTTTTTCCTTCGGAGGCACTGATGAGATGTTTATCCGGATCGGCTAAGAATACACCATTATAAAACCAGAGGGAAAAGAAATTTTTAAAGCCGCCCCAACCGATGACATTTTTTCCTTTATGAGTATAGATATAACTCCCCCATTTGAATTCCTTTTTTAAGGAAGTTTGCAGAATGATTTGCTGCATGAGTTCTTCGGCCTCCTGCCAGTTCCCTCGGCTTTGGTACCAATTAGGGCCTTGTTTGTCTTTAAGCTTATCAATATTAAAATTGACAATATCGGTAATTATTGGTATTGGAATCGGTTGATCCAAAGGGATTTGTATCGCACCTTTTGTGGTTTTAAAATTTTTGAGTTCTGTAGCGAAGTGCGCAATAGCAGCTGGTCCTGGATAGAGGCCCAAATGGTTTTTGTTCATCGCAAAATGGATGATATTACCCTTGTATCTGAAGGTCGGCATTTGATAGGAGATCGTTTCATCTGCAGAAGGAGGGACTAGGCCAGCAATAAGCTGTCTCACCTTGATCAGATATTCTTTTTTCTCCTCTTCAAATTGATTGATATATTCGTCTATTGTTGCGATGCTCGTTGCCATAATTTGTGCTATTCTTTGATTCTCGTATACTTATTCTCAATAAACTGTATCGTTTCGGACATAAGCTGATGGAGTATCTCTATATTGATGTCGCTTAATTTCTTGATGTATATGCAAGCTTTGCCTATTTTGAATTTCCCTAGCTGATCGACCAAATGTCGGTGCTCATCGGCACCGGTAAATACATAAAGGGAGATTGCTGATTTTCGGGGACTAAATCCGATCAAAGGAGCATAGCCTTCATGCCCACTTGCATAGGTATAATGATAGTTTCCAAATCCGATGATAGTTGGTCCGTACATTTTAGCCGGCTCACCCGTTGTGGTTTCCATAAGTTGTATCAGTGTTGCACTATCGATTTGTTTTTGTGGGTCGTCAACTGTTTTTATAAAGTCTTGGACAGATGCTTCGGTATATGCCGTTTTATTTTTTGCCATGTATTAGTTGAAGTCTTTTGCCGGATATTCGGATAACTTTAATTGAATATCTTTAATTGAATATATTGTGTTTGAAGTAATTTGATGAGCAGCTATTTTTAGATAGCACTATTTTTGGAACATAAAATCGAAAGCTCCAGTTCTCAGATTGATATCGTATTCTAGATAGGCTTTCATACACGCTAAAAAGTTGGCCCAACCTTCTGTTTGTCGCATCATAATCAGAATTCCATCTGCATCGTTGTTCATTTCGTGTTCTGTAATCTTTATGACCGTCGCGCTTTCTCCGAATGTGGATAGTGTGATTTCTACCAGTTGATTGGGAAGTCCCCCGCTCCAGTCAAAAGAGATATAAGAATTGGGGCTGATGGTTTTTCCTGTCACGGGAAAACTGTCGGGAAATTCTGGAAATGTCCATTCTACCGTTTTATCTGTCTCTAGACGTCCAGTTGAAGATTTTATAAAATAGTGATTCATTCTATTAGGATCTACAATAGCCTCAAAAACTTCGTTGATTGGTCTCTGAATTTGGATGCTGGCTTTGGCGGTTAGTTTTTCCATATTAATTTAAAGTTTTAGACAAATATTCAATAAATACAGATAGCTTGTATCTGATTATGTTAAAAATATTTAAAAGATCTTTTGGTGACCATGGAGCAATCTATTGCTTAGATCACTGTTTATTTATTTTAAGATGTATATACGATATAAACATCCTATTAAAGAATAGGTTTTCTTTTTTGGGACTCGGATCAATATTTCCCCTAAAACGAACGAATTGTACACTTATAAAGTGTAGTTTTAGATTATTTTTGATTATAGTTAAAATCGATCCTGTATTCCTTCCATTAGGTCGCCAGGAACGATAATTCAATAAATTTAGAAAGGGTGTCTGCCTGAAATCTTTCAGGTTCGATTTGCTGTCTTCGTAAAACCAAAGTTATGCTTAAAATCAAGTGTTTTTTTCTTCTTATGCTTTCTTCGGGAATATTGTTTTCGAGCGCACAGATTAAAAATGTAAATGAGGGCAATGAGGCTTCAAATATGTTTAATGATGCGACAGCACGTGATAAAAATGCGATTGTTGAAGCAGAAACTGGTTGGTGGAAACAAGCTACATTAACTCGTGAACAACGCCTAGAAAAATGGAAGGTAGCCTCATTTGGTATGTTTGTTCATTGGGGTGTTTATTCTCAATATGGAAATATTTGGAAGGGGAGGCCGGGAGGGGGCTATGCGGAGCATCTGATGCGTGTGATGAAAATCCCACGTACTGAGTATCTTGATTCTGCACGTAGATTTAATCCTTTAAAGTTTGATGCAGAGGAATGGGTATTGTTGGCAAAAAATGCAGGGATGAGATATTTTATCATCACGGCTAAGCATCATGATGGCTTTGCGATGTACCCTTCTGCATTTTCAAGTGACTATTCATTGTCAAGCACCGCATTTAAAAGGGACCCCTTGGCGGAGTTAGCTGCAGCCTGCCATAAACATGGGCTTTTGTTTGGATTCTATTACTCGCATGCTTTTGATTGGGAGCATCCGGATGCTCCGGGCAATGACTGGGATTACAGTAATCCAGGTGGGGATAAATTGTTGGGTGGTACAAATTGGTTTGACAAACATCCCGAATGGTTGACAAAGGCCAGGCATTATGTAGATCAAAAGGCGATTCCACAGATTGAGGAGCTTATTCAGCGCTATCATCCGGATTTGTTGTGGTTTGATACACCTCATAAGTTGCCGCTATCTGAAAACCTGAGAATTTTAAAAGCTATTCGAACAGCAGATCCGAATATCATAGTCAATGGTCGATTGGCGCGTACCGAGGAAAAGAATTATGGCGATTATCTGAATACGGCAGATCGACCAGAGGAGTATTATCCAGTTGCTTCTGGCGCTTATTGGGAGGCCATACCAACTACAAATGAATCCTATGGCTATTCGTCGACCGATAAGAGCCATAAACCGACCGCTCATTTTATCAAACTCTTAGCGAAGGCTAGGGCCATGGGTGGGAATATTCTAATGAATATTGGCCCCAAGGGTGACGGAAGTATCGACAGCGCTGATGTCGCTATTTTAAAGGGCTTAGGTCACTGGATGCGGGGGAATAGTGAAAGTGTCATTGCTGTTGGACCATCTCGTTTACCTCGTCAGCCCTGGGGCGTCATTACACAGCGTAAAAATACCCTGTATTTACACGTTTTCGAACGCCCTCTACGGAATGATCTTATTGTCGGCGGACTGATTGCTAAGGTTAATTCTGTTTCGTTATTGTCGGGAGAAACGATCAGAAAATATAGATCCGAAAAAGATGGACTACATATTCCTATAGATCAAATTACGTCTCAGGATGATGACCTGGTTGTGGTGGTGCAATTGAAGGATACGATAACTCAGCCAATAAATCCTGATTTAATGTATGTGGATCATAATATCAATAAAAACCGGCTACTGACCTTTTATGCAAAACAGATAGGTAGTCCGATGAAGTTTGGGGATGGTAAAAGGAATCGCTACTATGTGACGGGTTGGACTAGTTTAAGTCAGGGTTTGAGATGGGAAACGAATGTGTTAAATGGCGGACGCTTCAAGGTGGCTATACGGTATGTGAAAGATGTTGCAGGTACGGGAGGGAAACTCGGCTTAAATTTAGGGGGGAAGAAGATTGATTTTACAATAGATCCGTCGTCTGCTGTCAGTTTGCATGACAATCAACTTGAATTGGGTACGGTGGTATTGCCAAAAGGCAAGCAAGTGATTGAATTAAGTGCCCATACTATAGCGGGGGCAGAAATGGTGAAGTTTTTGGAAGTCATATTGCTGCCCGAATAATTTGTATTGAGATCGGTAAGCATCTGTCGATCCTTTGTTTAAATCTATCTAGGTTTAATAACAAGAACAGCTAATCGAAAGATTGGCTGTTCTTGTGTTGACCGGAACGAAATTCGAATCTTTAAAAAAAACCATATAAATTTTTTACTCACTATGGACTAATGCTGTGTGTGATTTAATGATTAAAAGCAACTTTTTTGACAACATTCAAATACTGTGCAAAATTATACATTTACTAATTCAAACACTGCCTTTGCTATTTGATGGTTTTAGTTTTGCTATCATTGTGGCAAGTTTGATGAAAATTAAACCAGACAAAATGAAAAAGATAATCCTTGCATTGCTAAACGTCGTTATTATGCTATCCGCTGCAGATGCACAAAATGGTATTAACTTGTATCACTCATACGCTGCTGGCGGAAGATTAGCCATGTGTGTTGATAGTGCAGCCAAAAATGTTTATTATGAAAATATATTTCCAAATCAACCTCAGACCTTCTTTAATTATTTACCGGAAGTCAACAATGTAAGTGTCCAAATCTATTTTAGAAAGACAGAACGTGTACAGGATTATCGGTATACAATCTTAGCGGATAACAAACCTATAGCGGTAAATAAGTTGATCGACACTGCACGGCTGAAAAATATTGATCGAGGGGACGAGGAAATACGACGCTCTGCTACGCTGGGTACCTTCTCTATAAAAGATAAAATCATTACAATACTCACCTATGACATCCAAAGACCGCAAGATATTTACAAAAATGTGTTTTACGGTAAACCTATTCCGAAAGCGAGAATTAAAACTTTTGCAAAACGCTTCGCTACTAAAGAAGGTGTTGATTACAGCTATATCACAGATCCGAAAGAAAGAACAAGCATTATTTTTACCCGCAAGGACGATGAATTAACGATCGTAAAAGACAGGTCGGATATTGATTATCTCTACTATACCTCCATAAAAGATAAACAAACAAATAAGATCATCTTCGAATCAACAGCTTGGCAATATGGGGGCTACCTTGATGAAGCCTATAAACTTTCACCTTATATAAAGATTGATAAAAGCATTTTCAAAAAATCGGGAGATTATGAAATTATCATTCAGCCATTGATCAAATGGGATAGATACTCGGATTTTGATATTTCATCAGAAGAAATAGAAAAATATGTGACCCGGCATACGCTTTCTATAACGATAGATGAAGAAAGTTATACCAAATTAGAGCTTTTTACTTATGCGGCAATTGTAACATTTTCCATTGGATTCGTGTTTCTTGTTATCCTCTATCTCACCAAAAAAAGTAACAAAAAAAAGCTGGCAGAAAAGGAGCAGGAAGGAAGCATGATAAAGCTACAGCTTAACTCCATTCGTTCCCAATTAAATCCTCATTTTTTGTTTAATGCACTTTCTGGTATCCAAAATCTGATAAACAAGAATGAAATAGACAGTGCGAATAAATACCTTTCTAAATTTGCTCGCTTAACGCGTAACGTGCTTAAGGATAATGAGCGGATTAGTTTATTACAAGAAAAATCTCTATTGGATGATTACCTACAAATGGAGCAATTGCGATTTGGCTTTCAGTACACCATCAATCATTCTGGAGACTTAGATTTGGCAAACATAGAAATACCAAGCATGTTACTGCAGCCTTTTGTAGAAAATGCAGTGAAACATGGGATGGAACAAAAAACTACTGCAGGCAAAATTATGATTGAATTTATGAAGCAAGCAGATAACTTGGTCCTAACCGTTACCGATAATGGAACTGGATTTGACACGGAAAGAAAGTACACTGGTTTGGGCCTTCAATTAAGTGACAGTAGAATAGCACTTTTAAATAGAGTTTATAAAGAAAATCGTTTTATCTTAGTTATACAATCAAGCATTAATGGCACTAAAATATGTTTAACATTAACGGATTGGCTATAATATGATGAGAGCAGTTTTAGTAGACGACGAAATCTCCAATTTAGAAAACCTACAGGCTTTGCTAGAAAAACACTGTCCGCAGGTAAGTGTAGTTGCGATGGCGCAAAGCGTGGGAGATGCTGTTGATGTTATTGGAAAATATTTGCCTAATCTAGTGTTTCTTGATATTCAAATGGGCGATAAGACAGGCTTTGATCTGTTAAAACTGCTGCCATGGCGTGATTTTGAAGTTGTTTTTGTTACCGCTTACGACCAATATGGAATACAAGCTGTAAAATTTGCGGCATTAGATTATCTTTTAAAACCTATAGATATTGAAGAATTAATGGAGGCGGTAAATAAAGCTGAATATAAATTGGCTATGCAGAAACAAAATTCACAGCTCGAATTTTTACTACAGCAACTAAAGAAACCAGAAAAGAACGTTGGCAAGATTGCCCTACAGATGCAAAGCGAAATCAGGTATGTTACTTTATCCGAAATCATACGTTGTGAAGCAGATAATACTTACACGCACTTTATCCTTGCGAATGGTGAAAAAATTTTGGTTTCTAAATCGCTTAAAGAATATGCGGATCTACTGCATCCCAACGGATTTGTAAGAACTCATCAAAGCCATCTGGTAAATCCAAAATACGTGAAAAGCTGGTTAAAAGAAGACGGTGGTATTTTACTCTTAATGTCTGGTGAAAAAATACCTATTTCTAAGCCCAACAGAGACATGGTGAAACAAGCCTTGCAGCAGCTCTAATCTAGTCTATTGTAATCCCCGCTTTATCTTCTGATCGCCTGGATGATCTAGGTTGGTGCTATGTGCTCAGATAGCTCTTAAGGTAAAATACCGTAGAAATATCTTTCATAATCCATTCGCATTTTATTAAATTACATTAGTAAATATTAACCGCTATCGAAGGATTGCCATGGATCAAACCGCTAAAAGATCATCTCTTATTTTATATTTCTTTATCATGTTGTTTTCGCAATGTGCCATCGCCCAACAGACTTTCTCCTATGGAAGTTTCGGCAAGCTGAGCATGTACGCCCCGAAAGGTAAACCAAATGCCTTGGTGTTATTTGTTTCTGGAGATGGAGGTTGGCAGTTTGGGGTAATTAATATGGCTAAATTTCTAGCTGCACAGGGGGCGCTCGTCGCGGGTATCGACGCGAAGCATTTTGCTACTTCAATGGCACGTTCAAAAAAGGATTGTTATTATCCTGCTGCAGATTTCGAGCAGCTCAGCATGGCCCTCCAAAAGAAATATCAGTTTGAAAGCTATCAGAAACCCATATTGGTAGGTTACTCCTATGGGGCAACCCTGATCTATGGCTTGATTGCCCAGGCTCCGGCAGGTACTTTTCGTGGCGGGATTGCCTTAGGCTTCTGTCCAGATATCAATATGGCTAAACCACTCTGTAAGGGCAGTGGATTATCTTCCCATATCTTAAAGCCAGGAAAAAGTTATTATCTGGATCGTAGCGAAAAGTTGGCCGCTCCGTTTTGGGTACTTAATGGTGTAAAAGATCATACCTGCCCCTTTAACGCAACAGCAGATTTTCTTAAAGGGATAGAAAATGTCCAATTGGTCAGCTTGCCCAAAGTAGGGCATGGTTTCTCCATTGCCGATAATTGGCTGCCCCAGTTCGGGATGGCTTTTCAGAAGTTGCAGGTGGCGGGCCAGCCTAGCCAAAATACAGGCGTACTCAAAACGGATATGCCCATTGAGATACTGGAACCCAAGGGCTCTACAAGAGAATTGATGTTTATGATTTCTGGCGATGGTGGTTGGACCAGTTTCGACAGGGAGCTGGCCAGTGCTTTTGCGACAAAGGGGATCAAAGTGATTGGCTTGGATGCACAGAAATATTTTTGGAATGCAAAGACACCAGAACAGACGACAAAGGAAGTGTCCGAGATCTTGACCTATTTTCAGGAAAGGGAACCTAATATCACTTTTTCGATAATGGGTTATTCTTTTGGGGCCTGTGTGATACCCTTTATCGCCAACCGCCTTCCCGAGAAGTTGAGAAAAGCAACCAATGGATTGGTTTTGTTATCGCCAGATGATCAGGCCGATTTTGAGATCCATGTGGCGGACATGCTAAGTTTAGGTGATCGTAGCGAACCTTATGATGTAGTTGCGGAGTTGAAAAAAGTAAGTCTACACAAACTGTGTATTTTTGGTTTCGGGGAAGATAGCGAGATTGCAGCGAAGTTTAGAAATACAGGAGCACCTGTAGAAATTTTGCCTGGAGGTCACCATTTTGATAATGATTACGAAGCCATTGTGGCTAAGGTGATCAGCTCCATAGCGATCAAATAACCAAGTTTAATCATATACCTAGCCTAATGATGAAACATTCACTTCAGGCTAATGATTATTATTTCAAGGAAATTTTGGCTTTTCTATTCTTTTACTAATGGTATCTTCTTGGAGGGCTTGCCGTGCTAGAGGTCTCGCTGATCGATGTATTGAGGTCTTTTTGTATGTGCAATATTGATTCGATCACTGTGATGGTGCTTTACCCGGCCCATTTCTGAGCCTTGAGAAGATCAATTTTTAGACAGTAATTAGTCAGTCATTATTCAGTTTATACTGAACTATCATTGAGCCACTGAACTAGAACTGAACAAACACTGTAATAAGCCCACTTTCGTCCCTATTTGATCCTAATTTGTTGCAGCTAAAAATTAAAAAAGAAAAGGACTACGCTTAGATGACAAAACGATCGTTATTGTGGGGTAATAGAACATTTTGAGATGTAGATTAACATGTTCCGATCAAACCCTGTTTACACTTCTTTCGGGTTCAAATACCGATAAAGCAAAAAAAGCTAATCGTAAGATTAGCTTTTCTTTTGTGATCCCGCTGGGATTCGAACCCAGGACCCATACATTAAAAGTGTATTGCTCTACCAGCTGAGCTACGGAATCCTTTCTGTTTTTGAAAGTGATGCAAAGGTAGAAAAATAAGTTATTTGTGCAAAATGTTTTTGTCTTTTTTATTGATTAAAGTTGTAACTATTTAAAAATTACTGAATTATTTTTTGTTAAAAAAGCCTTTTAGGAAACTTGCGGATAGGATTGGTTCGTATGGAGGCTTTTTTTGGGAACGAGGATACGTATTTTTGATGTAGAGTAGCCATAAAAAAAGTCAGCTAATTGCTGACTTTTTTATTTTTTAGGGTTGTGTTGATAACATTATTCAGTTACCACTCCCATTTTACTAAACTTATCAATTCTTTCAGTAACTAATGTATCGCTATCTTTAGCTGTCAATTCAGCAAGATCTTTCAACAGCTGGCTTTTTAGATTAGCCGCTGCTGCCGCAGGATCTTGGTGAGCACCACCTAGCGGTTCAGGGATAATACCATCAATCAAGCCGTTGCCCAACATGTCTTCTGAAGTCAATTTTAATGCCTCAGCGGCTTTTTCTTTATGATCCCAGCTTCTCCATAGGATAGAAGAACAAGATTCAGGTGATATGACCGAATACCAGGTATGTTCCATCATGTAAACCCTGTTTCCAACGCCGATACCCAAAGCTCCACCTGAAGCTCCCTCACCAATAACAACGCAAATGATCGGAACTTTCAATACAGCCATCTCCATGAGGTTACGTGCAATCGCTTCACCCTGTCCGCGTTCTTCAGCTTCAAGTCCTGGATAAGCACCCATCGTATCAATTAACGTGATCACAGGTTTATTGAACTTTTCAGCCATTTTCATTAAACGTAGGGCCTTTCGGTAGCCTTCAGGATTGGCCATTCCAAAGTTGTGGTATTGACGCTCTTTGGTGTTTTTACCTTTTTGATGACCGATGATCATAACGGCATTACCATCAATAGAAGCCATACCACCGACGATCGCTTTATCATCCTTAACGGTTCTATCACCATGCAATTCGATAAATTCGTCGCAGATCGCTTCTATATAATCATAAGTTTGAGGGCGATCCGGATGGCGTGACATTTGAACGTTCTGCCAGCCTGTTAAATTGCCGTATATTTCTTTTTCAGTAGAAGCAAGCTTTTCTTCAAGCTCACGAACGGTTGCGCTCATGTCAACTTGAGTTTTTTCGGCAACTTGAGTTACCTTTTCAATTTGCAATTGCAAGTCTGCAATTGGCTTTTCAAAATCAAACGTGGTTTTCATATATCTATTTTATGAAAATATTCAGAGGGCTAATTTAGCGCATTTTTTCTGAAATTAAAATTAGGGAGGATAATATCATTGGAATTCCTTTGTTACATTTGCGTTATAATCGTACTGGTGGCTTAGTTTTTGATTGTAGGCCTGTGAAAAATGTTGACTTATGCTGAAAAAATATTTTTACTTTCTTTTGTTACTGATCTTACCTACACTTGTTCGATCAGAAAGTTATCCTGAGGTTTTATTTGACAATAGTGTTATCAACGGGAGTTATGCGAAGAGTATCGCTCATTATACTGGTGAATCATGGATCCAAAATGTGAGCTATAGCCTACCGGTTTCCGATAGTTTGTTTTTTACGCCAGGCAATTCACTTTCTTTGCGGTACGTTTCTTCTCCTAATGGTAAATGGGAGGCAAGTATTTTAAACGATAAACAGAAATTTCCCTATTTAATTGCCAAGGATGATCAGCTAACTTTTAAGCTTTTTATTCAAAGCAATACTGAAAAGGGACAATTGCCAAAAGTCACCTTGCAGCAAAATGATACAAGGACAAATGCTGTGGATATCGCAAATTATATCGATGATTTTGCTTATGATACTTGGCTTAATGTTTCCATTCCAGTTGCTAAATTTGTAGGGATTTCATTAGGGAAGCCTGTTTCGGCTTTAATTTTGGAACAGAATGGAACTTCACTGCAGACAAATCAACTATTTATCGATCAAATAGAGTTTTTGCCCAAAAACTATCCAAAGGTAAGACTGTCATCAGCAGCTATCTTATCTAAGATCAGTTCCGTGGATAAACAAGTCGAGTTGGTCTGGCAATTGCCGTTAACACCAAGTATTCGCTATGTGAAAATCTACCGTTCGGAAGATAAACTCAATTTTCAGCCGATCGCAATTTTACCCATCTATGTACAGAAGTCGCTAGATAGGGTAAATGAATATAACAAATCTTATTATTATAAGATCGCTTGGGTAGACTATAATTATGTTGAATCTCCTTTTTCTGAGGTTAGGGAGGTACAGACAAAAAAAGGTACGGATACGGAGATGTTAAATTTTATCCGGAATGCTCATGTGAATTATTTTATAGACAACTATGATGTGAATAGTGGTATGTTTCTGCCTGATCGAGGCAATAGACAGGCTATTGTATCTACAAATGAAACTGGCTATGCGATCTTAGGATTACTTGTGGCAGGAGAGAACAACTTGATCTCGCGACAAGCTCTTTTGGTCAGATTCACACGGATTGTGAAATTTTTGAGCAGTGCGCAACAACATCAAGGGGTCTTTACGGCGCTTTACGATGGCCGGTCGGGGGTGCCTTTTTATCGCGATTCAATTCCAACGTACGATTTGCGCGGAACCTCCCATATCATGGAGTCGCTTTTAATCGCCCGCCAATATTTTTCTAAAGAAGATCCCGAGGAACAGACGTTGAGAAATAATATTACGAAGCTCTGGGAACGCATAAATTGGAACTATTTTACCGACGCACAGAATCCTGATGTACTCTGGAATAAGTGGTCGCCTGTAGACAGTACAGCTAGATCGAGGCCTTTGGGGGGATTTAACGAGAGTTTGGGTACCTATTTACTAGCGATGTCTTCACCTACCCACCCTTTAGCTATTTCAGCTTATATCAATGGATTTGCAACCAAACATCAAGGCAACGAATTGTATTTTGGGGATGACTCCAGTGATTTGGCTCCTGAACTCAAAATGAAATTAAATGATTCTTTGGCGCTTTCAATAAGTGCAAACCCTTTAATTGGCGATAGGGGAAATGCCGGAATTTCGATCTACTCCGACGACAAAGTTATTTTTGCCAAGAGTATTGCAGGCGGCAGTTTAAATGAATCATTGATGTCTGTCTATCGTCCCTTTTTGATTATGGATCCTAAAGGGAAAGTAGATGACTTTGTAGATTACAAGAAATATTTATCGAGTTATATTCTCGCCTATAAACGGAGAGATAATGAAATGAGTATAGGAACGCGATTTACAGATATTTGGGGAGTGGAAAATGTGGAAGATACCTATCAGGGATATTTGGTGAATCCTGCAATAGCTATTGCAGCTTACCCATTTGAAAAGGAGATTGGTCTAAAAGCATTACGTAAATTTTACGAAGAATACGCTGATGTGTTATTTACACAATATGGTTTCAGAAGCTGGATTGATATTAAAAACAACGATGTTTCTGAAAGTTATCGTGCGAGGAATCAGGCAACGATTGCCGTGATGATCGAGAATGCAAATTCAGGCATGATTTGGAAATTGTATGAGAATATTCCTGAGGTAAAAAAGACTTTAGAAAAAGTATATACCAAGAAATAGATTTGTTACGTTAGATATGACGTAGAAGGGATGTCATATTGGACTTTTTTCGCTATATTTACTTGCTTAAATCGATATTAAATACGTTAGAAACGACATGCTTAGAAAAATTAATTTGGGAATTTTAACCTTATGTGCAAGTTTATCGTTATTTTCCTGTAAACAACAAGCTATTGTAGTCAATCCAGGTGCAGTTGTAACAAAAGATGGAACTGATGATGGTTTGAAAAATGTAAAGAAGGATTTTAATGACGCGAAAAGAACCGATGAAGGGATTAAGTTTAGTATATCGTCTGATTTATTGTTCCCAACAAACTCTTCTTACCTATCTGAGAAGGCAAAAACTGAAGTTAGTAAATTAGCGTTGATCTTGAAAGAAAGTAATAATAAGATCAAAGTTGATGGGTATACTGATGCTACGGGTACTGTTGAGTATAATCAGTGGCTTTCCGATAAAAGAGCGGCGTCTGTTAAGAAGTTCTTGGTAGATTCTGGGGTTGCTGAATCGCGCATCACGGCAAAAGGTTTCGGTCAGTCAAATCCAGTTGGAGATAATAAAAGTCCGGAAGGACGTCAAAAAAATAGAAGAGTGGAAGTTACTATTTTAGATAAAAAATAGTTTATCAGACCAATTCTTAATATAAAAAAAGCGAGATATTTAAGATATCTCGCTTTTTTTATGCAGTTATATGGCGGTTTTACACCGCTGTATATGGTCTCCCGAAACAAGGTGTTTTAAAACAGGAGACATCGGAATGGGGCCTGTTCTGCAGAAATTGTTTTCGATAAAATCCGGGCCTAAGACAAATAGCGTTGAAAAAGATGAATTTAGAGGAAGAAAATAATAGACAGAAGCCAATTTTTCGGGAAGCCATGTGGTTTTGGTTTGAGTTAGGTTGGATAAGTTTTGGTGGAACAACCGGCCATGTGACCATTATGCACGATTTTTTGGTCGAAAAGAAAAGATGGGTAAGTAACAGGAAGTTTTTTCAGGCACTCAATGCATGTATGTTGTTGCCGGGACCGGAAGCGCATCAATTGACGATTTATTTAGGATGGAAGTTGCACGGCATAAAAGGTGCTGTGTTGGCCGGGGTATTTTTTATTGTTCCCTCACTTCTTGTTATATGCGGACTCAGTACACTATATGCGCACTATGGCAACACCGCATTGCTTATTGCTTTATTTTCGGGTTTAAAACCTGCAGTTCTTGCGATCATTATATTTGCAACCTTTCGGGTGGGGCAGAAATCTCTTGTCAGTACATGGCATTATTTGGTAGCATTGGCCGCTTTTCTTCTATCGTATTTTGCTGGGGTTCCAATGCCCTGGATTATTGTGGGTGTGATCGCTGTTGGTCTATTACTATATGCAATCTTGTCAAAAACTTCCAAAATTGATGCTAATCGTGAAAATGAAGATAAGCAGTTCGAATCTACTTATTATGTCAATACGCTCGAAACACTTCCTTCGGTATCCTACCGTCGTATTTCTCTTCAGGTGTTGCTGTTTTTCTTACTATGGTTGATTCCGTTGAGCATTTTGCTGTTTTTTACCATCGACACGGAATTTTGGAAGACACTTTCTTTTTTATTTACAAAGTCTGCGTATTTGACGATTGGAGGTTCTTATACAGTCATTCCCTATGTTGCAGCTCTTGTGACAGAGAAATTGTTTTGGCTTTCGAAGAGCCAGATGATAGATGGATTTGCTCTTGCAGAGACGACCCCGGGGCCTTTAGTGGTTGTTTTGGCCTATGTTGGTTTTATGGCTGGCTTCAATCATTTTCATCAGTCCTATTCCATGGCCGCAATAGGTTTGATCACTACAGCATATTTTACCTTTTTGCCAAACTTTGCCTTGATTTTTGTTGGGGCACCACTGATTGAACGGACCCAAAAAAATACATGTATACAATTTATCCTATCTTTAGTGACTGCATCCGTAGTTGGTGTAATCGTTAATTTAGCCTGTTATTTAGGTATAGGGATTCTATTTCCAAGTGGTGTCAGTTCTTGGTATGCCATTGAGCCGATGGCTCTGGTTTGGGTGCTATTTTCACTTTTTCTTTTATTCAAGTATAAAATAGGCATGTTGAAACTTATATTGTTGAGTTTGGCCTACGGCTTTCTCTTATTTTTATGGCGATAAAATAAAATGTCCATTGGCTGATGAGCTTCGCAAGCAACTTTATTAAAGATTGAAGGGCATTTTGTGAATTTGATAGGGCCATTCGAGGTAATATACGCGCATAAACAAGAAAAGCCCATCGTTAGATGAGCTTTCTTGTACCTAGGGCGGGAATCGAACCCGCACTCCCTTAACGGGAACAGGATTTTAAGTCCTGCGTGTCTACCAGTTCCACCACCTAGGCAGGTGAGCGAAAAACGAGATTCGAACTCGCGACCCCAACCTTGGCAAGGTTGTGCTCTACCAGCTGAGCTATTTTCGCATTGGAATTTTATTTCAATTTTTAAAAGAACCTTGCGTTCCTTTTTGGTGATGCAAATATAGAGCGAAAATTCAATATTGCAAAATATTTATTTACTTTCTTTCTGTGTTTTTTATAACTCCTTTGAATTCAGTGTAGAAAAAATTAAATCACTTTCAAATCCGCGGGATAGTGCAAACTGATAAACTTTGTTTTTAACTGCATAGTGGTTCTTACCACTAATTTCACGGAGTTTTTTGTCAATGATATGATTTAAGATTTGTTCATATTCATCTAGATCGATTTGCTTAAATGCAATTTTTATCAATTGTTCGGATACCCTTTTTGCTTTGAGTGCCTGCTTGATTTTTACTTTACCCCAGCCTTTCATGCGGAGTTTTCCGTTACAGTAGGCAATAGCAAAGCGTTCTTCATTTAAAAAATTATCGCTGATCAAATTGGCCAATACATTTTCGACTTCTACTTCATTCAGTCCCCAGCTGTAGAGCTTATCGCGTACTTCTTGCTGTGCGCGTTCTTGATAGACGCAATAGCTTTCCGCTTTCAACTGCGCCTGATGCTGCGTTAATATCTTCTTGTTTCTTTTTTCTTCGTCAAACATATTGTCAAAATTTCAAAAATAATATGAAATAACTAAAAAAATGTTCAGTTTTGACACAATCAAAATATATCAGGAGAATGTACAAAATATCGGAAATCGCCCAGATTTTACATCCCAATCGCACATTTATCACGGATCCCAATTCTTTTGTCCAGCATTTATTTTATGACAGCCGTAAAATTGCTCAGGCGGACAACGGGATTTTTTTTGCACTTCAGAAGAACAGAGATGGTCATCGGTATATCCGGGAAGCCTACGAAAAAGGAGTTCGTAATTTTGTGCTTCAGGCCGATGAGGGACAGGAAATGGAGCTTTTGGAAGCTAATATTCTTTGGGTAGCGGATAGTTTAGTTGCTATGCAGGAGCTGGCAACTTTTCATCGTCAGAAATTTGATTCTCCTGTCATTGGAATTACTGGGAGCAATGGCAAAACGATTGTAAAAGAGTGGCTTTTCCAGCTTATGTCTCCTGAATATAAGATTTACCGAAGTCCTAAGAGCTATAATTCTCAACTTGGTGTGGCGTTGTCCTTGTGGGGGTTATCCGATCAGTATAATCTTGCGCTAATCGAAGCGGGGATTTCAGAAAAGGGGGAAATGCTGCGCCTTGAGCAGATGATAAAACCAACTATAGGACTATTGACCAACATCGGTGTTGCCCACAAAGCTGGTTTTAAATCTAAGGAGGAAAAGATTTATGAAAAGCTCGAGCTTTTTAAAAATGTTGAAACCATGATTTTTCCAAACAGTTACCTCGAAAATATTCAATTGCCTTATAGGCCACGAAAATTTTCTTGGGGGCTTGATGAGGGCCTTTCTTTGGAAGTGTATTCCATCAAACAGGTTAACGACCGATTTACTATGGTCACGTTCTATTATACCGGTCGCACCTTTGCCGTTGAAGTGCCGTTTGTGGATAAAGGAAATGTTGAGAACGCGATAAATTGTGTAGCGGTGATGCTACGTTTTGGTTATGAAAATGAAGTGATCGCATCGAGGATTAAAGAGTTGCAGCCAGTGGCGATGCGTCTTGAATTAAAAAAAGGAAAAAAGAATAGCTCAATTATCGATGACTCGTATAGTAATGATCTAGATGCGCTGCAGATAGCCCTGGAGTTTTTAAATCAGCAGGGACAGCATCCGTTCAAGATGTTGATATTGTCGGATATCCCTGGTGTCCATATCGAAGATGAAAAAAGTTTGTCCAAGCTGAAACGTTTGCTTCGTGAGTATCGTTTGGATAAATTGATATTGATAGGTGAAGTGTTGCCTAAAGTGGCTGCACAATTTGAAGTGCCTTCTATTTCATATAGCGATACAACTGCTTTCTTGGCCGATATTAGGTCGCTTTCTTTTGAAAATGCCACGGTATTATTGAAAGGAGGACGTGAGTTTCATTTTGAACGTATCAGTCAGCTTTTAGTTGCAAAATCACATGATACCGTGCTTGAAATCAATTTGAATGCACTCGAGAATAATTTGAACGTATATCGACAGCTGCTGCCGAAACAGGTGAAGTTGATGACCATGGTTAAAGCTTTTTCTTATGGTAGTGGAAGCTTCGAGATCGCAAATCTTTTGCAATTCAATCGGGTGGATTATCTGACGGTTGCTTTTGCGGATGAGGGAGTTGATTTGCGTGGTGCGGGCATAAAATTACCTATTGTAGTGATGAGCCCTGATGAAAGTTCTTTTGAGTCCATTGTTCAGTACAACCTTGAACCGGAAATTTATAGCTTTAGAATATTGTTCTCCTTTTTGAATTTTCTGAAAACGAAACAAATAGCTTCTTTTCCGATTCATATTAAGATAGATACAGGTATGCATCGGTTGGGTTTTATGCCTGACGAGGTCGATCGTTTAATAGCTGTGTTACGTACGGAAGCGATTTTAGAGGTTAAATCTGCATTTTCCCACTTAGCGTCTGCAGGTAATGAAAAGGATCGGGAATTTACACAACGACAAATTGATCTGCTGGATGAGTTTACAAAGCGTCTCGAAAGTGGTATAGGATATTCTTTTCTACGTCATATTGCAGCAACATCGGGTATTGAATTGTGGCCGAATGCGTATTTTGATATGGTGAGGTTGGGGATAGGGCTCTATGGTATCGATATTGAGCGTCATGATTTACCCATTAGGGAGGCGAGTACCTTGAAAACGAATGTGACACAAATTAAATACCTCCCAGCAGGTGAAACCGTAGGTTATAATAGGCACGGCGTCCTGTATAGAGACAGTAAGATTGCGACAATTAAAATTGGTTATGCGGACGGTTACGATAGGCGTTTTGGTAACGGTGTCGGTAAAATGTTGATAAACGGTTTTTTAATCCCTACTATAGGTGATATATGTATGGATATGTGTATGTTGGATGTAACGGATGTGGAAGTTGGAGAGGAAGATGAAGTTATCGTTTACCCTGATATAAAGTCAGCGGCGAAGGCTATAGGGACGATTCCCTATGAACTGCTGACGAGTATTTCCCAACGCGTAAAAAGAGTATATTTTTATGAATAATAAAGGATATTCTGCATTTTTGAATAATATTTGATTTTCAATTCATGTTTAGCAAATTAATCAGAGGATTTATTAATTATTTGATACGAGGTGTCCTGGTAGTGGTTCCTCTAGCTGGTGCAATTTTTTTAATAGTTTGGATTGTTGCATCAGTTGATTCGGCATTGAATCTAACTGAACATTTTTTGGAGGATGATAGGGGGCACCCCTTGTATATTCCAGGAATAGGTATTCTGACCGTTATTTTGGTATTGGTTCTGGCGGGGCTTATTTTTACAAATTTTGTGACAGACCCCATTAAAGTGTGGATTAATCATCAGATCCAGCGGATTCCACTTTTAAATACATTATATTCTTCGATTAAAGATTTTACGGAGGCCTTTGTTGGTGATGCAAAGAAATTTAATGAACCTGTCCTGGTGACGGTAAATGAGTTTGGTCTGAAGAAGATAGGTTTCTTAACACAGCATGATTTAAAAAGCATTGGGCTTGAAGAAGAAGTTATGGTGTATTTTCCATATTCCTACTCTTTTGCAGGGCAGGTTGTCATTATCAGTGCAGATAAGGTGAAAAAATTAGATATGTCTCCAACAGATGCCATGAAACTCGTTGTTTCCGGTGGTGTGAGCGGGATAGCCCATTAGTCGGCTTTCATATCGCTTAAGTAAAATGCTGGAAGTCGTTGTCTGATTTCCAGCATTTTTATTTTTGCTTATTCTGTCTTTCTACTTGTGGGACTTTTCCAATTTATACGTCCACGTTGTTATTGGTATAGGACATTGTTATTGATTTTTTTTCTGTCCTAAAGTCGGATTTACTGGTGGAATTGGAATATAGCCGTCATCGCCAGGTACTTTTGGAAATTCATGGTTTTCCCATTTTTCGCGCGCTATTTTTAAAGTTTCAATGTCTGAAGCGACGAAATTCCAGTCGATATATCGTTGTTCAGGAAAAGGTTCACCACCAAAAATGTAAACTGAAGTACCCGCCTTCATTTCGAATTCACATAGTTTTGCATCCTTGGCAACTAAAATCTGTTTTGGACCGAATTCCTGGCCTTCCGCATGAACAGTTCCATGGAGGATATATAATCCACTTTCGCCATATAGGTAATCGCCCAGTTTAATGGTCGCATCTTGTTCTGCTTTGATTTCAATAAGATATAATGGACTATATACCGGAACCTCGGAACGATGGTTTTTAATTTCACCTGCAATTAAACGATAAGATACACCCTCTTCGGTCCAATGTGGAAGCTGTGGTTCTTCTATGTGAACAAAATTAGGTTCCATTTTTTCGAGTTCTTTTGGTAGGGCCACCCAAATCTGCAGCCCATGTAGGTCGTGCGGGGTAGATCTCAGCTGTTCGGGAGTTCTTTCGGAATGTGTGACACCCTTACCTGCCGTCATCCAATTGACTGCTCCAGGTTTGATCTCCACGGCATTTCCTAAGCTGTCACGGTGCATAATGCTACCTTCGAATAGATAAGTCAATGTGGATAACCCGATATGCGGATGTGGAGCAATATCCATAAAGTGCGGTTCGGCAATGTTATCAGGTCCCATATGGTCGATAAAGATAAAAGGGCCGACCATACGTTTCTGCCTGAAAGGAAGAAGTCGCCCAACTAAGAAATTGCCTATGTCAGCGGCTCTTTCTTCAATAACTATTGCAATATTTGACATAATGTTTCCTTATTTTTGTGTTTCTAATCTACAGCAATTTAAGAAATGTCGAGTATAATCAATCGTTTTTTGGGTAAAAAGAGTGTAAGAAATGAAGAGCTTTTAGCACTGGCGGATAGGTTGTCTTTTAGGAACAGTCAGCTGGACAGTTTTTTGATAGGGCATTTTATTCAACGTGACAAAATAGATCCAGTGGACTATTTTGCTTTTCAAGAGCAGTTGCTTAAGCTTCATGTTGACCGATTTGAGGCTATGCAGGCAGAGCTTAACTTGTTGAACCAATATTTGCAGTTGGCCGAGCGTTTTCTTCCAGCAGGTTTTTCAGTCAAATGGGAAAATAAGCTACAGTCTCAGGATGAAATTATGTTGCCGCCGCTTATTCTTTTTCCTGTGGTACAGCATGCTGTTGAAAATGGTTATAATACGATGTCTTCTCATCCAGTTCGGATCCGATTATCGGGCTCATCCAAACTGATTATGCTGGAAGTTAGCTATCGCGTGAACCATTACCTGGAAAGTCAGTTTAGTAGCACATTGATACGTGATTTTCGACAGCGATTGGACTATCTTTTTCCGGAAAAACATAATTTGCTGATGAATAGCAACAGCAATACTTCTCGAATAACTTTAACTATCCAACTTTAGATGATATTGAAGTGTTTTAATGCATTCCAGATACCATTTTCATCAACACTGTCTGTTATGTAATCTGCAATTTCCTTTACCTCGGGATTTGCATTACCCATAGCAATTCCAATATGGGTGTGCGCTAGCATGGTAATATCATTTCCGCCGTCGCCAAATGACATGGTTTCTTCCAAGCTGAAGTTGAAATGATCTAAAAAAACATCTATTCCAATTTTTTTGCTTTGCCCCATCGGATTGACATCAGCAAAAACGGGCGTCCATCTCGAAGCAACTGAATTTGGCATCACATTTTCCATGAACTCAGCTTCTTCTTCAGGATTGATGAAAACATTGACCTGCATAACTGAGTCAAGATCAAAATCCTTTTCGTAATCCCGAACTGGTGGGGTGGGGACATTGACCTGCTGGTACATTTGGAATACCTCAGGTGTAACCTGGTTCAAGGAAATTTCTTTTTCAGACATGAATGAAAAGGTCAGGTCTTCACGCTTTTTAGCATAATCCAATAAGGAGCGAATGTCTTTTTGAGGAATGTTATTTTTATAAATTACGTCCTGTTCCTTCGTGACGCAATACCCGCCATTGAAGGTGATATATCCATCAAAATCGAGGTAACGAATATGCCCCAGCTGATTGTAGGACCTTCCTGTTGAAACAAATACCTTGATGTTTTTTTCTTTTAATAATTGAAATGCTTGTTGAGTAGATTCGGGAACTTGATGTGTTTTGAAACTTAGCAAAGTTCCATCGATGTCAAAAAAGATAGCTTTAATCATGGATTTTTGGGTCAAAATCAAATATACTAAATACTTGGGATAGTGTAACTATTACAATATTAAATTTGAGGTGTTTTATCGCCCATAGGCTTATCTCGTTTTTAATTGTATTGAGGATAAGTATGCCCAAATGGAAAACAGTCGGTCTGTAGATGCTAAGTTGTGGTTTTAGATGAAAAATTTTACCACACTGGGGAGAGAGCAATAAATATCAACCGCATGATTAGAAGGAAATAAAATCGGAGATACAAGGGAATTAATAGGGAGATTATAGGGGTTCATCCGAATGAGGTCCGAATGAGGTCCCTATAAAGTCCCTATGAAGTACGTGTTAAAAAAGCTATTAATTTGAAGTTGGTATATTGTTGGATCTTTTGATATACATGATAAAAAAGAGCTCGAGGGCTTGATGATTTGGCCTGGTATCGACTTTTCGAGGCGCATAAAAAGAGGAAGATCAAGGAGTTTATGATGCTGTTTCTTGTTAAAGCGAAACAACTGCAAGGTATCGTGTAACGCCAGATTTTCTTTAGTGGATTTTCGCAAAAATCTGACACAATCTTCTCTAATAATTTCGTAAATTTCAAGTTCAAAAAAATGTAAATTGTCTTGCATTTAATGTGTTGTATTAAAGAGGGTTAGAATTTTATGTATATTATTTTCGATACGGAAACGACGGGTTTGCCTAAGCGTTGGGACGCACCAATTACCGATACGGACAATTGGCCTCGCTGTATTCAATTGGCTTGGCAGATTCATGATGAGATGGGAAATTTGGTCGAACATCACGATTTCTTGATTAAGCCAGATGGATTTGATATACCCTATGACTCTGAAAAAATACACGGCATATCGACTGCATTGGCAGAAGAGCAGGGATTGCCGCTTCAGGAGGTCCTAGAGAAATTTAATGTGGCATTGAACAAAGCCAAGTTTGTTGTTGGACAAAATATTGGTTTTGATTTGAATATCATGGGCTGTGAATTTTACCGTTATGGTGTTGCGTCCAATATGGCTAATATGCCTGTATTGGATACCTGTACGGAAGTAACAGCTGAGCTCCTGAAAATTCCGGGCGGTCGCGGTGGACGTTTTAAATTACCCAATTTGACCGAGCTGCATTCCTATTTATTTGGGGTGCCGTTTGCTGAGGCACATAATGCAACAGCCGACGTTGAGGCGACAACACGTTGTTTTCTGGAGCTTGTCAGAAGAGAGGTATTCACTGCCGAAGAACTTCAGGTCGATACGGGCTACTTTGTCGATTTTAAAACCAACAATCCGGGGCCTATACCTACTGTTGGACTGAAACATATCAACCTAAAAGCAGCTTCTGATGAAATTAGAAAACGGTCTCAGCCAGATGAAGTCAAGGTTGTCGTTGATGCGGACGCGTTAGCAGCTTTAAAGGATGCCAAATTTGCCCATTTACATAACCACTCTCAGTTTTCGATCCTGCAGTCGACGATGTCGTACGATAAGTTAGTTTCGGCAGCGGTCAAGGATAATATGCCTGCTGTTGCGTTAACGGATCACGGAAATATGATGGGGGCTTTTGAGTTTGTTTCTCGTGTTATAGGCCATAATAAAGAAGTTGAAGCACAAAATGCGGAGGCAGTTGAGAATGGAGAGGAGCCTACTGGTCAGCTTTTAAAGCCAATTGTTGGTTGTGAGTTTTTTGTTTGTGAAAACCACAAAGATAAGTCCAGGAAGGATAATGGTTATCAGATTGTGTTATTGGCGAAAAATAAACGCGGGTACCATAATCTGGCTAAACTGGCTTCTTTTGCTTATACGTCTGGGTTCTATTATGTGCCGCGGATTGATAAAGATCTTATTCTTCAATACAAGGAAGATGTTATTGCGCTGTCAGGTAACTTACAAGGCGAGGTGCCGAATAAAATACTGAATATTGGTGAGAGCCAGGCCGAAGAAGCTTTGCTGTGGTGGAAAGAACAATTTGGGGATGATTTTTACCTGGAATTGATGCGTCATGGTCAGGAAGATGAGGATCGTGTGAACCAAACCTTGCTGAAGTTTTCCCGTAAATATGAGGTTAAAGTTGTTGCGACCAATAATACGTATTATGAGAAGAAGGGCGATGCGCATGCACATGATATTTTGCTGTGTGTAAAGGATGGTGAGAAACTCTCAACGCCAAAAGGTAGAGGACGAGGGTTCCGTTTTGGTTTACCGAATCAGGAGTATTATTTCAAGTCTTCGGATGAAATGAAGGCTTTATTTAAAGATCTGCCTGAAGCGATTCTAAATATTCAGGAGATTGTCGATAAGGTAGAGATATTTAAGTTAAACCGCGATGTCCTTTTGCCTAAATTTGATATACCCGAAGAATTTCAGGTGGAAGCCGATCTTGAAGATGGCGGAAAACGTGGTGAAAATAAATACCTGGCCCATCTTTGTTATGTGGGGGCGGAGAAACGCTATGAAGAAATTACGACTGATATTCGGGAGCGCCTAGACTTTGAGTTGGCTACCATCGAGAAAACGGGGTATCCGGGTTACTTTTTGATTGTTCAAGATTTTATTGCGGCAGCCCGAGATATGGGAGTTTCCGTGGGGCCAGGACGGGGATCTGCTGCTGGTTCGGCGGTAGCCTATTGTTTGGGAATTACCAATATCGATCCGATTAAATATGATTTGCTTTTTGAGCGTTTCTTGAATCCCGACCGTGTATCCATGCCGGATATCGATATCGATTTTGATGACGAGGGGCGTGGTCGTGTCATGCAATATGTAATCAATAAATATGGCGCTAGTCAGGTTGCCCAGATTATTACCTATGGTACAATGGCAGCGAAGTCATCCATCAAAGATACAGCGCGTGTATTGGACTTACCTTTGGGTGATGCCAATGAGATTGCCAAGCTGATTCCGAATCTTAAATTATCCAAGATTTTTACTTTAGATGATGCCGGCTTAAAGGAAAAGCTGAGAACTGAGGAGATTGAAGCTGTTAATAGATTGAAATCTATTGCTGATGGTGCTGGATTGGAGGCTGAAACGATCAGACAGGCCCGGGTTTTGGAGGGTTCTGTCCGAAATACAGGTATCCATGCTTGTGGTGTTATTATTACGCCAGACGATATTACTAATTTCGTTCCTGTTTCTTTGGCAAAAGACTCGGATCTTTATGTGACGCAGTTCGATAACCACGTTGTTGAAAGTGCCGGTTTGCTGAAAATGGACTTTTTGGGTTTAAAGACACTGACACTGATTAAAGATACAGTCGAAAATGTCAAATTAAGCCATGGTATCGTGCTGGATCCGGATCAATTTCCGATCGACGATGAGCTTACTTATGAGCTCTTTCAACGTGGAGAGACCATCGGGGTGTTTCAGTATGAATCTCCTGGAATGCAGAAATACATGCGAGACCTTAAGCCGACGGTATTTGCCGATTTGATTGCGATGAATGCACTTTATCGCCCGGGTCCAATAGAGTATATTCCAAGTTTTATTAAGCGTAAGCATGGTATAGATCCTATTGTTTACGATTTGGATGCCTGTGAGGAATATTTGAAAGAAACGTATGGAATTACGGTATACCAGGAGCAGGTAATGCTTTTGTCTCAAAAGTTAGCTGGATTTTCGAAAGGTGATGCCGACGTTTTGCGTAAGGCCATGGGTAAGAAGCAAAAGGCGGTACTGGATAAGATGAAGCCTAAGTTTGTGTCGCAGGCAGAGGAGAAAGGACATAATGCAAAAGTTTTGGAGAAGATCTGGACCGACTGGGAAGCTTTTGCAAGTTATGCGTTTAATAAATCCCATTCTACCTGTTATGCTTGGGTTGCTTATCAAACAGCCTATTTGAAAGCGCATTTTCCAGCGGAATATATGGCTGCGGTACTTTCTAACAATATGAATGACATCAAGCAGGTGACATTCTTTATGGAGGAATGTAAACGTATGGGACTAGAGGTACTTGGTCCTGATGTGAATGAATCCTATTATAAGTTTACAGTAAATGAGTCTGGAGCTATTCGTTTTGGGATAGGTGCAGTTAAAGGTGTTGGGGCAGGAGCAGTAGATGCTATCGTGCAAACTCGACAATCAGGATTGTATAAATCTGTTTTCGATATGGCCAAACGGATTGATCTTCGTGCGGTCAACAAGAAAGCTTTCGAGAGTCTGGCTTATGCTGGTGGTTTTGATAGTTTCGATAATACGCATCGTGCACAGTATTTTCATTCGGATGAAAGTTCTACAGGAATGGAAAAGGCAATACGATTCGGCCAGCGTTTTAAAGAAAATGAAAGTTCGGCCCAGGCGAGCTTGTTTGGTGTAGGTGGTGCTGCAGAATTGCCGGAACCTGTTTTGGCACCCTGTCCGCAATGGGGATTGATTGAAAAGCTTAAATATGAAAAAGATGTTATCGGTATTTATTTGACCAGTCACCCCTTAGATACATACCGGTTTGAGATAGAACATTTTTGTCAGAATTCGGTTTCAGATTTGGCATTGATCAATAAAGTTAAAGCGGCAGAGGTCGATGAAGAGACTTTACTTGAGTTTAATCGAATCAAGAATAAAGAATTGGTGATTGGTGGTATTATCGCATCGGCAAACCATCGATTGACGAAGACTGGTAAGCCTTTTGCGTCGTTTATCATAGAAGATTATAGTGATTCTTATGATATGGCAGTTTTTGGCGAAGAATACGTCAAATTGAAGGGGTATTTGCAAGAAGGCTATTTTGTGCAATTACGAGGTTTGGTACAGGAACGTTTCAGGCAGGTTGGAAATTGGGGCTTTGAGCTGCGCAGTGTACAGTTGCTTTCCGATCTTCGTGAGAAGATGGCAAAGAGTTTTACGATTAATATTCCTTTACCTAAGTTGAACGAGGCATTTCTTGACGGAATCAAAGATATACTGGCGCAAAATGAGATTGAGGGGGTTGTGCCAAATTGTCAATTAAAGTTTAAAATTTGGGATCCCCAAGATGAAATATCTGTCGAAATGCCAGCTAAAAGTCTGAAAATAAACCTAACAAATGAATTTTTGGACTGTATAGATAAGTTTGAAGGGATAAATTACCGATTGAATTAGTTTGGATTGGAATTTGTGTAATTAAGATTACAAATACATTGGTAGTTGTTACTATCTTTGTTTATTGATTTTAGCAATTAAATAGTATTAAAGATATAACTTCGGTTTATAAAATTAAAAGATTATGGCATTAGAAATTACAGATAGCAACTTTGAAGAAGTTGTCTTAAAAGCAGACAAACCAGTATTAATTGATTTTTGGGCAGAATGGTGTGGTCCTTGCCGTATGGTAGGTCCTGTGGTTGAAGAACTGGCTAAGGATTATGAAGGTAAAGCTGTTGTAGGAAAAGTAAATGTGGATGAAAATCCAGAGATTTCTGTTCGTTATGGCATTCGTAATATTCCAGCTTTATTGTTCTTTAAAAATGGAGAAATTGTTGATAAACAAATTGGAGCCGTTCCAAAATCAGTATTGAACGAGAAATTAGAAAAACAATTAGCATAACTTAGCTAAATAATGACAAAAAAGCCTGAAATATAATATTTCAGGCTTTTTTTTGTTTTAAAAATTCTATTTTTTATTTTATTTCTAGTTTTTGTTGTTTTATACCTGTATTTTATTTGTTTTGGTGTGTGTTTGTGTATTTATTTTGTTTTTTAATGGTATAACGCATTGTGTTTTTAGTGTTTTTGCGTTTCAATGTGATTTTATTATTAATTTTTGTGTGTTTGTGTTTATTTTTTGATAAAAAATAAATTTTATTTGCAAAAATCAATATTTTTTACTTCTTTTGAGTATTGAAATTGGTTTTCGAAAAGAATTTGTTTCGATTTTTCGATTTTGATATTATTTTTTTTGACTCGATGATTTAGGAGTTGTTTTTTTTGAAAAAAAATAGAAATTGACAAAGATTTTCCCTTTCAAATACCCTAGATTATGCCTCGCGTTGCTCTCCGTAACGCGAGTTTTTTTTTGGCTAAAGTATGGGTAAAAACAAAAGCGGCTATCCTTTCGGATAGCCGCTTTTTATTATTGACTAAATAAACTGAATTATTCAGCAATTACTTCGAAAGGAACTTGAACTTTCACTTCTTTGTGTAAGTTTAAGTTTGCGATGTATTCACCTAATTCTTTAGGTTCTACTTCGAAAGTGATACGACGACGATCTACATCAAAACCTTTTGCTTTCAACGCATCAGCAATTTGAATGCTGTTTACTTTACCAAAGATTTTACCAGATTCACCTGCTTTAGCACCGATTGAAAGTTTAATAGCTTCCAATTTACCAGCTAATTCAGTAGCGTCTTTTTTGATTTTTTCTTGTTTGAACTGAGCTTGTTTGATGTTCTCAGCTAAAACTTTCTTTGCAGATTCAGTCGCTTGGATAGCAAATCCTTGCGGGATTAAGTAGTTACGACCGAAACCTGGCTTTACATTAACGATATCGTTTTGCTCACCTAAGCCTTTAATATCTTGTTTTAAAATTACTTCCATTTTCTATCGTCCTCCTTATTTAATTGCATCAGCTAAGTAAGGTAATAAGCCGATGTGACGAGCACGTTTAACAGCTTGAGCTACTTTACGTTGAAATTTCAAAGATGTACCAGTTAAACGACGAGGTAAGATTTTACCTTGATCATTTACAAATTTCATCAAGAAGTTAGCATCTTTATAATCGATATATTTGATACCATTCTTTTTGAAACGACAGTACTTTTTACGGTTGTCCTCTACTTTAGGAGCAGTTACGTATTGGATATTTTCGTTAGCCATTAGTTTGCGCCCTCCTCAGTTTTAGTTTCAGCTTTTTTGTTGAATGCACCGCTACGTTTTTTCTCGTTGTATGCTTTAGCATGTTTGTCTAAGCTTACAGTCAAGAAACGCATAATGCGCTCATCACGTTTGTATTCAACCTCTAATTTATTGATTAATTCACCTGGAGCCTTGAATTCAGTTAAGTGATAAAATCCAGTAGTTTTTTTCTGGATTGGATACGCTAATTTTTTCAAACCCCAATTGTCTTCAGCGACAATCTCGGCTCCGCCTTCTGTTAAGATGTTTTTGAATTTTGCGATTACTTCTTTCGCAGCATCATCAGAAAGCAACGGGGTAAGAACGATTACAGATTCGTACTGTTGCATTGTGTTAATTAATTTTGTTATTTAAAATTCCACTTTTGTGGAAGTGCAAAGGTAGTTATTATATTGTTATGTTGCAAAGCTTTGAAATAAAAAAGTTTAGATCCTTTGGAGGGATCTAAACTTTTCTCAACCGAACTAGGCTATATTTTAGTTCAATTTCTTTAATTCTTCTTTGATAGCTGCCTGTATTTTCTCGCTAACAGGGACTAAAGGAAGTCGTAATTGATCTTTTCCGATCCCCAATTCCTGTAAAATATATTTTACACCAGCAGGGTTTCCTTCAATAAAACACAGATCTGTAATGTCAAGGAGTTCATTATGGATCGATCTAGCTTCCGCATAATTGCCTTCAGCGCATAACTTAGCTAATGTGGCAACCTTTTTCGGTAATGCGTTTCCAATCACTGAAATGATACCAGCAGCTCCAAGAGACATCATCGGCAAGGTAACCGGATCATCTCCGGAGATCAATAGAAATCCCGTAGGTTTATCCCGTAGAATTTCGTTGAATTGCGCAAAATTTCCAGAAGCTTCTTTGATGGCTACGATATTGGAAAAATCATTGGCCAGTCGTAATGTTGTCTGTGCTGTTATATTGCTGCCCGTACGCCCAGGCACATTGTATAAAATAACCGGAAGTGGAGAGGCGTTTGAAACAGCCTTGTAATGCTGGTAAATGCCTTCTTGTGTTGGTTTGTTATAATAAGGAGATACGGATAAAATTGCACAGAAGCCTGTTGGATCAAAGTCCTTAATTTGTTCCACAATTTCGGCCGTATTATTACCGCCAATTCCAGCAACCAAAGGAAGTCTACCGTTCACGCGCTTGACAGTAAAATCCCAGATACGCTTTCGTTCATCATTGGTTAAAGTGGCAACTTCTCCAGTTGTACCTAAAGAAACCAAATAATCCATACCTTCGTTGATTTGCAAGTCAATTAGCTGACCTAATGCTTCGAAATCAACAGATTCATCTGAGTTAAAAGGAGTGACCAATGCTACTCCTGCGCCGTGAAGCTCGTTCATCTTGTTTTTGTATTTATATAAATTTAATTAAAAAAACTTACTTGGGATTAATGAGATCAAATAGTTCTTTATCATTAATCATCGGGATACCCAATTTTTCTGCCTTCGCTAGTTTGGACGGTCCCATTTTATCTCCCGCTACGAGGTAGCTTAATTTGGCAGAAATGGAAGATAACATCTTTCCGCCATTGCTTTCAATTACTGCTGCTAGCTCTTCACGTGAATGGTCTGCAAATACACCAGAAATCAGGAAGGTTTTCCCTTCAAGTGAATTGCTCGCAAGGATGATCTCCTTTTCCTCAATTTCGAAATTTAAGCCATAATTTCTCAGTGCAACAATCTGTTGTTGATGAATTGGATTGTCTAAGTATTCTTTGACACTCTCCGCAATACGGCGTCCAATGTCTTGTACTCCTTCGATTTCCTCTGTCGAGGCTTGCGCGAGTGCATCAATATTTTTGAAATGCTGAGCTAATTTTTTTGCAATCGTCTCGCCGACATGACGTATTCCAAGCGAAAATAAGACTTTTTCAAAAGGTTTTTCTTTGGATTTTTCGATGCCGTTGAGCATGTTATCGATTGATTTTTGACCGAAACGTTCCAGTTGTTGCAGGTCATCTTGATGATCTTTTAGGCCATAGATGTCAACGATATTGCGTAACAAACCTTTCTTGAAGAAAGTATCCACGGTCTCGTCTCCCATTCCCTCGATGTCCATCATTTTTCGTCCGATAAAATGCTGCATTTTGCCAACAATTTGTGGCGGGCACCCAGTTTCATTAGGGCAGTAGTGTACGGCTTCCCCTTCTTGTCGTATAAGTGCTGTGTCGCATTCCGGACAAGATGTGGGGTAGACAAAACTTGTTGATCCTGCTAATCTTTTCTCGAGGTTTACCCCAATTATTTTAGGTATAATTTCGCCCCCTTTTTCTACAAAGACAGTGTCATCTTCGTGTAGGTCGAGACGTGCGATTTCATTTGCATTGTGTAAGGAAGCGCGTTTTACCGTTGTGCCTGCCAGTTGTACAGGTTGAAGATTGGCAACAGGTGTAACAGCGCCGGTACGTCCAACTTGATAACTAATCGAGTTCAGCGTGGTTTCTACACGCTCTGCTTTGAATTTATAGGATATTGCCCAACGTGGATTTTTGGCTGTAAAGCCAAGTTCCTCCTGTTGTGCGTAATCATTTACTTTAATAACAATTCCATCAATTTCATAACCTAAGTTATGACGTTCGACATCCCAGTAGTCAATAAATGCAAAAACATCGGTTAACGTGATGCATTTTCTGCTATGCTCGCTGACGTGAAATCCCCAGTCTTTGACATGGTTTAAGCTATTCCAATGGTCGTGAAATAGATTTGTTCTGTTTTCGCAGTACAAAAAGTAAAGGAAACAGTCCAATGGGCGTTTTGCAACTTCAGCAGAATCTTGGAGTTTGATGGTTCCAGAAGCGAAATTTCTTGGGTTGGCATAGGTTTGCTCCTCATTATCGGCTCGTTCCTTATTCAGGCGGAGAAAAGCTGATTTGTGCATAAATATTTCACCTCGTATTTCGAATTGATCTGGATAATCTCCTTCTTTGAGTTTGATCGGGATAGAACGAATGGTTTTAACATTGTTTGTGACAACATCGCCTTGTGTACCATCACCGCGCGTAACGGCTTTACTTAGTAGGCCATTTTCATAAGTCAAGCTGATGGATAAACCGTCAAATTTTAATTCACAGACATATTCGAACTGATCGCCGATGATTTTGCGGATTCGCTGGTCGAAGTCAAGTAACTCCTCCTGATTGTATGTGTTGCCCAATGAAAGCATTGGCCAGCGGTGCTTTTCCGTTTGAAATCGGGAGGTAATGTCTCCACCAACACGTTGTGTAGGGGAGTTGGGGTCGGCAAAGTTGGGATATTGAGCTTCCAGCGCTTCGAGTTCCTTTAATTTAAGGTCGAAGTCGTAGTCCGAAATAACACTGTTCGCCAATACATAGTATTGATAGTTATAATGGTTGAGCTCTGCCGTTAAGTCTTTTATCTTTTTTTCAATATCCATCACCAACATTTTGCAAAATTACAAATAAAAAGTACGTTTAAATAAAATAAATAAAGAATCTTGTCGTAATGACTGCTTTATTTTGAAAATGCGTTTTTCTGCATTTTATGTTACAAGGAAATAATACGCTATTTGAAATCCTCTGGATTTAGCTGAGAAAATTTATGTTTGTTATTTGTGTAAAAATCAATGATAATCGATTTTGTGTACTGCCCTTTTGTATTTTCTTTCACCTTGTATTTTTTTCGTTTTTTAGCATTTTTGAAAATATTCAAGAAGAAATACTGATGTGCACGACTGATTGCCCAGGCATCCTTGGGTTTCCTGTCGATCAGAAATTTAGCAAGGGCTGCAAAGTCAAACCAAAGCCTGATGAAAATAATCCATATGGCTTTGCCTAGCGGCAGGTTTTTTTGCAGCATGACCATGTTATTCCTAAAATTGAGGTAAGTCTTTTTGGGATTACTTGCATTGAGGGTTCCCCCACCTACATGATAAACAATAGATTTCGGACAATAGCCTATGCCATAGCCCATTTTCTTTAATCGCCAACATAGATCGATTTCCTCCATATGAGCAAAGAAATCTTCGTCAAGACCATCTGCCTCTTTCCAGGCGTCAGAGCGAATAAAAAGTGCAGCTCCAGATGCCCAGAAAATCTCGGATTCATTATCGTACTGTCCCGCATCATCTTCTACTTCATGTAGGATTCTACCTTTACAGAAAGGAAAGCCAAAGTAATCCAGATAGCCACCGGCCGCTCCGGCATGTTCGAACTTCTGCTTGTCATGAAATGAACGTATTTTGGGCTGTGCTGCTGCCAGGGAAGGGTTTCTTTCCAAGTATTCAATCACTGGCTCAATCCAGTTTTGGCTCACTTCAACATCCGAATTGAGAAGTACATAGTAATCAGCATCTACACGCTGCAGTATTTTGTTATAACCTCCCGCGAAGCCATAGTTTTTGTCATTTTCAAGGATAGTAATCGTCGGATAGTACTGTTTCACAAATGAAATTGAATCATCATCGGAGGCATTGTCTCCAATGACAAATTCGACATTCGGATACGAACTGTTATATACGGATGGTAAAAATTTTTCCAGGAAAAATCGGCCATTCCAATTGAGGATAACGACAGCTACTTTTGGTAATTTACTCATTTTCTACGTTTTCTTTTCCAGCGATTATGTGACCATAACCAATATTCTGGGTTTTCACGAATAAGCTGTTCAGCAAATTGATTGTGTATATCGGTAATTTCATGTTCTCCAAAGCCACTTGGATCTTCGATTAAAGTAACGAATTTACAGAAATATTGCCCTCTTTTGGGCTTTCTTCCGATATAGCAATAGACCACAGGCGCTTTACTTATTCTAGAAAGTCTTTCGGCTCCTGTATAGACCAATGTTTCCTGATTTAGCCAATTAATAAAATAATCGGAATCCGAATACAGCGGTGTTTGATCGGCAACGAGTATACTGATATTGGGCTGGCCTTTCAACTTTACGATATGACGGAGTATTTGTTTCATTGGTACCATTTCGGCGCCAAACCTTCCTCGCATATCATTGTACACTGTGTCAATATCTTTGTTATTGAGTGGTTTGTATACAATCAGCGTAGGGAAGTTTGTAATTAAGCTCAAACGGTGAATACCCAGCTCCCAATTGGCATAATGTGAGGTCACCCCGATTACGTTTTTGCCCGCTTCGAGGTGTTTCGTCAATTCTTCTACATCTTCCAAAGTCATCTTTTTCTTGACTTCCTCAGCGGTAATCGTTTTCAATTTGATCGATTCGACAAGGAGATCCGGGAAAAAACGATAAAACTTTTTGGCAATCACCAGACGTTCTTTATCCGTTTTTTCTGGAAAAGCATTTTTTAAGTTCTGAAATACAATATTCTTCCTATATCCAATAATATAGTAGAGTATGTAATAAAGCCCATCGGAGATCAAATATAGAAACCAATAGGGGAGAAGAGAGATGATATAGATTAATGCGTTTAACGCTTTTTGTTTCATGCTATAGCTAAAATTCCCAGTGTTCTTTACAAATATCCTTAATTTAAGTTATTTTTGCGTCACTTATAACAAAAATCATCAGTTTTTATGGAATCGCAGTTATTACTTCCGGCATGTTATCTTCCACCAATATCCTATTTTCATACGATACAAGAGCATAATCTTCCTTTGATCATCGAGAAATATGAGCATTTTCAAAAGCAGAGTTATCGTACGCGGGCGCGTATTGCTTCAGCAAATGGTGTGCAGGATTTGATCGTACCCATTCAACATGGCAATAAAGAACGTGTTCCTATGAAAGATATTCGGATAAGCTATGAGTTTGACTGGCAGCGTTTACATTGGCTAAGTATTCAGACAGCTTACCGTAGCTCTGCATATTTTGAATATTATGAAGATGATTTTATACGATTCTATGAGGAAAAGTTTGCGTATTTGGTAGACTTTAATGTTGCTCAATTAGAACTCATTCTAAAATCGATCAAACTTAAACGAGCAATAGGGTTTACAGAAGAGTATGTTGCTGCGCCTTCGGAAATGATCGATTTCCGTAACCTGATCCATCCTAAAAAAGAAAGTGTATTGCGTGATCCAAAAGAATATTATCAGGTTTTTTCTGATAAAAATGGATTTTATCCCGATTTAAGCATTATCGATTTGCTATTCAATCAAGGACCACAATCAAAAAGTTATCTGTAGCCTGACGGTTTTTTTGAACAAAATGCGTTTAATATTGTTGTTATTCAATATTGAACGCATTTAAATGAAACATTTCTTTTTTACTTTTCTTCTTTTTTCTTTGTGTTGGACTTTCGCGCGGGCTCAGGGCGGTGTTGATACGATACATTATCGAAAAGTTTACTATTGGGGAACAACGGGAATGGGCTTCCCGATCGGAAAAACCAAAGATATACTTTCGCCAAAGTTTTCTGGTAGTATTGGTTTGGATATCTCGCTGAAAAATCCAATGTTTTTTGTGTCCCCCACACTTTATACACTTTCATTCAAGTATAAGCAGCGATTGGTCGATCCGAATTTTGAGTATCGTATCGAAGACGCAAATACCAATTTCTATACCCTTTCATTTTCGGGGGGCATTAGGAAGCAGATGCGATTATTGAATATCTATGGTTTTGTAGGTCCCGGTGTAGGATTGACGAGTGAGCCAAGGGCAAATGTACTCGCGGACCAAAAGCTTATTAAGATGGAAAATAAAAATCACCTGAATTTCTCCAGCAAAATAGGTGCTGGGGCAGATTATAAATTTAACGGCTTCTTTTTAGGACTTGAGCTTGGTTATCTCCATAATTTTAGGAAGATTCAGGACACTCCTGTGAATATTTTTACCGTTATGGTGGGATTAAAATCCGATATTACACAAATTGGGGATAAAGTCATCAATGTCATTGGTATCGATGGTTCCATTAGTGGCAAAAAAGAGAAAAAATAGACGACTTATTTTAAGACCTGAATAGTGTCTCCAACATGTGCTTCGGCGTCGCTGCCTGTTTTTTTAACTTTTTCCGTTTGTTCAACCGCTACTGCAAATGTGGACGGAATAATGCCTGCACCAAATTTGATCGCATAAAATTTGGTGAATTCTGCGCCAAAATACAATATTGCAGCCGAATAGTAGATCCATAATAACATAACAATTATTGATCCCGCAGCTCCGTAAAAGCTGGCTGTGGAGGAAAGATTCAGATAGATTGAAATGCCGTACCGGCCTAACATAAAAAGTAAGCCTGTAAAGATAGCTCCACCAAGCATGTCTCTGAATTTTACTTTAGCATCCGGAAGGAAGGAAAAGATAAAGCCAAATAAAATGACAATGACCGAAAATGTGATACCCGTATTCACCCATGAAATGAGTGCAATCGGAATAAAAGGAAAATAAGTCATGACTAAATTGGTCACAGCAACGATAACTCCGTTGATCATGAGTGAGGCAATTAGCAAAAAACCAAGGGCGATGACGATGGAAAAAGAAATCAGCCTGTTGATGATTAATTTTAGCCATCCCTTTTTTGGTTTCGGTTTTACTTTCCAGATATTGTTTATTGAATCCTGTATATCAACGAATAAGGTTGTGGAGGATAGAATCAATGTAACGATACCTATTGTGATCCCCATATTAGATTTATTCTCGAAAGTTATCTTCTGAAGATAGGACTGGATCTGTGTGGTCACATCCTGACCAAAAAGAACCATGACCTCCTCCAGCACCTGATCTTGCGCTGAAGATCCACTTTGAAGATGTTCTCCATAGAAAAATCCAATACACCAGATAACAATCATAAGAAGTGGGCCGATGGAGAAGACGGTATAATAAGCCAATGAAGCACTCTTCTTCATACATTTGTCATCATTGAATCCATTAAAGGCATCAATTAAGACATGCCAAATGTTTTTCCAGTAGGCGAGTGTAAATAAATCTCGTAGTGTAACGTGCTTCATAATAAGATGATCAGCTCCAATAATCGTGCAAATTGTTACTCTTGGTTTTGTTCCTGATACAATTTGTCGATTGCTCCTTCGTTCTCTTTTAAAATAATTTTTCGTTTTAGACTCAATTTTGGCGTCAATTGACCGTCGTTGATTGTCCATTCCTTTGGAAGAAGAATAAATTTCTTGACAATTTCCCAATGTCCAAAGTTAGTAGATAATCGGTTAATTTCTTCTTGATATTTTTGGATTACTTCCGGATTTTTGATGATTTCTTCGTTTGAACCGCTGGTAATACCTTTTTGGTTTGCCCATTTGGATAGCACATCAAATGCAGGAACAATCAAGGCTCCGGGAAATTTTCTATTTTCTCCAAAAACCATGACTTGTCCGATTAATGTAGACTCCATGAGTTTGTTTTCAATGGATTGGGGCGCGATATATTTACCACCTGCAGTCTTAAACATTTCCTTTTTTCGATCGGTTATTTTTAGGAAACCATCGGATGTAATTTCTCCAATATCGCCCGTCTTGAAAAAACCATTATCGTCAAAAGCTTCTTTTGTGGCTTCTTCATTTTTATAATAGCCTGTCGTGATACTAGGGCCCTTGACAAGAATCTCACCATCTGAAGCGATTTTAACTTCTAAGTTTTTCAGGGGTTTGCCTACAGTCCCAAATTTCAACCCATTGGGTAAGTAGGAGTTTACAGCAATAACCGGAGATGTTTCAGTCAGGCCGTATCCCTCAAGTACTTTAAGTCCAGCGGCCCAGAATACACGCGCTAAACGCTCTTGAAGAGCTGCTCCACCGGATACAATGATCTTAATATTTCCGCCAAGAGCTTCTTGCCATTTCGAAAATATCAGTTTTCTAGCGATCGCAAGTTTGAGATTGTAAAGTGGTCCATTATGTTCTGGTTCTTGAAATTTCAAGCCAAGATCAACAGCCCAGAAGAAAATTTTCTTTTTTAATCCAGTTAAGGCTTTCCCTTTTTCAATAATCTTATCGTATACTTTCTCCAGGACACGGGGTACGGTGGTGAATACATCCGGTTTGACATCGTTGATATCGGCAACAACATTGTCTAAGGTCTCGGAAAAATAGATCTGGATTCCTTTCGAATAGTACATATATACCACCATGCGTTCAAAAATATGGCATAGCGGAAGAAAGCTAAGTGCCGTTTTGAAATCCGATCGGATGAGATGATTGCATGCCAAGACGTTGCTGTATACGTTTTTGTGGGACAGGTATACGCCTTTAGGGCGTCCTGTGGTACCTGAAGTGTAGATCAGTGTTAATAGATCTTCTTCTGTAACAGCCTCTCGAAGTGGAGCCAGGTCGGTTGTGTCATCTTTTGCTGTTTCGATGAATGTTTTTAGCTGCGTATAATTTTCAATAGCATCAAATGTATACAGTTGTGGGTGTATACCGTGCTCCTTGATGGCTTGTTCAATACGGTCCGTCAATTCTCTGTTGCTGACAAATAGTACGTTGACATCCGAGTCATTTACAATAAACGAAAGATCCTGTGCGGATAAAGTGGGATAGAGGGGGACAGTTGCAAGACCTATTTGATTGCAGGCAAAATCAACTAAATTCCACTCGGGTCTGTTGCCGGACATGATCCCTACCCGATCACCTTTTTTGAGACCTAGTTTCAGTAACGCCCTGCTTAAGGTGTCAATTGCGTCGGTGTATTCTTTGGTAGAATACGTCTTCCACTGGCCATTTCCATCTCGCCCTGCCACCATGATGTCCTTTGCGTATTTTTCTTTATATAAGGTTATAAAGTCAAAAATTCTGCCCATATCACTTGAGTTTATTTGGTTACTACTACATGCTGTATTGACCTAAATATACAGAAATAAAGTTGGATAATTTGGGATTATTGTCATAACAAATTAAACATTGTTTCGTTATAGCTGTAATGGATATTTACCCTATTGAAAAGGTCCTTCGTAGGGGAAGTTCTGGTAAATAGTTTTTTATGTGCACTGCAATTATATTGCATATAAAAAGCAATTTATCTATGTTTGGAAAAATGTAAAGCAAAAAAAGCGTACGATTTTTATGAAAAAAATATTTTTGGCTGTCGGTGGAATGCTGATGTTTGGAGCATTATCCAATAGAGCTATGGCTCAGTTGGACAATAAGGGTGCTATTGGTGGACGTTTCGGGTCTGCTCAGGGAATTACATATCGTCACACGCTTAACTCGGACCATGCATTGGAAGGAATTATGAGTATTCAGAGCAATTCTGATTTTCGCCGTTTCCGCGTTGTGGGTTTATATGAAATCTATAAACCATTGACTGCTGGGTTTAATTGGTATTATGGTTTTGGTGGTAGTATCGGTTCTTATAAGGAGAAAGACAAAATTATAGATGGTCAGCGCCATTCATTTGATTCACAGCTTAATCTAAGTATTGACGGTATCGTAGGTATTGAATATAATATTCCGCAGGCACCGTTTCAAATCTCATTGGATGTAAAACCATATTTCGATTTTCTAAACGAATCCAGTATCAAATTATTTGATCCGATCGGTTTTTCGGTAAGATATAAATTTTAAAAAAAGAATAGCGGGATTTCCCGCTATTCTTTTTTTAATGATAATACTTCCGTGTTAAGCCATCCAGATTTTACCTAGCAATTCCTGTAGAAAGGTTTGTTCTTTGAGCGGACGGATTTCGTATATCTTTTTATTGCTCTTTTTGATTTGAACAGGGATTTCCCGCACTAAACCATCTCGTGCCACCAGGAAGTTTAATATCTCCCCCTCTTTGGCATGTTGAACAATGAAATCAATTTCCTTGTCCTTAACATCGAGCCTGTTACTATTAATTGCAATTAGTTCGTCTTTTACACTTAATCCGGCATCATATGCACCAGAATCTTTTTCCACTGTCGCTACCGAAATTAGCCCATCCACTTTATTGGTTGTAATACCTAGTGTCAACGTGTTGTTATTAACATTGGTATCAACAATTTCATAACCAACGAGATTAAAATAATCGTTGTATTCCAGTTCTCCGTCCTGATGAGCAGCATTGAAAATGTCGTCCAGCGAAGTGCCTGCGATACGCTCAGCAAGGCTTCTCAATTCGTTTTCTTCAAATCCACGATCAAGTTTTAGGTAGAACTCCTCATAAGCCTCGCGGATAACATCATCCAATTTTAGCCTACCTTCTGTAGCGGCAATAATTTTAATATCCAACAATGCTGTCAGCATTGCACCTTTGTTGTAATAGGAAATTCCAGAATTCATCGAATTTTCATCAGGCCGATAATATTTAATCCAGGTATCGAAACTTGAGGCGGCAGCAGACTGTATCGTATGCCCAGGGCGGTTTAATACAATGTTGAAATCGTTGGCTAGCAAAGCGAGATACTCTTTTTCATCATAGAATCCACAGCGTTTAATAATTAAATTATCATAGTACGAAGTGAATCCTTCCATGATCCAGAGGCCGGTGGTATAGTTTTCGGCATCGTAATTAAACGGTCCTAATGCTTTTGGACGTAAGCGTTTCACATTCCATAGGTGAAAATACTCATGTGCAACGAGACTCAAATAGTTTTTGTAGCTGGTCTCATTTAGATAGGCATTTCTCGAGGCTCCCAATACTGTTGAATTGAGATGTTCTAGACCTCCACCTCCAGATTGGTAGTTGTGGGTAATAATGACATATCGCTCATTGGGGTTTGAACCCCAGATGCGGGTTTCTTCTTCGACGATACGTGTGATATCTTTCGTCAGGCGTTCTTTATCATAGCTTCCACCCCCGACCATGGCGCATTCATGTTCGACACCGGCAGCTTGGAATTTCCAGACATCCTGATTACCAGCTTCGATGGGTGTATCATATAATATGTCAAAATTTGGCGCATAAAACGTACGTTCTTCAATTTGTTGGAGTCCAGTTGATATACTTGCCCACGAATCTTTTAGTGCTATGCTGATTGTCGAAGGATTGTCTATACGGCCATCGATATGAAAGAAAGTTGCCGTAGGCACAATAAAAGCATGGTCACTATCGAAAAAGTTGGTACGCACAGAAACTTCAAAACCGTATATGGCGTAGATGACTTCGATCTGATCCAAAGATTCTGTGGGTATTCGCCAGGTGTTCTTTGAAATTTTCTGGTAGGCAATTGTATTTCCTGTTTTGTCAAATGATCGAAATCGTTCTACGTTTTTAGCATATTCACGAATTAAATAAGATCCAGGAGACCAGACCGGCATTTTTAGATCGACATAAGGCTGGTTGAGCTTTGCGATGCTCATTTTTACTTCGATATAATGAGCTTGTGCTTCTGAAAATGATACCTCAAAATGTATTTCGGGTATACTGAAATGGTCACTGTCCATGAAAGATGATTTTAGTATGAGCTTACAAAATTAAAAGTATCGTACGCTTAACCAAACAAAAAAATAGATTGTTGGTTCTACAATTATGAATCAGCGTGCTTCGTCATTGTTCCTTCAGTAGAAAAAGAACAATGACGGGAAGCAGCTAATAGTACCCTCCAATATACATAAATTTATTTAAGAAATGAGGTGTAAATCGATAGGCATAATAGCTGCTTTGGATGAAATACCGGTTTTTATTTGGCTGGGGAGATGAAGCAAAAAATCTGTTTTTTATCAGAATTTTTGCTAAGTTTGATACAGTAGTTTATAGGGGGAAAATAATCAAGAATTTGTATGATCTTAGTTGTTGATAGCGGCTCTTCAAAGTCGGATTGGAAGTTGGAATTGCCAGATAGTGCGCCTATCTCATTCAGTACAAATGGACTCAATCCTTTTTTTGTGAATGAAAAGGAAATCACACGTGTTATTAAGGAGATACCCGAAATTATTCCCTACGCCGATGAAGTTACTGAGTTGTATTTTTTTGGTGCAGGATGCATTACGCCTGATCGTCGGGAAATGGTTTCAAATGCATTGACACCCTTATTCGAAAATGCTTACATTTCTGTTGAGAATGATCTTTTTGGTAGTGCCTTAGCGACCTGTGGTAATAAAAAAGGTTATGTAGCGACATTAGGGACAGGGTCTGATTTGAGTTTTTTTGACGGAGAGGAGCTGATGCCATCGCATAATGGAAATGGCTATGTATTAGGTGATGAGGGCTCGGGGGCATATTTTGGAAAAAATCTCGTTAGACTTTTTCTATATGGCCGTATGCCGAAAGATCTGAACGAAAAATTTGCGAACAAATACAGAATAAATAAAGAGATCGTCATCAAAAATGTTTATCAAAAAGAACGTCCAAATGCTTTCTTAGCATCGTTTGCACCGTTCATGTCCGATAATATTACCCATCCCTTTATTATTGATCTGGTAAAGAGTGGATTCGAAGAATTTGTTCAAGCTTCGATTTTGACCTATCCGGACTATAATAAATATGCCTGTCACTTTGTAGGTTCTATTGCTTATAGTTTTGATTTAATTTTACGGGAAGTCTGTGAAACACATCAGATAAAGGTAGGTACTATTTTAAAATCTCCTATCAACGAGCTTTTTGATGCGGTACTGGAAAGAGAGAGTAATTCATTGTTAAGTCTTTAAAATAATTAAATATGATTATTGCAACTATTATGGTGTATATGTCAATGTTATTTGGCAATCCCAATTTTTATGATTTTAAGTTTACGACACTTGATGGGCAAGAAGTGAAAATGTCCGATTTCAAGGGAAAGAAAATATTGATCGTGAATACTGCCTCAAAATGCGGTTTCACAAAACAGTACAAAGATCTGGAGGAATTGCACAAAACCTTTGGCGATAAGCTCGTCATTATTGGCTTTCCGGCAAATAATTTTGGACAACAGGAACCAGGGTCAAATGCGCAGATTCAAGAGTTTTGTGAACAAAATTATGGTGTTGATTTTCTAATGGCCGAAAAGGTCGATGTCAAAGGAGATCAAATATCACCTTTGTTTAAGTATTTGACTGCGCAGGAGAACCCAGATTTTAAAGGTGAAATCAAATGGAACTTTGAAAAGTTTTTGATCGATGAGAACGGTAAACTTGTACATCGCTTCCGTTCAGCGACGAATCCGCTGGATCCGGCTATTGTAAACTGGGTAGAAAACAAGAAATAGTAAAAATAACAAAATAAAAAAGCTG
>NZ_DDGR01000004.1:160024-255749 GCF_002337775.1 Sphingobacterium sp. UBA1897
CAGCTTTTTTATTTTGTTATTGTCGAGTCGATCCGAGGGCCTCTGGTTTTCCCATAAAGCTTAGCGACAAGGTTATAGTTTATGGGTTGGCTTTTGTTTACTTGATGTAAGCTCTTACCTATTTGATATATGCATCGTACAAGGCTCCTATACAATCTTTAAGCAAAGGGTTGAAGTCATCGCTATCGGGAATATTGCAGCCATTGGTTATCACAATAAATCCATATTTTTTCTTTGGATTGAAAAACAGGGCACTATATAGTCCATATGCCGAACCGGTATGTCCTGTCAGGGTAACACCGGGGACAATTTTTGCATTGTTCATAATCGCTAATCCATAGCCTGATTCTTTATTTACAGCTGTCCGCATAATCTTCGCATATTTTTTACTGATGATGTTTTTTCCTTGACTGTGGCCGTAGTTCATGTGCATCATCATGTATCTGGCTAAATCTAAGGCAGATATTTTCATTCCACCTGTCGGAGAAAGCACAGGAGTGCTATAGCCCAGGATATATTGATTGAGTTCTTCCCGACGTGGATTATACGCACTCGGCTCTTCATGGGGATTTCCCTTTTCATCAAAGGCATATAACGAAACCAATCTTTTCTGATCCAAGGAGTCTATACAGTAACCACCATATAAGTTGAGCGGTTTGAGGATATGGTTAACAATATAGCTGTCGACACGTGTATTGGTCAGTTTCTCTAGGACGGCTCCTGCCATATTAAAATTGAGATTACAATATTGGTATTGTGTGCCGGGTTCATAAAGATTGTAGGAATCTTTCCAGTTTGGGTTTTTGGATGGATTGATGACATCAAGGTTGAAGTAACCGTTTTTATCATTGATGCTGGACGTATGGGAAAGGATCATCCGGAGTGTTATTTTTTTTCCAGGATAATTGGGGTTTCTCATTGGAAAACCGATCAAATCCCCAAAGTCGTCGTCTAACTTGCATCGGCCATCTGCTATTAATTGCATTAATGATGTTGCAGTGAATGACTTTGAAATAGAAGCAATCCTAAAGAGGTCATTTTCTCCGAGAGCCGTTTTGGTTTCCAAGTTTTTGTAACCATAATTTTTGTGATACTCAATTTTATTGTTTTTGACGACGACCACACTGAGCCCGACAGCATTATAACGATGCATAATTGCTGTGAGATCATGATCAACCTGTGTTTGCTGGCCCAGCAAAAATGTGGGAAAGAATAGAAAAATAAAAACGGAGAGTAGGAGCTTATGCGTTATCATTGAATTGATTAGTTGGGATGTTAGTTATGGTATAAATGTAAGGAAATCCTTACGATTAATAGAAATAGTTACAATGAATCCTTGCAACATATAATAAATGCTACATAGCTGAATCATTCACATATTACAACAACAAGCTATTTTTATTTAAAACTATTCTAAACAATAAAATAATATCGTATGTTTGCGCCGACAAATAATTTTTACGAACTCACAATTTATTAACATGAAAAGAACTTTTCTAGGACTTGTTTTAAGTCTAGGATTGGTAGGAGCAATTCATTTGGATGCATCGGCGCAAAGTAAGGGGATACATGGCCGTGTTAAAACCAAAGATGGTGCACCAATTGAATCGGCTACAGTAACCATAGTTTCTTTAGGTAGGTCTACGTCGACTTCCGGTGATGGAAGCTTCCATTTTTCTAATCTTCCAGATGGAACCTATACTATTCGGATCAAAAGTATCGGAAATGGAGCTGAGGAGCGTACTATCGAGGTTAAAAATGGAAAGGCGACAGCTATTAATGTTTCTTTGAATATTTCTGAATCTCAATTGGAACAAGTGGAAGTGGTAGGTTACAACTCGCATAACAGTAAAACAGTTAATGTCGGTAAAGCAGGTATTATTGATCGGGATTTGCCGCAGAGTGTACAAATTATAAACGAACAGGTTATTGCAGATCAACAGGTTAATCGCTTGAGTGATGCGCTAAAAAATGCAAACGGTGTCGCGATGGGAGCAAATCGCGGTGGGGTCAACGAAAATTTTTACGCAAGGGGCTATAGCTTAGGCGGGAATAATATATTTAAAAATGGTGCGCGAACCAACAATGGAGGTTCGATTGAGGCGAGCACCTTGGAATCTGTAGAGATTTTAAAAGGAAGTTCTGCTTTGTTATATGGCGGTGTATCTGGTGGGGCCGTTGTAAATCTGGTTACGAAAAAGCCTAAATTTTATTATGGAGGCGAGGCTTCAATGCGCGTAGGAAGTTATGACTTCTATAAACCAACAGTGGATGTGTATGGTCCAATTTCCAATAAGGTTGCATTCCGCGTTATCGGAACTTATGAAAAAGCGGGTAGCTTTAGGGATCAGGTCACATCAAAACGTACTTATGTAAATCCTTCTATTTTATATAAAATATCCGATAAAACTGATCTCAACTTTACATTCGATTACTTAAAAAGTGATTTTACTCCAGACTTTGGAATGGGAACTGTGGATGGAAAGTTGAATAATGAAGTTGGCAGAAACACTTTTATGAATGTGCCTTTTGCTTTCAACAGAACAAATACCTCAAACGGGCAGATCAATTTGAACCATAAGTTTAATGATTCATGGAATTTAAACGCAATAGCAAGCTACCAAACATACGATCGTGATTATTATGGATCAGATCGGATTCAAGCAAATAAAAATGGAATTGCTCCGCGGAGTTTAACCCGGTCCAAATCAAATGAGTTTACGGCCAACCAACAATTGAATTTAACCGGAACTGTAAAAACAGGATCGATCAAGCATAAGATCCTGGTGGGAGCAGATGCCGATCAATCGCATTCAAATGCATATGCCTATAAAATTGATGCATCTAAAAATGTGGGTGGCGTATACGATTCAATTTATGTCTTTAATCCCTCACAAACTGCGCAGCATTTGGTTTCGGGAAATGGACTTCGGACAGATATGCCACAAGCGGATCTATTGACCAAAACAACAACGGATATCTTCCGTTACGGTGCATTTTTTCAGGACTTAATAGAAGTTACTGAACAATTTAAAGTATTGGCTGGGATTCGCTATACGTATCAGCGTACACCGAATTCGGAAAAGTATACTTATGCGACGAATCAATCGGAAGAGATTATTAATCTAGATGGTCAAAAAAATCCGATCGGAGCAAAAGTCGACAAAGCATGGTCACCTAAATTTGGATTGATCTATCAGCCGATCCGTTCATCGAGTGTCTATGTTACTTATGCAAATAACTTTACATCGAATTCGGGATACGATGTGAATTATCAACCCTTGGCTCCCTCCATCATCGATCAGTATGAAGCAGGTGTGAAAAATGACTTTTTCAATGGTAGGTTATCCGCAAATGTTGCTTGGTATAGAATTAATAACAATCGCTTTGCCCAACAATTATTGGTACTTCCGGATGGAACAAGCAATAGCGATGCAAATATGAAAGAATTTTCTGGAAAGACGGCTTCAAGCGGATTGGAAGTTGATGTTACTGGAACCTTACTTCCAGGATTGAATGTTATCGCCGGTTATTCCTACAATTATATGCGTTATACCGAAACCAATCCAATTTCAAGTTATACAACCATCGTTGATGGTAAGGAGAAAGTGACTGAAATCTCTGGAAACGAAGAAAATGTACGTTTGGTAGGAACTACAGCACATACGGCTAATGGAACCGTGTTTTATACCATTCAAAATGGAGCAGTTAAGGGACTGAAATTAGGTTTTTCTGCATTTTATACAGGTAGACGTAATGCAGGTTGGAATAATACAAAGATCAACGTACGCGACGGTCTTAATCGTTTGATCTCCGTTAGTCCATTTACAACCATAGATTTCTCCGCTGGTTATGCGTATAAAAACTGGAGTATTTTGGGTAAATTATCCAATATCACCAACGCGTTTAACTATTATATCCATGAAAACTATAGTGTGAATCCGATTCCACCGCGTAGTTTTATGGCAACTTTAGCGTATAAATTTGAGAAGAGGTAATATCGCTCTTCAACCCATAAAAAAACGGAGCCAGCAACATGCTGACTCCGTTTTTTTATGCTGGAATTTCAATCGATGCCACTTTAGGACGCATTAAAATCAAGATACTCTTTCTGGATACAGGCTATAAATTCGCCTAATGCACTGTTTTTACTTTTTATATTAGAGACCAGGATCACTTCTGTTTTGCTATCCATATCCTCAAGCTTCATGATTTTTAGGTTTAAATGTGGGTATTGTTTGATGGTGGACGAAGGGACGACTGCCAGGCCCAGGCCTTGTGACACCAACTCAAGGATGGAAGACATCGAATTGCTCTGATGTACAATTTTGGGTTCGAATCCCATGCGGTTACAGGTATTAATAACAAGTCGGTGATATTCCGATGCGTATTTCTGATTGAAAGAAATGAAACTTTCATTAAAAAAGTTGATCGCATTAAATTTCACCTGTGAATGACCTACAATAACCATAGGGTCTTCGAAAAGGGGAGTGGTAAGCAATTCACTTGAATAAATTGGAGCACGCATAATACCCAGATCCAATTTTCCGTTTTCGAGTGCTAATTTTTGTTTCTGCGTCGATGTTTCGAAAAGACTAACTCTTAAGTATGGAAATTTCAATTGAATTTGCTTTAATACCGTAGCAAGCATTTTCTTAGGTGTCGAACTAATATAGCCCAGTTTGAATTCTCCTGAGATATTGTTGTGGATCTGTTTGGTGATCGTTTTGCTGTGTTCGATATTTTGTAGGATCTCCACAACCTCCTCCAAAAAGTATTTACCTGCTTCCGTTAGCTCGACGCGTTTGTTGGTTCGGAAGAAAAGAATAACACCTAATTCGTCTTCTAGATCTTTAATCTGCCGGCTTAATGGGGGCTGGGACATAAATAAGCGTTCTGCTGCTCGGCCAAAATGAAGCTCTTCGGCTACTGTTTTGAAATAAATGAGATGTCGGATTTCCATCGATACTTTTTTGGTATGAATTGATGACAAAATAAATATTTTTAATGAATTCCAGTTAGTCCTACCTTTAAATTATTAAAAATTAATGGATGAAATACCGCCGATCAGACAGTTTAAGATACTGCTGTGCGGGGGAATCTATCTGAACTTTAGAGAATAAACAATTTACAGATGAACAAAGCGACGCTACAAGAGATTGAAACACGGTTTGACAACGATGTCGAGCGGTTCTCAAATTTAGAAACAGGTCAAGCAACCACATTGGATGCGGTATGGAACATGGAGCTTATTACGGATGCCATTGTCAGTCTTTATCCAAACGCTCAAAATATATTGGACATTGGATGCGGAGCTGGCAATTACGACGTAAAACTATTGCAAAAATTGGAGTCTAATCCAAATGTTAGTCTGTTGGACCTGAGCCAGCCAATGTTAAATAGAGCAAGGGAACGCGTTGGAAAATTAACCAAGGGAGAAATTCAGTTGATTAAAGGCGACTTTCGTGCCGCAGCTTTAGAGGAAAACAAATTTGATGTCATTATCGCAACATCCGTTTTACATCATCTTCGAGATGATAAAGATTGGGAAAATGCGTTTAGCAAGCTGTTCCGCTTATTAAGAACCGGAGGAAGTCTGTGGATTTTTGATTTGATTGAGCAAAATAATGAACAGCTTCAAAAATTAATTTACAGGGAAAAATATGGTGAATACTTAACTAACCTGAAGGATGAGCAGTATCGTGATCATGTTTTTGACTATATCGAACACGAGGATACACCAAGATCGCTGATCTATCAACTAAACTTATTGACACAAGTTGGCTTTAAAAATGTTGATGTTCTACACAAAAACCTTTGTTTTGCTTCTTATATGGGATTCAAATAGGGGCTGGAAAACGAGTGTCAAATAAATAAGGCGATACGGGGAGGATAGCAAATGTGTTTTATTTTGCCATATCAAACGATAATGTTCTAAATTTTTGGAAAATGTTCTAAATTTGTAATATCGATTTTTAGAACATTTTTTCATGAAATATAAGTTTACAAAGCCAAAATTAACAGGTAAACCCGATGCGTATGTTTTGCATATTTCGGTGGATGGAACTCAACACAAAAAGAGAATTTCAAAAAAGTTCACCCATAAGCAACAAAAAGAATATGCTGAAAAATTACGTGCAAAATGGGTGGAATTATTGAGTAAAGACATTAATCCATTCGATGTTGAAGATAAAAAGAAACACTTTAAAATCACTGAAAAGATAACTTTCAACGAAGCATATAAAATGTTTCAGGCTGATTTTATCGGTAGCCCTAACACCCTTAACGCTTATAAATATAAGTTGCAGGATATTGACAATTTATTTGGTGGTGTACATTTGGAAAATATCAAATCAGATGATATAGAAAAACTTTTAGGGGATAAAGTCAAAGATGGCAGCTACGCACAAAGTACCCTTAATCAAGCAAGAAAATCTTATACTGTTTTTTTTAATTACTGCCTTAGAAAAGCTTTAATTAAAAAGTCTCCTATTGCTGACGTAGCAAAATTGAATAGTGATAAAGACGTAAATGAACGTTTAAATCCAATCAATGATAGCCATTTTACAACCATAATGAAGAAGGTAAAGGAATTGGAAAACCCTAATTTATATTACTTTGTTAACTTCATATATCATGGCTGTATCCGTCCCAACGAGCTAAGAAATCTAAAAATTAAAGACATCGACTTTACACATAAAAAAATCAGGATAAGGGCATCTGTTGCAAAGTCTAATAAGTTGGACTATGTGCCTATTTATCCTGCTTTAATGAACATTCTTAACCAAATGAATTTAAGTGAAGCAGAAGATGAAGATTATGTTTTTTCGATAGATTCCAAATCGTTAAAGAAAACAGTTTTTGGCAAACGTCAGCATCGTAAAGACTTCTTTGCCGACTGGTTTAGAGCCGTACTAAAGGAACTAAAATTACACGATAATACAGGCTATTCAATCTATTGTGTAAAGCATACAAGCAATATCCATAAAGTAAATGATTCTTGGAAGCCAGCGGAATTGCAGAAGCTTAATCGACATTCATCTATTGACCAGACTTTAGCTTACTTAGCTAAGATTACAAAGGTAACAGAAATTGATAATAAAACCAGTAGAACAATATAAGGAGTACTGGCAAATTTAAATTACGTGATTCAAATGGCTTCATGGTTTATGCATATACCGTTAAAGATGAGTAAAGAAAAAGGGGCTTTGATAGCCCCTTACTTATTTTCTTGGATTTTTTCCGTATAGCTTTTTATCTATAAAAATGATAATGATTAGGCCAATAATTGCCCCTGCTAATGAGCCACCAATCATGCTAGCAAAGATATTTATTTTGCTCGCTGTTGCAGGAAGATTTTTTAAACCGTCTCTTTTTATCACTTCATAAATACAACCACCCACTAGTCCCATAAGAACGGAAATCCAACCAGCGTCTTCAAATTTTCTCAGACTCTTATGTGATACTAAATAGGTAAAGACTGTTATAATTAAACTTACTACTGTCAAATTCATAATGCTTACTTTTTCTTTTTATCATCGTGGAAAGGCGAGAATATCTTTTTGATTTCCTTTTCAGAAATGTACGTGTAATCGTAATCAGGATTTTGTGCTATCATTAATGAAGGAAATCCCATCATCGTTGTACGGCTAAAATAATATTCTTTTTCACCAAGTGTCACAGTTACATGTTCTTTACTTTCTTTGTTATCCAGTACTTCAAGCATGACTTTTTCGAGGTCTAACATGTCTTGTGTTGAAGCCTTAAGGTGGAATTCACCCCTTTTGGATAGTTGTTTAAAAGCATTATTTGGGTAGATAAGCATGTAAGTGGTATCACCGTTTGTAATTCCTCTTTTTAGTTCCATTCTTAACACTCCAAGCGGTGCAACCTTACTAATAGTTTCCATTTTTGGTGTCTTAGACACGGATAATTGTGCACTTGCAAATGAAGTTATGCCCAATAATAGAGCAATTGATAATATAGTTCTTTTCATGAATTCCCCTTTTTTGGTTAATATTTAATCAAATATATAAAAAATAGGAATTTAATGCGAATCGGGGCGGAACCTCTCCGACATAAATTTGGCTCTATTTAAGACGACTTGAGAGAGTTTAAGTTGAAATTGAATAGGAAGTTAACTTTAATATTATAACTGATTACAGGCTCCGCCTGATACCTGAATTGAAGGATTTCTTAAAGATATATTGAGAATTTTTAAAAATTAAAATATATTGAAATTCAAAAAAATATTCCTTTCAGGATTGAATAAAGTTAGATTAAATTATATATTCAATATTAGCTATATAGTAAGGGATTTAAGACACTTTCGTGTCATTTGGATACCTATATCAACTTTTATAAAATAATTGAAAATATAGAGTATTATGTAGTAATAAAGATATTCGTCTTATCTATTGCATAGAGGAATTTAAAATTTATAAAAATTATATTATTTCTTATTCCTTCAACTCTCTATGGAATTAAAACCACAATCAAAACCATAATCAAATTCATTTTAAAATCATTTCCATAATAATAACCATTACCATTAGATGATGGGCTATAGTGTAGGCTATAGTGTAGGTTATAATGTAGGCTATAGTGTAGGTTATAGTGTAGTTTATGGTGTAGGCCATTGTGTGTGCTAGGATGTAGGTTATAATGTTTGGTGTAATTTATTTAAATAAAATAATAAAAATACAAATATTTAGACTTGACTTTCTATAAAAAATAATATATATTAATATAAAGTATATTATTATACATTTTTTATTAAAAAAATAGATGCTTTCTCAAAAGCGATACTATTTATAATAAAAGATACTTCCAAATTTTAGTTTTAAGATGGGTACAGAGTAGCTACTGTACCCTTTAGCTTTTTATCATAGCTAAAAAAATTAAAATTGGACACAGCTAAAAAAATTAAATTTTAAAAACTAAAAAAATGGAAATAGACGTGAATGGCATAATTGCCACTGACGATAAAAACATCGTCACTATCTCATTACCAATGACGGTAATTGGAGAAATAAACAAAAAAGCAGTCAGCTGCACACCACTTTTCAAGACAAAACTATACTTTTTAATATGGTTAATCAACAGAGGGGATAGAGTTATAGGTCAAAACTCTTACTATTCAAATAGTTATCAACTACATGTCAGAGCGCATAAACAAGTATTCACAACCAAAAATGAATTAGAGAAATTAACTAAATTCCTTATAGAGAATCAATTAATTGAGGTTATTGGAGAATATGGGACAGACAGCAAAAAAGCACGTACATATAGGGTAATTAAAGGGTGGGAGCTGAAAAATAAATCAAATGAATTGATTCATTTTGATATTAATATATACACTTTTGCTAAGCACTTTCAAGCTCTTAAGTATTTGATTTTGCCGTTATCTACCAAACGACCTAAACCCCTTGCTGTTAAGGATGTTAAGCCTTTGGGGGTGGTTAAATATGAGGAGCTTATAAATAAGTTAATAGAAGAGAATAAAGAATTAAAAGAGCAAATCAAATCACTTATTCAATCTCAACCTATTGTAATAGAGGAAAGTAAAAAAGAAGAACTTTCAACTGCTACCATTGAGGAATATCTACAAGATGATAGAGACCTAATTGAAGAAGAGATTGAAATAATAACGGAATCTGAGCCAATTGTTGTAGAAGATAAATCAAAATTAAGAGATAGACCATACGACAGGAATACAGACTATTACCGAGTGATAAGCGCATATTATAGCAAGACCAATGATTATGATAAAGAAGGGTTATTATGTTATGCGCAAAGGTTTAGGTCGCTTGACAAAGCGATTTTAGTTGAAGAACTAAACAAAGTAGTTGTGTATGAAGAGTATTTAAAAGAATATTTTAAAAATTATCAAAAAAAATGAAATAAAAATGGTCGTTTTTCAAAAAACAAACTATTTATAGAAAAGGAGCAATCAAAGACCGATTGCGATAAGTAGCTACCAACATGGAGCGCAAAAGAGTAATTAATTAAGTATGAATTTTTTAAAAAATAAGAATGAACAAACATTAAGTAGCAGAGAGATTGCCAAAGACACAGGAAAAGCACACCACCATGTAATGCGTGATATTCGGAACATGGAAGATGCTTGGATTAACGTTAACGGAACCAAATTTGGATTGGTTGATTATATTGATAATAAAGGTCAAAAAAGACCTGAATATCACCTGACCAAAAAAGAAACATTATATATAGCAACCAAATATAATGATGTTGTAAGAGCGAAATTGATTAACCGATGGGAGGAATTAGAACAACAAGTTCAAAATAACCAATTCCAAATCCCTACTACATTAAGCGGTGCGTTATTATTAGCATCACAACAGGCTGAACAGATAGAACAACAACAACTGTTGTTGACCGAACAAACCAAACAAATTGAAGAGAAAGAAAAACAAGTATATCAATCCCAATTGATATATAAAAAGCTCCAAAATACAATCACGGACCAGGCACCAAAAGTAGTATTTGCAGAAGCAATTGTGAGTGCTGAAACTGATGTGCAAATCGGGCAATTAGCAAAGGTAATCAGCCAAGCTACAAGTAAAAGTATTGGACAAAATAAGCTCTTTTCAATACTCCGAGATAACGGCTATTTGCTAAGTCGTCGGGAGCAATATAACCTTCCTGCACAGACATATATTGATAGAGGAATTTTCAAGATTAAATATTCCACTTACAACGACACCTATAAGAAAGCAACACGAATCAATGCTACGTGCATGGTAACGCCATTGGGACAAGAATATTTCGTGAACAAGTTTGTTAAAAAATATAAAAATTAAAATATGCTAGATATACTAATATATATAATACTAATCGGGATGGGAGTTAATACAGTCACTTCCATTCCTTTATGGTCTTATCTCGATAGACTAGGCAAGCCGTTTTCATGTGTTTTTTGTCTAAGTTTTTGGATTTGTGTCCTAGTCGGGGCATTTAATTTACAACCACTACCATTGTATCAATGGATGCTTGTAACAGTCTCAGCACCTTATGTTGCTGACATTATGGAACGCATTAAGAATGTGCTTCCAATTCGGATAAAATAACAGAAGTTGAATTTAAATAAAGAAGAATTTGATAAAAATTTACAAAAGAGAAAAGAAGAAGCAATAAATGAATTGTACCTAACAGGCCGTTACAAGGGCTTGTATATGGGTAAAGAATCGAGGTGTAAAGACAATCCAATCAAAGCTTATATCAGTGGATGGCTAAAGATGAAGGGGTTTAAAGACAAGGCTATTGAGCAAGAAATGGATGACTACTATAACGAATTATTTAAGGAAGTACATCTAATCAAACTTGAAAAATGGGAGGAATTATTAGACAATCCCAAAAAGTTAACAGCGACTATTTGCTTAATTGCACAAAGGCATCTATTTAGAGATGTTAATGAAAAGTATCCAAAGGCAAAGTCATACTACGAGAAAAATAAGCTCTTTTCTACCACTTTGGATAGAGAGACACAGAGGGTTAACCACAATGAGTTTTTGGATATAGAAGGGGAGTTTATTGTTGGAGATATTGCGATTGACCCATTTGGAACTAAATATGGTATAACATGCGATAAGTTCATCAACATGATGACAGAAAAAGAAAAAGACCTTTTTTATAGTTACTTAAACAAGAAAGGTACAGGCCAAAAAGGAAGATATACGAATGCAGATAAAGAGCATTATAAACAGATTTTTGATGAAATCAACGGAATATGTAACCGCATAAAAAACGATTTAAATAGATAAAATATGACAGTACAAGAAAGAGAAGTATTAGAAGAAATGAATAAAATAAAAGGGGTTTTAATGACTTTTAAAAATGGTGGTGATTTAATGGTTAACATCGCCACTCAACAACAGTTGAATGTGATATTGGGAAAGTTAAAAATTGCTTATCCAAGTGTGAAGTATCCATTGAAAATTGATTCGTGTGCAGGATGTATTCGGAATTTTTTAAGTGATTTGTTGCCTGTATTCGACCGATTGAGCAAGCAGGAGAAGCAAATCGAGATGGTCGGTGAAATGTTCGAAATAATCGAAAATGCAACAGAGGAGGAGTTAAAAAATGCCACCAAAGAAGAGGTGCCAGAGCCGACCAAGAAGACTACTACGAAGAGAAGAAGAAAGTAGGAAGAGGAGTTTTAAAAATGTTTAAAGGATAGCTTAATGGCTATCCTTTTTTTATAGGTTATATAATATTGCCGATGTTGTTCCATCTCCATTTAAAGACCTAATTTGTGATACTACACCGTTTAAAAAGATAAAACGATAAGTTACACCACTAATTGAAAGAGTTGCGAAAGATTCATTTGGATAAAATGATAACAAATCATTTCCAACAGCTAATAAAAAACTTACAAGAGGTTCCATAAAATTAATATATGATTTTTTTAAAAATAGCTATTTATTATTTAATCATCAAATTAACTATAGTCGAGTTGAATATAAATTTTGGAACAGTTTAATTGCTTTCCTTTATTATAAGGTAGCAAGACAAAAATCACCGACTCTTTTAACCTCGGTATCAATATCTAAAAATAATACCTTGTAAATAACCCCTTCAAATTTTATATACTTTGTAAAATCCTTATCGGTATAATGGTATAATCTTGCGGAATTGATTTGTTCTATATTATCCTTAATTAGAACATCGATAGCATGTTGATTGAAATCAGAGAATCTAAATACTTTAATAATCAAATCTTTATTCTTATCTATTTGGGAGCCAAGGACTTTGTTAGTTATAAATACTTGATAAACATAGTCTCTATGTCTTTTAGAGTATGTTTTACGATTTGGAAACTTATCATACCACTTTTTAAGATTTTCATCGGTAAGAATCTCCTCAATTACTCCATCTCTTTCTTTTCCTAAAGGTACTTCTTTCATGGTTAATAGGTGTTTTGTTGTTATTTAATAAACATACGGCTTTATTATTTCATTATCAAGTTACATACAAACCAATCCAATATTTATTCATGGAGATGCCTATATAGTAAATGGCATGTAATAGGATATGCGAGGTAAGCAACCCCAAAAAGCAAACGAAACAAGTATAAAAAAAGGTGAGGTTAGAAACCCTAATGGACGTCCAAAAGGGAGCGAAAACAAACGAACTAAAGAAGTTAGAGAAGCATACGAAGAGATAATGCAACTACTTGAAAAGCGTATGATGGACGGTGACGATGTGATTAAATCCCTTTCACCATCTAAAGCAAGTGAATTATATTGGAATCTTTTAGGTTATAAAAAGCCCAAATTATCAGCGAATAAAATCGAGCAAGAAACAAACGTTAAAGGTGACGTTAAAATAAATATTTCATTTGGAGACCTCATAAATTCCTCTACTGAGGAGGAGAACGAGGACAATAATAATGAATGAGGAATTTAATATTAAACTCCCAATTCCTCATCAAAAGCAAAAAGAAATATTAAATGCCTACTTCAACAGCGGAGTTAAAAACATAACCGTTAATGCAGGACGTAGGGGTGGGAAGAGTACAATAATGTCTATCATAGGAATTGTTGAAGCCTGCAACGGAAAGCAAATAGCTTATATATGTCCACAATATTCACAAGCTAAATTTTTCTTCAATGAAATATTAAAGCTATTACCCCTTAACGTAGCCGAAAGCAATAAATCAGATTTAGAAATATCATTCATTACAGGCGGTCAAATCAAATTCTATTCGGGAAATGGCGATAGTCTGGACGGTACTATCAGGGGACGTAATTATGATTTGGTCATTATTGATGAAAGTGCATTTATTGCGAATCTTCAAGAAAAGCTTGATGGTGCAATTGGTGCGACACTAACCGATAGAGATGGACGATTGTTGATGATTTCAACGCCTTATGGTAAAAACTACTGGTTTGAACTTTGTCAAAAAAATGATGGTGTACTATGGTCGCATTTTCATTACACCACATACGATAATCCCTACATTAAAAAAGAAGTAATTGATAGGTTTCGACAACAATTATCAAAGGCACAATTCAATCAAGAATATTTAGCGATTGCAGGAGAGAATGCAAGTGCCATTGTTGATAGCGATGTCATAGAAAGAAATACGATAACGGAATTATCCACCCTTCCAACAGTGGTATATGGGATTGATATTGCAACCTCTCCTAATGGTGACTACACAAGTATAACAGGCTTAGATAGTAATGGACACATGACCGAGCATCAACACTATAGGGGGTTTGATTCTAATCTATTAGAGGGGATTATAAGGAATTTACCGAGCGGAGTTATAAAGGCAATTGATAAAACAGGCTTAGGTGATGGTTTATTTTATCGCCTGCAAATGGTAGCGCAAAATGTAATAGGTGTACATTTCGATTCATCAACCAAGCTAAATTTAATTACGGAATTAAGGGTGTCTTTGAACACTGATAAACTTAAATTCAATGAACTAACCGCAAAGGAGTTAAGTACATACATTGCAACACTTAATCCCAAAACACATAATATTAGCTTCAATTCAATATCGGGGTGTTTTGATGACACCGTAATTTCTTTATCCTTAGCCAATTTCTATTTAGATGAAGGTAAAGCCATGCACGATTCTAACGGCAATCCCCTTGCTAAATACGGTTGGTAAATAACCAATATTTATTGGAAATATTAAGAATGACAAAAGAAGAATTATTAAATAAACTCCCCTCAAAATGGGCTGATATCACATTAAAGCAGTATATAACATTCAGGAATTTGATAGACAAATTAGGCGGTGTAGAGGAGTTCGAAAAGGTGTATAGGAATATTCTCGACATATATTTTTATGTCTTTACAGGGGTTAATATTATCGATGTGGAGGGATTCAAGGAGATGGATTATTTCAAAGTTGCTGAACGTTTTAATCAGTTCGAGAATGACGAATCTAATACAACAGCAGATATTGATGAAAGCCTAGTTAAGGGATTTGATGAAATAGTCTTTGAAGACCTTTTAAAATATATGAACCTGCAGGAGCAAAATAATATATCCAATTGGGGAGAGATGATAAACATTCTATTGAAAACTCCTATCGATAACATCGAGGACAATATGACAATGGCAGAAGCCAACAGGTTTTTTTTTGTTCTCGAAAAGCAGTTGACCAATTATTTAACAGCTTTGGAAATCTCTTTGATGGAGAAGTTGAAGAAGAAGCACAAAGCGCAATAGAAGCATCACAGCAATATTTAAAGAAGGAGTTTTACAGACGATGGGGGTATTTTGAATTGCTTCATAATGTATGCGAATACTTATTTGTAACGATGCTCGAAGGAATGAAAATGTTTGCGGTCGATGTGTTTGTTTATAGCTCATTGCTGAAAGATAAGGTAAACATATTAAAGAAATAAAGCATGGCGAAGAGTTTAAAACAGGCTAGTAAAAAGGCACAATTCAATAACCTAATTGATAATCTTGTTGCAACCGTGGGAGAAGATAAGGGGGCGTTTTCATTTAATATGAATGTGTTAGAGGAGATAGTTGCGGAGTTTATAGAGCGTGTTAAAACAGAAATAAATAGTATTAGTGATTTCTTGGTTACAGGCTCTATTGAAGAGCTTTCAATCAAAGTTAATAATATGAATGAGGTTGAAATATTAGGATTAGAACATATAATATACCAATCACGAGGAGTTAACGGAGTTGAGCAAAACAATGGTAGTGTACATTCATACGGACAGTATAAACCCCCTGTTGCACCGATTTTAGAATGGATAGAAAACCGTCAACTAATATCAGCCAATAACGGAAATTTTTTTAAATCAGCTGTTTTCGATGATATGACAGATACGGAGAAGAAAACCCAATTGGCATACGCAATACGAAGCAAAATATATAAGAAGGGTTTTCAGGGTAAAGGGTATTGGGATAAAAATGTCGATTGGTTAAAGAACGAACTCAACACACGCATTCAGGCAAATTTGTCTTCACAAGTACGTTACCGCATATTTAACAAGTATGGCGACAATATTCAAAAGAAACAATAGTAAATCCCTCTATTATAAAATTTATAATGTAATGAGGAATTTTAAAAATTATAATAAATGGCAATAATAATAACAGGGCAACCAAACAATATAAATCCAAGTGGCAATACAAATAAATGGGAATTCAGTTCTGATAGTTCACAATTAATCTATTGCATAGTTGAGGTGAAGGAACCTATTACAGGTAAAATAATAGCGAAAAAGAAAGTGTTTCCAAAGCCATTAGCGACTGCATTAGCGGTTGATTTATATAGCGTTTTAACCAATGTCGTAGAATCGAAATTGAATAATTCTAATGACGTAGTAACCACTAGTAATTTGTATGCTTATGAATTGACGATAACAGAATATCTAATTAATTCAACAACAGGATTGGTAACGGTTGGTAGTAACATATCAACAGGGGTTAAATACGTCTTTGATTGTGAAATGGGATTGATGGACTTTTTAAAGTATCAGCCGAATAAATACAATATCAATACAACATTAAACAAGGCTGTATTTTTAACAAATAAAGCAAACATTAATTATGTGTCATCGGAGCAGAAGGAGTTTTTAAAGATATTCGATACCGCTAAAATCGGTAAGAAAATAAAGGTAACAAAGTACATTAATAACGTGGGTACAGATACCTTTTATGATATTCCAACAACAGGAAATGTTATAAATATAAACGTTTCCCCTTCAATACTTTTCCCTAGTGGAACCGACAACATTGACAGGTATAGGGTTGTGATTGTCGATGGTGACAATATTGAAGTCAGTGATTTTAAGGGATACATAATTAAAAGAGATTGTAATAAAAATGACTTCACCTTAATCTATAAAAATCCTGTAAGCGGTTGGGATACATTCACCTTTAATAATAGGGTTGAGACCTTAACAATCAATAAAACGTACCTAAATAAATCGAGAGCGCAAACAGCAATTAACAGTGTGTTATTTAATGATAAGGAGTTAATCAATGTCGATTCGAAGTATAGTTATAATGCATATAGTGATGTGTTAAGCGACCATGATGCAAGTTTAATAAAGGAGTTGCTAATAGCAAACAAAGTCTATATTCAAATTGAAGAGTATTTTGTAGAAATAGCTATAGATGTGAAAACCTACAAGGTATTACAGCAACGCAACAACGGATTTAAAAGAAGTCGATTAACTATTGATTTTAGTGTTGCATTCAGTATTGATTTATTCAAGCAAATACTAATAGCTAACAGAGATGAGAATCCCCAAATCAACTATATACTAAGCAATTTTTGGAGTTTGGTTGAAAATGATAAGGGTATAGAAATAATTTAACAAATGGCAATTCAATATAATTTAATCGGGGCTATAACACCAAACTCCGCAACAATAACAAGCAAGTACGATTACCCAGCTCCGACACCTAACAGTACCGAGTTAAAGATTTTAAGAATTAGATACCATTCGACTTTGGGGATGCAGGTATATGTAAATGGAAAACTTGAAGCAACAGATAACAGTAAGACAGGGAATTTTGCGTACATTGAGAATTTAATGATAGGTTCAGATGCCGATGAAGTTGCTTATTTCAAAGGATACATTTGTGAAATAGCTTTCATTAATGATTTTGGAACTCCAAACACAGCAACGAATAATAACATCATAGAACAAGAAAGATGGTTAGCGGATAAGTGGTTAACTACAGGAACCGTGCTAGATGATGGATACGTTGTAAAGGCAAGTGAAAGCGGTTCTTTTCCCATGATTCCGATGCCTGACCGTATCCAATGGCTTCAAATGAATGAGACTACAATGGTTAACAATGGTAGTGGAAAGTGTAGTAAATGGGATGATTTCGTAGGGTTTGGAGGGGTTTTAAAACACGGTATTCCAACAACTGGTGCATTGCCTGCAACTATAGCAACGAATAAATTCAAAGGTAAGAATGCACTTTATTTTGATGGAACAAATAATTATAAAGTTGCAGGTCTAAAACAGACTGGAGACCCGGACTTTTTTACTTTTTTCATGGTCTTTGCCTTCGATAACACGACAGGTGACCAGACGGTTATAGGTGCTATTAATGATGGTGGTACGGTTTATAACAATGCTATAAGAATCAAAAAATATAGTGGTGAACCCAATTTAGCTGTCAGAATCAATACAGCAGGCTTTAACGAGGTGCAAGTTCCTTTTAGCGATGTGTATAGTATCAGTTATCCGCCTAATGTTGTATTGGGAAATACTCGTTTAAAGTACTCTAAAAACTCCTCATTTGCCTATTCAAGTTACACATCATTATTGCCACACAATTCAAGCAATAATGGAGTTACTAAGCATACATTAACAGGTCTTAATTCCAATACTCAATATTACGTCAAAATGGAAACAGACGGAGTTGAGCAACCCGAAGTATTGAAGTTTAAAACATTTCCATTGGTAGGAACTCCAACAAATTTTAAATTCGTGGCAGGCTCATGTAATTACACAGGTAGTAATGCCGAAACATTCGAAGAGATTCGAAACGAAGAGCCATTATTTTGGTCACACCTTGGTGATTGGCATTATGAGGATATTACAACAAACGATTCTCAATTATTCCGCAATGCCTATAATACAACAGCAAGGCAGGCGAGGGTAAGGGATTTGAATAGGAATGTACCACTTATGTATATGTGGGACGACCACGATTACGGCGATAATAATTCGGACAAAAATTCCCCTTCAAAGGTAGCTTCAACCAATTTTTATTTGGAAAATATCCCACATTATCCGTTTCTGAACGATGCTAATTCAAGCCCCTTAACCGATTCGCTTGGTCAATCTTGGATAGTAGGACGAGTATTATTTATACTCACTGATTTACGGTCTCAAAGGGATAACTTTTTGATTGACGATTACGACCTGAATAAAAAAATGTTAGGCGATGCGCAAAAAGCTTGGTTCAAATCAACATTATTATCAGCCAAAAACAATGATGATATTGCTTTGATTTGTTGGTTAAATCCTGGTTCATGGACAGGTGAAGACCTCAATGGTTATTCGTGGGATTATGGTTCGAGCGGTGAACATTGGACAGCTTATAAAGCAGAGCGTACAGAGTTATGGCAGTGGATGAACTCCAATAATATTACCAACATGTTTATTGTTAACGGTGATACCCATCAACAGGCCATAGATGATGGGAGAAACGCAATATTTGATACTACTTCACCGACTTTATTAGATTGGAAGACCTTTCCCGAAAATAGGTTAACTCCATGTATCGAAGCTTCACCATTTCATAAAGATGTTGACAGAGGTAGCGGACCATTTCAAATTAATGACATTGGCGATTCAGGTTCAGTTGCTGTACTTAGTGAAAAAACATATACTACTTTTGAAATTGAAGATAACGGTACAGAATGGATTAAAGTCATTGTTAAGCAATATGCTTTGCCCGATGGAATAGTATATTACACCGAAAAAACATTAGTGAATAAATTTGAATTTGTCAGACAATGTAAAGGAACAAAAGCACCGAAACCTGAAATCAATAATGAGTCAGGAGTACAAAAATTAGAAGGTAAAATAAAAACCAACTTAACACTCAATAAGAAAGCAGCAGCCATTACTTTTTTATCTCCTGTAAGTTTCCAAAACAATTGGAAAGCACCAATAACAGGTAAAATAAACGGTACGAAAACGGATAGATTAGTAAGAGTATACAGACGAAGTGATGAAGATTATTTAGTGGGTGAATGTCCTGTTAACGGTACTACAGGGGAGTTTACATTTAATGGTAATAAAGGAATTTCAACGCTTGTATTCAAGATTTATAATTCCTCAACCAACACCTTAATTGAAGAGGTAATAAACGATGGTGTCAATGGCGAAACTTATAGCGATATAGAAGCTAAGCTATATATCACGTCTGATATTGATTATTACCAAAGAGCCACAACGATTGGAGTAACTAGCGGTTATTCATTCGAAGTCAGCACAACCGATGAGGACAAAATTTATAAAGTCAAAATCATCAACAAAACTACCAATGAGGTCTTAGCAGAGACACCCGTTAAAGGATGGCTACCACGTTCGTACACACTTGAAAAAGATGACCCTGCTTATATCACACCGTTCGCTAGCAAAAGCTATCTATACGATGCAGGATTGTCTTTAATATCATTGGCAGGAGTTGGAAATAGCGAGGGAGCAAAGAGAACTGCAAAAGGGATTGTAAAAAGTCAATTGACTAATGGAGCATTTCCATTTTCAACGAACCACATTAACCCAATTGGTGCAGATGCATATTTGAGGTCGGGGGCAATTTGTTGGGTTGCTTATGCGTTGGGTTACTATTTAGAGATGTATCCAACATCATCAATTAAAGAAGATGTAAAGCAGTGCCTAATAAAAGCGTTGGAATACTTGAAAACACTTCAAGACAATACCAAAGGCGGGCTTATCAAAGGTGGCTCAGGACGATATACAACAAGCGGAGGAATTGAGACATTCGACCCGACTTATATCATTCCTTGGATATCTACAGAACATAATATTGATGCTTACTTTGCATTTAAGCAGGCAGGAAATGTATTAGATAATACAAGTTATTCAACTATTGCAACTACCATAGGTAACTCAATAATAACACGATTGTACAATTCCACAGAAAACCGAATGTATCAAGGTATCAATGCCGATGGAACACCCGATACAGCGGACGCATTAGACATAAATTCTTGGGGTGCTATCGCTATGGTTGCTCTAAGTCAAAGAGAATATGCGGTTAAACTCCTAGAAAGAGCCGAACGGTATTATTCAACTGTTGACGAAGAAACAGGTGCTTTAGGCTACAAGCCGTATTCAGCGGAATTAGGTTATCCGAATGCAAAAAATACTGTATGGTTTGAAGGTAGTTTTGGGGTGGCATTAGCTTATTACAAAATAGGTAACGTTGAAAAATATAATCAATTATTGGATGGTCTTTATAGGTTTAAAGAAGATGATGGAGCATTTCGATATGCAACGTTACGTGATGCGACTTATGAAATTACCAACAATAAAGCTATTGCATCAACAGCATGGTTTGTTTTAGCGAATAGTTTAGCAAACAACGTTTGGAAATAGAGATTTTCCAAGTTTTGGACATAATTTGTATATTTAAGTTCTTTCATAAAAATTGAAATTTTTAGCCCTTCGTAGTTTTCGGGATGCGAGGGGTTTTTTGTTTTAAAATTTTCAAAACTTTATTGGGTGGTATATTGTTATCAAACAGTTTTTCATAGGTAGTAAACGCTCGATAGACTCCCAATCTATGAGCGTTTTTTATTTATGGATTTAAGCCACGGAAATTGGTTGTTCTCTATCATTTCAATGACAATATTCAAGTCAGCAGCCGTAAACCATTGAGCGCTAAATTTAAGCGTTAGATTATTTACCCAACCTTGATTTTCACAGTAGTGTATATTTCCCATGTCGCTATTATTTACCATAAAACTATAAGCATATTTTTGCCCTGTATAATTGAGGTCTGCCACTGTAATTACTTCTCTTTTTTCTCCGTGGTAAGCAAGGCAAACCATTTTAGTCTCATATTTATGTATTAAAGCGTCAATGATTATATTCTCTAATTCCTTGCTTAAATTCCCCTCTTCCAACCGCCACAGATGATATTGTTGTTTGAATAGGAATTTTGCATTATTCTTACCATATACGTAATAATCAATTGTTGTTTTCCCTTCATCAATAACCTCAACCATTACCTTGTACCGCTTGTTCTTGTATACAAAATCCAAATTCTCCATGTAGCAAAATTATAAATGGATTTCTGTATTTGCTAATTATTTTAGTATTTTTGGTTGAAATATAAATGATATGGATTTGAAAAGATATAAGGAAGAATTGGGAGAATTTGGACAGGCTTTGGTATTGAAAAATGAAGCAGTACGGACGCAAGAATTTAGAAAATATGAGCAATTTTTATTGGAACATTTTCCTGATTCAGTTAAAGAGGATTTGGAAAAAGCTAAGAAAATGAAGGTTCTAAAATTCACTAAAGACCAATTAAGGAGTTGGATTGAAGCAACTAAGGTCAATATGTTAGAATCTGATTTGTATGCTTTTGACTATGGTAGTATTGTAACTGGTCACATTGTGTCAGGTGAAGCATTGCGCCTATATTCAAACGACTCATTGGAAGACATTATTTGTACACAAGTGTTACCGACCGATTTCCTAAATATGACCAACCATGAAGAGTATTTTGTCAACATAAGAGTCCGAACCTAGACTTTATAAAAAGTTTCTTTATTATATTGGGGAGTTTCTGAAATTAAATAGTATGTCTCAGGAATCATTGTGATAGAATTGTGCGATTTGTTATATACAATTGTTTTAATTCCCATGTCAATTTTCTTTTCATCATTAGAAGAAAAGGATAATGTACCAAAAAGAGTTGTATCCATTCTAATTATACCTTGCCAACTGCCAGTTTGATATTTGACTTCAATTTCTAATAAATTTTCTTCTTTATAGACGATTCTCGCAATAGATTTTTCAATCTTATCGTCTTTGCCATCATAAGATTTAAAATTTCCAACCATATGACTATAAGTGTTTTTCAATTTCTTGTTCCTTTGCGACGTTTTATATTCATCATATAGAACCGCTACTATGAAACCTATTGCAGCACCAAGAATAAGTTCAATCCAATTAATATCACACATAAAATTCATTTTCACTAAAATATGAAAAAAGAAGATATTTAAGATATAAGAATATTGCCCACACCATCAAGCCAATATTTATTGGAAAAAATGGTTAAAAAATACAATCTATTCATAATGTCGGACGACGATAGCGAAGTTTTTGAGCTTGACATTGATTCGTTCGACACCTCAACTATTTTTGCAGTTGAAAACCTTCAAGACATAACAAAGCGGAATGATACAATTAGCTACGATATAAAGTTATTGCGTACTAAAGCGAACAATATTGCTTTGGGTAATCTATTCGATATTTCAACATTTTCATCACCGCAATACGGTCAACAGTTAGGTCACAATTACACACCTAATCAATTAGTCAATTGTCAACTTTATGAAGACAATACCCAACTCCTTAAAGGCAAATTGCAGATTGTTGATTTTGATAAATTATCATACAATGCAGTTATTACAGGCGAGGTTGTTAGCTTCATGGCTAACATCAAAGACCGTTACTTACATGAACTTGATAGCTTATCGGAAACAGTACAATTTAACTACACTTACATTACTCCAACGTGGTCATCATTTTCAGGTAGCTACCTTTTTCCAATGGTTGATTATGGTGTCGATTATCGTACAGGTAATTATGACCCCTATGATAATAATTTTGACATCAACAATTTACGTCCTGCATTTTATTTGAAATCCTATTTGAATGCTATTTTTAAGGGGTTTCGATTTGACGATGGTAAGCAGATTTACACCCAAAAAAAGGAAGATAACACGCTATTGAATAATAATACGGTCGAATTATCAAAGATTGATAATCTCATCAATAAAATATTTATTCCCAACAATTTTGAAAACTTTACTCGTAGTGAAGATGGTATAATAACAAAGATTTTAATGTCTACACCTGCACAAGCAGGAGACAATTTAAACCTGCAAACAATCAATGGTGTTGCAAGTCAATTTAATTCGAGTGTTGATGATTTTTGGACAGTAGGAACAAAGACAAATTTCAAATTATGGGAATCTAGCGGAGGGGGCGGAGTAACACAACTTTCAATGCCAACACTAAAACCAAACGATAAGTATATAAATTGTACACTCTATTTGCGTTTTAGGTTAGTTATGCCGAAAGGTACTACAGGCACATGGATGGTTGGGCTTGCTGATGTAGCAGGAGCGAACAAGCTAGAGCAGGGGCAATTGAAACATTATACAAAGGTGCAAAAAACAGATATTAATGTAAGTCAGGAATTCAATATGGAATTTGATTTGCAAGTGGATAGCCTGCAAGGTGAATTTGCTTTTGTATTTTTTCGGGAGGACCAGACGGCAGCCAATTCAAAAAATGAAACAGGAATTGAGTTTGATAATATAGCCATTCAAGTAGGTAAACCAAATACAACAACTGAAATAAGTGTTGATTATAATGACACTATTGACGTATATAACTACATTCCAAAGGATGTTAAGATTGTGGATTTTCTAAAGTCGATTATGCAAATGTTCAACCTTTATCTTTATCAAGATAAGGATATTCCCAATAGATTTGTCTTAGATACGTATAACAATTTCTATCAGAATATTATCACTTTAAACCCCTCAAATGCTGTAGACTGGAGCAAAAAAATTGAGTGGAGCAAAGCTAAATTTAAAACCAATATTAATCTTCCAAAAAGCTATTCATTCAAGTTCACAGAGGATGGAGACATGATGAATAACTATTATCAGGAAACCTATAAATCAAATTTTGGCGACTATTTAGTACTAAATGAAAACGGAACAGAAGACGATAATAGTGTAGAATTAATATTTGCACCAACGCAAAACTTATCGCATTCTAAAGACCTTAAAAACTTACCTATATTATATGAAAGTGATTCATTAATGGGTGACAAAAAGCCTTTTAAATCTAACATTCGGATTTTGTACAACAATGGATTAAAACCTGTTTCCCCTTCGTATGAAATAAAAAATGGTGACACATTAATAGGCTATCGACCAAATTACAATTACTGTAGTATGTTCAAATGGAGTGCGTCCGATACGTTTGAAAGTATGCTACTTTTTGATGTTCCTTTCAATTTGATGACCTATGACTTTACGGCAATTAGTAAATCAAAATCATTATTCAATCTGTACTACACCAATAGGATAAAGGAGTTGACAGATAATAATTTGACCATTTTGGAAGTTGAAATTTTTCTAACGAAAGAAGATATTGAAGAGTTGGATTTTACTAAGCCAATCTATGTGGAGAATGAGGACGGTAATACATACTTTAAGCTTCTAGAGGTAAATTATAACAACAATACATTATTGTCAAAGTGCAAATTGCAGAAGATTACGATTTAATATATATTTATATAATGAAAAGAGCTATATTATTACTGTTGGTTATTTTTGGGCTGACTTCAACCATATTATCAAGTTGTGGAGGGGATAAATACCAATATGAACATACAATTAAAAAGGGCATTTCTAAAATGGAATTTATAACAAATCTTAGAGGTGCATATAAAGAGATTTACGGTGAAGAATTGTATTATCAACTAAAAATGCTTAATCGCGATGATACATATAGAATAATATTAGAGCCTGATATAGGGGTTATTGATTTTAATTTTAGTAACGGTCAACTAATTAGTTACGCTATAGTTATAAACAAAAATAAGAAGCTTGATTGGATGTTTAAAATAATTAAAGGGGTCGAAGCAGTCAAAGCAGAATATTAATACTTAACACCCACATATATCTACCAGAGTATGTATAGGCTCCCTGATCGGGGAGCCTTTTTTGTTACCCACCCTTTGCTATTGAGCCAATATTTATTGAAAAAAATATATGGCTATTAAAGGCAACAACAATAAAGAAGAAATATTACTAGGCGTGTCGGTCGACGTAGCAGAAGCGGAAAAGAAAGTTCAAGAACTTGAAAAAAAGCTTGATGCTCTTCAAGAAGTGAAATTAAAAGTTTCAGGCGATGCACTTGCTCAGGTCAATATGGAGATAGAGCAAACGACCAAAGCGATTAAAGACCTCAATGAAACAATTATCAATCCCTCTTCCAATGTTGAAGAAGTTAAAAATATTGGTAAAGTAGTTGAAGATTTAAATGAGACAATCGACGATGTAAATAAAAATAAGCTAAAGCCCAAATCAGATAATAAAGACCTAAAAAATACTATCCTTTCACTTGATGAAATGGATGATTTATTGAAGAAACTTAGAGATGAACAACGCACAACTAAAGACCCTTTACGTTTACAGCAGTTAGCTAATGAAGCTAAGAGCCTAACCTTGCAAATTACCGCAATGGAGGATGGATATAAGGACGTTACAGCAACCATCTCTATGTTAGAGGATAAGTTATATTCACTATCAGTGAGTAACCAACAAAATAGTGAAGAGTTCGCCACAATTTTAAATCAGTTAACAAGATATAAGCAGGCAGTTATTGAAGTTGATAAGACCGTTGACACCTTAAGCGTAGATAAATGGACAAGATTTGTCGAGGTTGGAGAATCAATGACTGGAATTTTTGGAGCTGTTACCGCTTCAATGCAATTAATGGGCATTGAGAGTAAAACAGCAGAAGAGAACATTGCAAAGTTGATGCAACTGCAAAGTATAATGCAAGGGTTACAATCCCTTAATCAATTCCGTAAGCAATGGGTAACATTAATTTCATCATTTAAATCCGCAAAAGAAGCGACCGATACAATTAACAATATAGCCGATGCGACGGAAACGGCAAGTGATGCAACAGGAACATTAACGACAGCAACGCAAGGGGCTACAACAGCAACAGAGGGCTTTGGTCTAGCCTTTAAATCAATTGGAATCGGCTTAGCCGTGGCAGCACTAACTTATTTAATCGCAAATTTTGATAAGCTTAAAGAAGTTGTTTTTAACCTCGTTCCTGGGCTTAAAGATGTAGCTGAATTCATTGGTAATATTATCCAAAAAGTAACGGACTTTATCGGGATTACCTCAGAAGCTGAAAGGCAATTGGAACGCTTGAAAAAGCTAAATGAAGGTATTGTAACGGGGATTGATAGCCAAATCGAAATGCTATCAGCAATGGGTGATAAAGAGAAAGAAATCTATGAATTAAGTCTAAAACGCAACTCACTAAAAAGACAAAGTTTAATTGAGACGGCTAAAGTTAATAAACAATTAAATGAAGAAGAGCAAAAGCAATTAATTGATTTAAATACGGAGCGAAACGTATTGATATTAAGCGAGCGTAAAAGGATAAATGACCTTGCAAAAGAGCGAGCAGATAAGGCAAAACAAGAATATGATACTTTGCTTAATCAACTTAAAGGCTATCTAAAAGAAGCTGAAAAAATAACTTATTCTGCTAACCATAATAGCAGACAAACCGATTTAAAAAATTTATCCGACAAATACAAAGAACAGATTGCAGTAGCTCGAAAACTAAACCAAGATATTTCCAAGCTTGAAGAAGCGGAACGAATAGAACGCAATATTGTCAACAAAAAATATGATGACGAATATTTTAATTACATCAAAGGGAATAGCCGTCAATTTCTCGATGACTTTTCACGAGAATATTTAGAAACAATAGAATCTTATACCAAGCAAAAAGAAAATGCAACAGCATCCCAAAAAGCTGACTTGGATGTTAGATTGAGTAATCAATTAACATATTTATCACAGTTAAAACAATTATCAATTGCTCAAAAGGAAGCGGAGAGGGATTTAAATTCCGCATCAACCAAAAATGAAATAGACGAAGATGATAGCTTTAAAATCCAAAAACAAAAGCTTGATGCTCAATTGCAAGCAACAAAGGACTATGAAGACACCTTATTGCTTATAACAACAGAGTCTAAAAATCTTGAAAATAGCGAGATTCAAAGGTTATATGAAGAAGGTCAATTGAGGTTAAAGGAATTAATGGCAGACCCTGCAATCAATGCGAATGAAATAACCAATGTGCAGGCCGAATTGAATGCAAAATTGGGTGCTATTGAAGCAAATAATAAGGACATTGAGGATGCTACAGTTAAGCATAATGATAACATTCAAAAAGCGGAGAAAGCTAATAATAAGGCAAAGAAAAAGCTATTGGATGAACAAACAAAAGCTAAGCTTGATAACCTGTCAGTTATTGCAGGAGCAACCGACCAAGCACAACAATTATTAGGTGAGTCAACCGTTGCAGGCAAGGTCGCTGGCATCGCAACTGCAACTATAGATACGTATGTTTCAGGGGTTAAGGCAATGAAAGAGGTGCCTTATCCTTTCAACTTTGTAGCATTAGCGACTACAATTGCATCGGGTTTAGCCACGGTTAAAAAAATCATGTCCGTTAAAGTCGATGGTGATACATCGGGCGGAGCAGGAGCAGATGCAAGCAGTGTATTAGGTTCAACAATGCAAGCACCGGTGATTAATTCGACCGTGTTAAAAACGGCTGAAAATGGAACCGACAAATTAAGTGATGTTATTAGCCAAAGCAACGAAAATCAAGTTGTCAAAGCTTATATTACTAATTCTGATATTGAAACCAACGAACAAAAGAATCAATTCATTAAACGAACATCAAGCTATTAGTTTTTAGCCCCTCTTAATGAGGGGTTTTTTATTTGTCATCCAATATTTATTGGAAAAAAATATGGATAGAAAACTATATGAGCTAAAAATCAACCCATCAATTGGAATGGACGTTAACGTGATTAGTATCGTTGATTCCCCCGCTGTTGAGAGTTCATTTTTAGCGTTCTCAAAACAGGAAAAGAAAGAAACTTTTGCAGTCGCCAATGAGGACAGAATGGAATTAATCGGTGTTGCAATGATTCCTGATAAGATAATTCCAAGATACGATGATGCCACCAAAGAAGAATATGATGTGTTTTTCTCAAAGGACACAATTAGGACTATAGCGCAAAACTATTTTTATTCGGGCTATCAACATTCAATCAATCTTCAACACTCAGACACTTTTGTGAATGCACATGTGTGGCAAAGTTATATTGTTGATTCTGCTATGGGTTTAACTGCTCCAAACGGAATTAACGCAGTTGATGGTACTTGGATAGTTGGTGTACAACTTGATAAAAACGATACAGGTTCCCAAAAACTTTGGAAATTTATCAAAGATGGAACATATACAGGATTCAGTGTAGAGGGGTATTTTATCAACCAATTAACACAAAATTTCAACTCCCAAATCACACTTGAACAAGAAATTGACAATGCTTTAAAGTCTCTAAATACCAAAAAATAACAAGCCAATATTTATTGGAAAGAAAGACAAAAATGAATATAAAATCATTTAAAGAAATTAAAGCAAAATACGATTCTCTAGTATCTAAGTTTTCTTTCAAGTCAGATTCTGTTGGTGAAACGGTATATGAGTATACGGCAAATGAGGTCGGTGAAGAGGTATATGTAAGTACATCAACAGGTAGTGAGTTAGCTCCTGATGGCAAAGTTGAATTACCTAATGGCGATAGCTTTATCGTAACAGATGGTAAAATTGCTGAAGTGTTAACCGTGGCTAATGACGTTGATGAAGAGGAATTGACTGCTGAAGATGATAAGACTGAAGAAGAAACAATTGATTTAGTTATCGAAAACGTTGACGAGGAAGAAAAGGATAAAGAAAAATTATCCGACGAACCAACAGCCGATAACAAAGAAGTTGAAGAATTAAAAGCTGAAATCGAAGCTTTAAAAGCTACAATCAAAGAATTAAAAGGGGAATTTTCTAAAGAAATCGATACCAAAATCGAAGAATTTAAAGCAATCCTAAAAAATACGCCTGCTAGTTTTTCCAAACAAAACACGATAGCAGAAGACGTAAAAGAAGACAAATGGGCAACACTTGCTAAAAAGCTTGCCTAACCAATTAAAAATAGAAAATATATAATGAGTTATAATGTAACTAGTTTACCTGCATATACTTCCGAACAGTCAAGAAAGTTTATGCTTAAATCCATCTTAGGTGGAAAAACAATTGAATTTTTAACTGAAAAAGGTTCTTTTGACCCTACAGCAATGGGTAATACAGCTATTCAATTACTTGAGAGCGATATTATTTGGCAGGATGGCTCGGTGTGCCGTCTAAGTGACCTCGGTAGTGTGGCATTAGCGCAAAATGTATTGGTAGTTCAACCAATCGCAATGAAGTTTCCTTTGTGCGCACGCACACTAGTAAAAACATACGCTGTAGAAGACTTAAAAGCAAAACAACGTGGTGAAAATGGCTTTGACGATGCTTTATTTATCGAGCATATCGGTGACGATGTTGCAAGTAAAAATCAAGCTGAAATTGAAAAATTAGTATGGCAAGGCGATAAAACTAAGACAGGTAACATGAAGTTTATTGACGGTTTCTTAAAGCAATTAGCAACAGGGACATTTGATTTATCAGCGGTTACAGGTGCAGATATTATCGCAGAATTACAAAATGCTTATTTGGCAATGCCTATTGAGGTAAGAGACCAAGAGGATTTCAGAATCTTTTTAGGAAAAGAGGTGTACGATAAATATAAAGCTGTATTAGCAGGTAAGAACATTTACCAAGCCGTTGATGATAACACATTGTTTGGTACCACTGCTATTTTCCAAATCGCAAATGGTTTGAATGGAACTAATAAAGTTGTTTTTGGTCGTGCGAGAAATTTCCAAACAGGAGGTGATTTAAAAACTACAGAACTTGAACATTGGTATTCGAAAGATGACGATGAAGTAAAAGTACAAGCTCGTTTTTCACTAGGTGCAACAGCAATCTACAAGCAAGAAATTGGAGTTTTAGACGTAGCATAAGCTACTTAAAAATTGAAATATAAGGGTGGTGCAATAACAACACCATCCTTTTTTATATATAAAAATATTAAAAATATGGCAAATTGCGGAAGCTCATTAATTGGATACGTAAAACAATGTGGTGAGAAGCTTATTGGCGGAACGAAAAACATTTATATGATTGCGTTTTCTAACTTAAAAAATATTGAAAGCTCAACGTCTGTCTACTCAATGACGGCAGGTAAAGTGAGCGAAGTAGGTTTAGAAGCATCGAAGAAATTCGTGAAAATCGAAGTTGAGAATAAACAAAATAACGTAACCGATACAATTACAGTCGGTGATAATGGAATTATAAGCGGTACGTTCGCATATACTGCACAAATGGTTGGTTATAGTGCAGAAGCGAATCAATTTGTTACTTCCTTGCTTGGTCAAGCTGTTGTAATCATCATTGAATTAGCTAATGGTTCATATATAATCGGTGGATTGGACGGAACCGTCCAATTGAAAGAATCAGTAGGAACTATTTCAGCAACAGATTTAAATCGAACATTATCATTCAATGGTGAAATCTATGCACCAACACCAGAGTTGGACAAAACAATCTTATCGACTCTTATCTAATACCCAAATTAGATTATAAAATTTAAAATTTTCATTACTTAATTATTATTCGAGGGGGCTTATTCAAGTCCCCTTTTTTATTGAGCCAATATTTATTCAAAAAGAAGATGATTATAGATAAAAAACTCTTTTCAAATTCCTTGTTTTTCAATGTCGCACCATACATAATAGTTGGTGAAGTCACATTGAAGCTAACCAAAGAAGCATCGAATAAGGAATCATCATTTACAATTATTCCAACCAAAATAACGGAGCGATTTATTGAAGTGAAAGAGGAATTTGGAGGAATTGAAGAAGGAAAATATAGGTATCAACTAATCTATAATGATAGCGTGGTTGATAGTGGATTCATCCGAGTCATCGGAGAAAACCAACAGGTTGCTATTGAGCGACCAACAGCAGTAAAAAAAGTGATTGATGGACGAAAGAAATAACGATTATAACATTAAAATAGAAAACTTTGCAAGATTTATAACACCATTGCCGACTGAACCAAAGCAAACCAACGCAGATAAGCACGTAAATTGGGGTGAAGATAACTTATACCCTAATTTTTTGATTGATATTGCTGATAAATCATCGTTGCACGGTTCAATTTTGAATAGTAAATCAAATTATGTTTTCGGTGATGGTCTAATTGATAAAAAATCAGGCGAGTTCTTGAACGAAATCCAAGTAAATGAAGATGATTCGTTAAGCGAATTAATCAAAAAATGTATTAATGACTTGGTTTATTTCAATGCTTTTGCGGTGGAAGTAACGTTTAATCAATTGGGGGAGCCGTATAATTATTATCATGTTCCTTTGCATCACGTGCGTTTGAACAATTCAAAAACAACATTTTTTGTTAATAAGGATTGGAAAAATACACCTCGTACAGTATTGAGTTATCCAAAGTATTTTCCAAAGTCGAACGATTCAACAGAACCTAAAATTTTCTATTTCAACTCATACAATGTAAGTGTAAATAATACCTATCCAAGTCAAGATTATAAATGTATCGAGAGTGCAGTAACTGATATGTTGGTAACCACATTGTTTAAAAATAATGTTGCTAATGGCTTTTCTTTGACCAAAGTTATCAAAACCTTTAACGGTCAGGTATCGGAAGACCAACAGCGCATTATCACTAAAAAATTTCGCGACATTTTTTCGGGTGCTGATGGTGAAAATTTGTTAGTTGAATTCAATTCTCCTAATGGCACACCAATGGCAATTGATACTATAGAAGCTGATGATTATGCATCTAAATTAATTGAAGTAATCAAAAAAACGGAACGTAATATTCTATCAGCACATCAAGCAACATCATCAATTTTATTCGGAATTGAGAAAGAGGGGAGCCTGGGCAATGCAACAGAATTAGAAAACGCATATCAGCTTTTCAAAAACAACTACGTAAAGGATAAGCGTATCGAGATAGTGAACGCATTCAATAAACTTTTTCAAGCAGATGACCGATTACCAATAATAGATTTGAAAGATAAAGAAAGACTTTTCAAGCCTGAATTGGACAGCACTACAAAGGAAAAAATAATGACGGTAAACGAACTACGTAGTGAAGCAGGTTTAGACCCTTTGCCTGATGGTGATACGTTACTAACCACAACTCAATCATTTTCCGCTGATAAAAAAAAAGATGATGATGAAATAGAATCTTATTCAGCTACTATTGAAGATTTTGAAAAGGTAAAGCATTTGGGTACGAATAAAGAGGATTTTATTGTCATCGGTAAAGCTAAATTCAGCGGTTGCGGACACTATCATTTTGCATCAAATTATAATTCAATTGAGGAATATCTACTTGATAATAAAATCGAGGGAATGACACTTGATGAAATTGCAATAAAAATCGGAAATGAGTTAAACCAAAATATCACAAAGCAGGAAGTACAGAATGCGATAGAATTACTTAAAAATGCAGGACTAATTAGTGCAAAAACTAATACAGCAAATAATATCATCCATACTGCACCATCGAGCATTGCGAATGCAAATAAGATTGAAGTATACTATGATTATCAAAAAAGAGACGATGCTGACGGTAATAGTATCATTCCAACCACACGTCACTTTTGTGAAGCCGTAGTAAATTCGAACAAATATTATAGTGCTTCGGACATCCAAAAGTTCAGTATTGCGTTCGGATATGATGTAAAAAGTCACTGCGGTGGCTACTGGAAAAATAAGAAGACAGGCGTTGTAAACAAGCATTGCCGACATGAATGGGTACCCGTGAAGGTATTTAAGCCTTAATTATTAACATGGAAAAAGTAAATTTAATATCAATTCAAAGTATAAAAAATAATAGTGTTTTGCCAAAAAACATTGACGAAAATATCATTCAAATAGCATTAAATGAAGCAACCGATTTAGAGCTTGAACCGCTTATTGGTGCTGAATATATTGCATCAATGAGAACCAAGATTGCAGAAGAAACGACAACGGAAACAGATAATTTTGTCTTGGATATAGTAATCGAGCCTTTTCTAATTTACGCTACTATAGCCTATGCAATTGACTATTTGCATCTAAAAATAAACAATAAGGGTATCAATGTTTCAACAGATGCAACATTGTCAGCATTGCCAATTAAAGATAAAGATTCAGCGGTGCAGACCGTAAAACAAAAAATGGATGGGTATAAGTCAAGGTTGATTAAATACTTTGCAACAGACAATGACGATACGACAAATACATCAATAGATGCTGATTCAACATTCAACAGTATGAATATTTATCTTGGTGATAACATTGACTATTCAGCCCAATATTATAAGGAGCGTGCAAGCAAAGTGAACTATTACAGGAGGGGTTACTAATGGTAAGGAATTTAAAGTATATCAAAAATATAATTGAAGAATATTTTGCTCTACATCCGATGGTTAATGATGTTAAATTCGGGGATAGTGATAAGTTATCTACATATAAAAAACTGAAATATCCGTTGTTAAACTTTGAGTATGTAAAATCAAATTTTAATGCAGGTAACGACAATGCAACTATATGGGAATTTGCTATAATGGACTTAAGCGACGAGATTACGGAGTTTGACGTAATTGATGCAACAAATGAAATTGCACAGGATTTTTTAAAATTCCTTGAAAATCACAACGATTTAGAAATTAACGGTAATGTGTCGGTTGTTCCCTTTAGTGACAATTTCGGTGATTTATGTAGCGGTAATGTTTTTACTGTTACATTTTCATCATTCAGAAATAATTGTTTGAATATATTGCCATTATAGACGTTAATATTATTGCTATATTTGCACATTATATTAATCTAAATGGGGACAAGACCACGTAAAACAAATGAAATGATAGGGGAAATCGTTATTGACCCCGAAATGTATATAGCCAATAAAGGTTCAAAAAGCGCAAAAAAGATATTAGATAAAACGCAAGAGGTTCATATTGAAATTTGGTTTGACAGGCATTATTCTGAACGTTATCACCATGGGGAAGACAATGGGGATGTTAGAGAGGGGATTTCGCCAGATGTAATTAAAGAAGTAATAGCAGATTCAATTAGTCATATATTTCACTATTCATTTTGTGTTTCAAGTTTTTCTTTTATTAATAAAGAAGGTGTACATAGAGCAGTGCGTTTTGTTATCAAAGCACAAACAAGTTTTGGAACTTTGAATATTGTGGTTGGATTCTTTCATATTGAAAAAAGTAAGTATGAAGTAACTGTATACACCGCAATGTGTGTTGATGATTTCAGAGTAAGTGATGGACAATTCATAATCGCATTAGATGGAGAATCAAGTACTTTATCTAAAAAAGCTGGACCTGAGTTTAAACATATAGATTCAATATAAAATAATTGTATAAAAAATTTTTTATATTAATTTATGTTTGATATATTTGTACTATCAGAGACAGGGGAAGAAGCTGGACAGCCTTTTAAATGTAGGGCAGGATTCTAAACTGGACAGTCTCAAAGAAATAAAGAAGCCCCTTTCATGGGGCTTTTTTATTATTGGTAGATGTAGGAATTTATGTGTTCTTTTAGTTTATTAAGTGCTTGTCGGTGATTGTCGCTTCGAAGGCCGTCATACCAATAATTGCCGTCTTTTTGTGTTATTGTGAAATGTACCATTTTGACTTTATTGGCACTTAGTTCTTGGATGATATAAGCGATTAAACCTACAACAGCCCCAATTGCAATACCATAGAAAATTCCGAAAAAACTCCCCCCAATAGAACCAACAATTGCACCACTGATACCACCATCGTCATTGACTAAAATATTGTATACGAATATAATTAGACATGCCACTACAGTAGTACCAATAGCGACTTTAGATGAACTGTAATTGTAGGTATATTGCTTGCCTTCTTGCTCGGTCGAGTTCGCTCCACGTATTTCATTAATTCCAATGAAGGCTTCTTGGGAGCCATTTTTGTATAACAATCTTTTATCAGTTAGCTTAAATCTTTCGTGATTAATTTGGATAGTTATTACTTCTTTTTCGTTGTCTAAAAGTTCCATATCATTTGTTACTACAGTTTTCAATTATCTTATCAAATTGGTCTCGAGCTGTTTTTACTTGTTCGTCCGTCCAATTTTTATTAACACCAACTCTTTCAAGGGTTGCCATATTGGATTGTTGAAGTGTTTGACAACGAGCTAGTTGTTCTAAACGACCTGTTTGATTGGCAATGTTGTCCATCTTACGATAACAATCACAGACTTCTTTAGCTAAATCTTGCTGATTGTTTTTTGAACATGATGCAAGTAAAGACACGACTCCAACGAGCGTGTAGGATAATATTTTTCTCTTCATATAAGTTAAATTTTAATTGTAAATGTACGACATGTCGTATATAGTTCAAAATATATTATCCCAATTTTTGTTCTAATGGCAATGAAGAACCCGAGGAACGAAGAATTGATAGTTGCATTTGGACAAAATGTAAGAAAATTCCGTTTGGAAAAAGGGTTGACCATGAATGAATTAGCTTTAGAATGTGATGTTGAATATGGTGCTATCAGCACTATTGAGAGAGGAAAGGTTAATTGTTCAATAAGTACCGCTTTTGCCATTGCCAAAGCCTTAAATACCCCTATTGAGAAGCTTTTAACCATCGAAATAGACTAGTAATTCGCTATTACCCTTCATTAATTTTAAGCCCTTTCTTTATAACGCTAATTAAAGCATTTTAAGGGGTTTTGTGCCTTTATGGATTTATGTTATTAATTGCTGTAAATAATGCCTTATATGGCTTCTTACGTAGTCCGTTTTAGACGGCAATCTCCCTTTTCTTGGTAAAACTAATTTATTTTACTTTTCTCCGTGCTTTTGGCCGTCAGTCCAATATTTATTGGAAAAAATGGAAGATAAAAGACTACAGTGGGCGGACTCCATAACGCTCAATAGAATAGATTTAATGCACCCTTTATTGAGGGAAGAACTAACTAACCAATATCTTGAAATAAATACCAAATTACCTAAAGGTGTACGATTGAGATTTACCCACACATTAAGAACCATGCAAGAACAAAATGCACTTTATGCACAAGGCAGAACAACCAAAGGTAAGATTGTAACCAATGCAAAAGGTGGTACGTCATGGCATAATTACGGTTGTGCATTTGATATTGTAATTCTATATGATAAAGACAGTAATGGAACTTTTGAAACTGCATCATGGGATGAAGACAAGTATTTTATGATGGTTGTCAATTACTTCAAGTCCAAAGGATGGTTTTGGGGTGGAGATTTTCGAAGTTTTAAAGATTCACCACACTTCGAAAAGACTTTTGGATTGACGATTAACCAAGCATTAGCTAAATACAACGCCAATGATATAGTTATCAATAATGGAGTTAAATATATCAAAATAGGGGGTTGAGAATGGATATTTTAAAAATTATAAAAGAGGTCATTAACTCCTTTCTCACATCATCATTTATCAGCAAATTGATATTTTTTATATCTGCTTTCTTTGCCCCTATATACGAGCTGTATATTTTACTTATATTCTTGGTTTCGGTTGATTATCTGATGGATTTAGCTGTATGGTTTTTTAAAGCTGATAAGCAAACAACCAAGGTTTGGGATGTAACCAAGCCTTTCATAATCAAATTGATAATGTATTCCGTGCTAGTAATAACCGTTAACAGCGTTCAAATGCACCTGATTAAAGAAGCTTTTGAGTTGTTTAAAATGGTTATTGCTATTCCAATTATTGCGGAATTACTCGGTATTGTAGCAACGGTTGAAAGATATACAGGAGTGAGGATTGTCGATAAATTAAAGCGGTATTTGGGGAATTGGGTTAAGATTAATGAACCAAATAATTAATTATATAAATACCGTGTTGCTCTCTCTTTTTTCCAATGTCGAGGTAAAGTTATTATAGGAGAAAATAAAGGTTTTTGAATATTGAAATTCAAAGTTGTCGAAGTAAATTAAATCAAACCTAATTAATTCTTCAAAACGATTCATTTTGTCTGTTGATTTCAATAAAGACAAAGTTTGCAATACTTTTTCATCAATTATTGCTAACCTTAATTTTTTGTCTTTCATTATCATTGAAATGTGAGCGATATATTTATCACCGACTGTTTTGTATGATGCTTCAAAGTTATCCACTTTGAATTTTGCAATTGATGATATTTGTATATCTAATGCGTTATTGTCGACTATGGAGAACGTTAAATAATCAAAACTGAAAGGAGTTAAAGGTAAAAGTTGGGGATTTTCAACAGTAATTTCCGCCTTATATCTAGCTCTTATATCAAAAGCTGTTAATCGGTTAATTTTTTCTTGGTCTCTTTGGACAGTCATTTGAGAACGTAATGTTTGATATAAAAATACTGCTGTTACTAGTGTAACAATGACCATTACCCAATCGGAGACAGTGCCATATTCTTCTGGATTGAATTTAAATGGCATCCAAGGGTGGTTACTAGCTATAAGAACAATAAATACAATAAGCGAAATAATAAACAGGCCAACAAGAATAAGAGCTAAATTTTCATTTTTACGTTTAAATCTAGTAAACCAAGAACCTGATTTTTTATCCATGAGAATAGGGGCTAATATTATTTAGCCGTTAAAATACATATTTTGTAAAGAATATTCAATACTACCAAACTCCTTATTTCTAAAATTTGGCTATATGCCTGTTTTTTAGTATATTTGCTTATGGTAATGCCAGTTACTGAAAACAAGACATAAAACAAAACAATGATTTTATTAAAATGTGAATTATAACATAGCCGTGTTGGGGTGCTTGTTATATTTTTATTGTTGTACCCCAATAGTTATGTAATTAAAAATGAATAACAATGAAATCGCTAGGAACTTAGAAGATTTAACAGTTTCTAGACTGACAGCAGTGTCAAAATTGTACAGAGTTGATTGTAGTACCTCTAACATTGTAAGGCTTCATAAAGCTTTAAAGCAAGTTGTAAATGAAGCTAAAAGAACGGAAGTAAAGACAACGGTAGAAGTCGAACATGATGAAGTCATTGACATGTTCAATACTGTTGAGGAGGGAATCAAAGCGTATAAAATAAAATATAGTCGGTCAACATTTCCCAAAGATTTGAATATTTATCAATTGATTGAGGATTTTAGGAAGCTAAGCCCCCCTCAAATTATTCGTGAAGTATTGAAAGGTAAAGAAGATAATAGAACAAATCTAAAAGTAAATTCTAAAACTAGAAAAGGTGAGATTGACTTTGATAAACTTATTGAGAATGAAATGAAATTAGGTTTATTATAATAGAATCTTGTTCTAATGATTATTAAAGAGGTTTTTTACCTCTTTTTTTTGTTCTATAAAAGTTCTAAAACGCTATTTAAACGAAAATAAGATGGGTTGTTACAAAAGAAAAAGATATTTTATTTAAAATGTTCTAGATGAAAAACTAGCTTTAAATGCATTTTAAGGGTGATTTCAAATAAATAAGGCGATACGGGGAGTATCGCCATAAAATCACACTAACTATTAAAAAACCTATAGGACTAGGAATTTACAAATTCAATAAACCAATGTATGTATCCATCCCACGCTTCTCTACTTTTATTCCTCGTCACATGCGAGATGTCAAATAAATAATAAAATGTAATTATTAAGGTCAATACTTTAAAAAAATCAAGTATTTCCATTGGTTTACGTAAAGATATGTCTTTATTTTTTAAATACAAATAAAAATGATGAAAATTGAAAAATTATTATTATTTGACTGTTTTTAAGAATTCTTCCCAGGCGATTTGATCTGTTTTGAAGGTCAAATCTGCCGTTAAAACCGATTCAATTGGTACCCATCGAAAAGATTGGAGCTTATTATCTTCAGGTCTCTGATCAGGATCGAAATCAAAAGCTTTGGTAGTCGTTCTGATCTGAATAGCTGAGGTATTCTTTACCTGATAGTAAATCGATATGATTTGGCTATCATTAAAGCTTGATTTCTCATAAAAGTCTGTGGTGTAAATATGTTTAACCACAGCAATGTCAAAATCACATTCTTCCTGATACTCTCGGATCAAAGCATCCAATAAGCCTTCCCCGTATTCTAAGCCCCCACCAGGGAATTTGGTAAATGAAACATTTTCCGTTCTTTCATCGCTGATCAATACCTCTTGATTTTCATTGATCAATATTCCGTACACTCTTACGTTAAATGGAAACATGGGTTAATTATGTTTGTATATATTTAGTTTCTGTTTTTTTACAGTGGCATAAAACCATTGTCTACTGCAAATTCATCCAATCCGATATAGGAATAATGTCTGGGAAGAAACCAGCCTATTGCTTCCATGATATTGGTAAATTCTTTTTCAGTCCTGAATTGGTTTGCAACGATATTGAATGCCAAATCTTGTGAAGCATTTTCTTCATCTTTATAATTACGGGCAAGGAGCATAACCTTTGTGTTCTTTACGCCATAATAATCCAAAAATTCACGTAATTGGTTGCGGACAGCCTGAGGAAGAATTGTCTCTGCAGGTTGCCCCACTAATATTTCTTCATCTTTGCCTATAATCGTTTGTTCATTTTTCTTAGAGAAAACACTATCATCTGTATAAAACTCTCCGTTTAAAAAGTAGTTAACTAAGTCGCCATAGGTGAATACCCAATCAGGGTTTTCATTTTGTGTATTGATAGCAATACCAAAACCTTTTGGCAACACGAAATCCTTTAGCCGATTTTTAATGACAAAAGCCTGAAAGTTCTGATCCTTCGGAACACTTTCGAGTTGAAAATAGGGAAATCCGTCAGGTCCAACAACCACTTCTGTTTCTGCTAATTTTAAGGTACATTCAGCAATATTAGCCAGAAATATATCACGCCACTCTTCATCCCGCTCTTCAAAGGGAACTTCCATCAGGCTATTTATTATAATCGTTTTTTCAAGGTCTCCCAATCGATTATCATTCGCATTGTTGCTATCGTCAAATAAATGTATTGTATTCATCTCGGATTGTGATTTTTTGATTTGCTGGTAAAAGTAAAAGAATATTTATTAATTAACGACGTTTTCTTGATTTCGAGGCGCCTTTTCGTTGATTGTTTTGGCTACTGGAAAGCATTTTCTCCCAGCTCAATAAATAAGGATGTTGATCATCAATTTTAATTTGCCGTTTTAAGGATAACTGTAATTTTATCCACTTTTCATTGTCCTCTGCATCGCAAAAGGTAAACGCCTTTCCCGCCGCTTCCGAACGGCCTGTTCGACCAATTCGATGCGTATAGAGCTCAGGGCTATCCGGAATCTCGTAGTTTATGATAGCCTCTAGGTCTGGAAAATCTACACCTCGAGCCAAGAGGTCCGTCGCAATTAATACACGTACCTCTTTTTGTCTGAACTTATCAATAATCTCTTCTCGTTTTTGCTGTGATTTATCGCCATATAATGCAGAGCAAGAAATGCCGTGTCGATCTAGATCTGTTGCGATCCGTTCGACTGCATGAACTGTTCGCGTGAAAACAATTACCTGCCGTGAAACACGGTTCTCAAGGATATAACGGAGAAGATTCTTTTTATCATTTTTATCGACATAGAGTACAGATTCTTCTATTTGGCCTTTTTTGGTCTTTGCTTCTAGGTTGATCTCGACAGGGTTACTTAATCTCTTTCGAACAATTTTTTCGATTTCAAGGGTTTTCGTTGCTGAACTGAAAATGGTTTGTCTCTCAGCGGGCAATGTGCCGATAATTTTATTGAGTTCTTTCGTGAAACCAAGATCCAACAATTGATCGAATTCATCGATCACCAATGTATCTATCGTTTTTAGATCGATAATACCTTGTTCAATAAAATCCAACAAACGTCCTGGAGTAGCAAGGATCATCTGGGCTTTCGGATAAACTTCAAGCTGACTTTCATAAGTTCCCCCACCATAGAAACTAGCGATAGTCAAATCCAAACCATCGATAAGGCCTGATATGCGCTGTTTGGTCTGTATACAGAGTTCACGTGTAGGAAGGAGTATAAGGACCGATAAGTGGTCTGCGGTAATCTTGGTTCGTAAGCGCTGAATAATAGGGATGGCGAAAGCCTCCGTTTTTCCCGTGCCGGTTGGGGCAATCGCCAAACAGTCTCTACCTTCCAAAATGGCAGGGATAGCTATTTCTTGAACAGGTGTAAGCGAAGAAAGCTTTTGTTTTTCAAGATTAGCGACAAGGATTTTATCGAGTTTAAGTGCTGAAAAATTCAAAATAATGAATGTAAAACCCAAAAATAAAAATTAAAAAGGACAATGGTGTTTTTGCCTGCTTATAGGAATTAAAAATCTGTAAAAATTAGGATTTTTTGTCAAAAAGTACTAATTTGAGAAATTAGAATATTCTATTTCAAATCTGAGTTATTGATTATCAATTTATTTGATAAACACCAATTATATAGAATAATATTTTTGTTAAATTTGTTGAAACAAAAAAGAATATGTTTGATACTGCATTTGACCAAAACAATGAATCTATTTCCACTTTGAGCTTTGACGAGTTCAAAAAGATTATTGTGAATGATTATCGAACTGCCTTAGAAAGTCGTTACGTGAGTTTATTGGGACGTAAAGAAGTGCTTACAGGTAAGGCTAAGTTTGGTATTTTTGGCGATGGAAAAGAATTGGCACAAATCGCGATGGCTAAAGTTTTCAGAAATGGGGACTGGCGGTCGGGATATTACCGTGACCAAACATTTATATTTGCTTCTGGCATCAGTGATGTCTACCATTTTTTCTCTCAATTATATGCCCATCCCGATGTCGAGGCAGATCCTTCTTCTGCAGGAAGGCAAATGAACTGCCATTTTTCGACTCGTGTTGTGGACGACCAAGGGAACTGGTTGGATCAAATGGTTCAGAAAAACTCGTTTTCAGATATTTCGACCACCGGTGGTCAGATGGCAAGATTGCTGGGCTTGGGCTTGGCTTCTAAGTTGTATAAGCAGAATAGAAATTTAGACTACCTATCTTATTTTTCAAATAGAGGAAATGAAGTTGCATTCTGCACTATCGGAAATGCAGCGACTTCTGAAGGCGTATTTTTTGAAGTTATTAATGCCGTAGGTGTTCACCAGATTCCAACAGTGATTTCTATTTGGGATGATGGATATGGGATATCTGTGCCCAATGAAATTCAGACAACAAAGGGAGATATCTCAGAAGTCCTCAAAGGTTTTCAGAAGGAAGAACTGACAAACGGAATTGAGATATTCAAAGTGAGAGGATGGGATTATGCGGGTTTATGTGAAACGTACGAACAGGCTGCCCATATTGCTCGCGAGAAACATATTCCATGTTTGATTCATGTGACCGAATTGACGCAGCCTCAAGGACATTCTTCTTCAGGTTCACACGAACGGTATAAATCGCAAGATAGATTACAATGGGAAACTGACTTCGATTGTCTAGCGAAAATGAAAGAATGGATCTTAAGTTCTGGTATTGCTACCATAGCGGAATTGGATCAATTGGATCAACATGCCAAAGACCATGTTCGTCAAGAACAAAAACGAGCTTGGGCCGATTATATTAAAACGTTGAGCATTGAAGCTAGGGAAGCCATTGATTTACTTCAGGGTATTCCAAATGAGCGGGCTGATTTTGCGTCAAAGAAATTACAATCGATGGTTGAGCCTTCTTTGAAAGAGGTTTACGGCCAGATTCGCAAGGTATTGCACGAGCTTAAAGGTCAGCATAGTGATGGGCGCCAGCAATTGTTAAATTGGTATAAAGAGAAGCAGGAACTGAATGAGAAACGTTATAATTCGAAATTATTTACAGATGGTGTAGATTCACCTGCTCATGTGACGGTCGTACCTGCAGTCTATAGTGAAGAAGCTAAAGTGGTCGATGGACGTGAGGTTTTGAATCTATGTTTTGAAGAGAACTTTAGACGTGACGAAAGACTATTAGCATTTGGAGAGGATGTCGGTAAGATTGGAGATGTGAATCAAGGTTTTGCAGGTTTACAAGAAAAGCTTGGCGTGCATCGCGTATTTGATACCGGTATTCGGGAGAATTCAATTATAGGAAAAGGACTAGGTTTGGCAATCCGTGGACTTCGTCCAATTGCTGAGATCCAATACCTGGATTACCTAATCTATGGAATTACGGTAGCAAGTGATGATTTGGCAAGTTTAAGTTACCGCACCTTTGCTGGTCAGAAAGCACCATTAATTATTCGTACACGGGGTCATCGATTGGAAGGTATATGGCATTCGGGCTCACCTATGTCGGTAATTTTAGGATCCTTAAGAGGTTTGCATGTATGTGTGCCGCGTAATATGACACAGGCAGCAGGCATGTATAATACGTTGTTCCGTTCTGACGAACCGGCTATTGTTGTCGAATGTCTGAATGGGTATCGTCTAAAAGAGCGTCTACCAGAAAACGTTGGTGAATTTACGGTGCCAATCGGTTATGCCGAATGTGTTAAAGAGGGAAGCGATATTACTGTAGTATCCTATGGTTCAACTTTACGTGTTGTTGAAGAAGCAGCCGTGGAACTGGAGCGCTTGGGGATATTTATCGAAATTATTGATGCACAGACATTGCAGCCTTTTGACAAAGGAAAACTTTGCGCCGAATCGCTGAAGAAAACAAATAAACTACTTATTGTAGATGAGGATGTGCCAGGCGGGGCTTCAGCTTTCATCTTACAAGAGATCTTAGAGAAGCAAAATGGCTACTATCTATTGGATAGTCAGCCGAGGACACTGACTGCAAAAGCACATCGCCCACCATATGGTTCCGACGGGGATTATTTCTCGAAGCCATCTTCTGACGATGTTGTCGAGACAGTTTATGCCATTATGCATGAAGCTAATCCAGAAAAATATCCATCTATGTTTTAATAGATGGATATCTTTTTTTGTTTGACTAAGCTAAGTATTCCAACGAGGAATGATATCTTTTCTTAACTGAATATACTCGCAGCACCAATCATAGCTGCTTTTTCACCAAGTATTGCGGTGTAAATCTGAAATCTTTCAAATTCTTTTCGGTCACCAATGAAAATAGGTAGCGCCTTAGCGATATTGCCACCGATTATAAATATTTCAGAAGAATGTTTCTCTGCGAAGAACTGCATAAAATCAAAGAGATGTTTAGCATATTCATCTCTGATAATTTGAAATTCCTCAGTTTCCCGATGATTATCTAAAATCTCCTTAAGTCCCGTAACATCTTTTCCTGCTACTTCTTTGAAACGCTTGACGAACCACCGTGTGACAAGAAATTCTTCGAAAATACAATCTTCATAAGGGCTGTTCCATAGGGCGGCATCAAAGGCCTTCTCACCTTTATTCCATACCGCAGACCCAAGTCCAGTACCCAACGTAATTCCTAATATCCGGTTGTTTGTTTGCAAGTTCTGTACGAATATTTCACCTTGTAGGAAGGCTGCTGCGTCATTGATAAAGTGAATAGACGTAGGCGAAAGTCCCAATTCTTCAGCTAAAAGAGTTTTGACATCTTTATTGTAAAGATTGTCATACTTGCTTTGTCCCTGTATTTTAGATATTCCATTTTCGTAGTCAAAGGGGCCCGGCATAGCAATGCCGATGAACTGAATAGGAGCAGGAGAAGTGGCTATGATATCGCGTATAGCGGATGCCCAGGTTTGTAAAATCGTTTTAGCATCTCCTTGAGAAAAAACGTGGTTTCTGGCCACGTTTTCTAAGTATATATTCCATTGTTTTGTGTCAATGATACAGGCAGAAATATGTGTGCCTCCAATATCAACACCTACGACATAATTATCTTGCAGCATGTTTGTAACTTTGATTTTTAAGTAGATGATCCGCGATTACAAGTGCTGCCATAGCTTCCACAATAATTACTGCTCTCGAAACAACACAAGGGTCATGTCTTCCCTTGCCACTTGCAATAGCAGGGTTGCCATGGATATCCACTGTTTCTTGATCTCTCATGATAGTGGCAACAGGCTTAAATGCTACTTTAAAAGTAATATCCATACCATTTGAAATCCCTCCCTGAATCCCTCCAGAGAAGTTGGTATGTGTGTGCACTCGATTTAAATCATGGTCATCTGCTACAAATATATCATTATGTTCGGAACCTCGCAACTCCGAACCTGCAAAACCTGAACCATATTCAAAACCATGTACAGCATTGATGCTCATCATTGCTTTTGCTAGGTCTGCATGGAGCTTATCAAAGACCGGGTCGCCTAAACCAACAGGGACATGTCTGATGACAGCCGAAATACGTCCGCCAACTGTGTCACCTGCTTTTCTGACCGAGTCTATAAACTCAACCATTTCATTTGCTGTTGCTGGATCTGCACAACGTGCAATGTTAGCTTCCCGTAATTCAAGCAAAGCTTTTAGATCTTTGGTATCTACATTTGGCGCCTCTATGGTGCCTACCCCAGAAACGTGGGCAAAGATTTCTATACCAAATTGATTCAGGAAGCTTTTTGCTACTGCACCTGCAGCAACACGGGCAGCGGTTTCCCTCGCCGAAGACCGTCCACCGCCTCGATAGTCACGGATACCATATTTCATCTGATAGGTGAAATCAGCATGGGAAGGTCTGAAGATATCTTTGATATGTGTGTAATCTTTCGAACGCTGGTCTTCATTTGGAATAACAATTGCTATTGGTGTTCCCGTTGATTTCCCTTCGAATACGCCAGATAAAATCTGTGCGGTATCACTTTCTTTTCTTTGTGTCGTGATCTTAGATTGACCTGGTTTACGTTTATCGAGCTCAGACTGGATAAATTCCTCGTCGATTGTTATATTTGAAGGGCAACCATCAATAATTACACCTATAGCTTTGCCGTGTGATTCGCCAAAAGTGCTAATTCTGAATAAATCGCCAAATGAATTTCCTGCCATAAAAATTAAATTTCAATAAACTTAGATAAATTTGCCTTTAAATGCAATTCTAAAGCACTAGACTAACTACAAATTTATGGATCTGTAACTCGTATATGGCCTTATAGATTACATCACAATTTTCTGTCCCAGGCTAAAGGCTATCTGGGAGATTGAATAATAAAACAGAGATTAATGTTGATGTTAATCCCTGTTTTTAATATGTTAGTCAATTACAAAAGCTTGCGCTTGTAAATGTTTCCAAAAATCAGGATATGATTTTTCTACAACTTGAGGTTCAGCAATCTTGATTTGGTCAAAAACTAATGCCAGCGGTGCAAATGCCATCGCCATACGGTGATCCTCGTAAGTGTCGAAGGTAACATCTTCAGGCTGATATACCCCTGCTGTTTTCAGGTGATAGGTATCACCATCTTCGATCAATTCAGCACCGAACTTTGCGATTTCGATCTGTAATGCAGCGATACGGTCGGTCTCCTTAATCTTTAAGGTTTCTAGGCCTGTAAAGGAAACATCACGTTTTAAAGCCGCTGCGACAACGACTACTGTTTGCGCGAGATCAGGACATTCTTTAAAGTCGAACAACGTTTTGTCTGAATTGATTTCTTTTTTATTTAAATGCAATCCATCCGATTCAAAGCTCGAATAAACACCAAAATGTGCCATAATGTCTGTGATGGCAATATCGCCCTGTAAACTATGTTGTCTTAGTCCGGGCAATACAATCGATGCAGTTGCGTCGGCTAGTGCTACAATAGCATACCAGTAGGATGCTGCGCTCCAATCTGGCTCGACATATATGGTTTGCTTTTCAAATTCTTGCGGTGCAATTTTAATCGCATTCTCCGTCCATTCATGTTGGATCCCGACACTTTTAAGCATATCTAAGGTCATGGATACATAAGGTCTGGAAGTTAATTCGCCTTCAATCTCTAAGGTAAGTCCCTTTTTTAATGCCGGAGCAATTAATAGCAAGGCCGATATGTATTGACTGCTGATATTTCCTTTGATCTTAACACGGTCTTTTCCTTGAAATAATCCACCTTCAATCTTCAAAGGAGGATACCCCGCCTTTTTTTCATAATGGATTTCGGCGCCAATTTCTTTCATGGCATCGACCAATATTCCGATTGGACGCTGTTGCATACGCTCTGTCCCCGTCAGGATGAAATTTCCTTTAACAAGGTTGAGGTAAGCTGTAAGGAAGCGCATAGCCGTTCCTGCAGGGCCTATGTCAATCGTATTATAACCGGGTTGCGGTTCTGATGCGATTTGCAATACGCGGTTTAGGGTAACCGTATCTGCAGCCTCAGAGAGGTTGGCTATTTCAACATGTCCTTTACTCAGCGATTGGATAATAAGAGCACGGTTGCTCTCAGATTTTGAACCTGTGAGTTGGACCGTGCCCTGTATTTTTTTTGAAGGATGCGTCAGCGTGATGACTTCTTGATTCATTATGCTTCTGCTGTTGGTTGCTCCTGAGTATTCATGACCGCATTTTGTTTGCGGATAGATTCGTTGTGAATTAATTCCAGGAATTTCGTCGCAAATTCGCTACCCAAAGAAAGCGCTTCCGCTAATTTAGTGCGTTTTTGAACAATTTCATCCCAACGGTTAACTTGCAAAATTGTCACGTTGTTATCGCGTTTGTATTCGCCGATTTTCTCAGCTATTTTCATGCGTTCACCAATTTTTTGGATGATCAAATCATCTAATTTGTCGATGTTGCTACGCAATTCTGCTAATTTATCTTCGAATGAAGGATTGTCAGAAGCTGCTTTACGCAACGTCAAGTGGTCGATCAACTCGGCCAATGCAGCTGGCGTTACTTGTTGTTTTGCGTCAGTCCAAGCGACAGATGGATCAATATGTGATTCGATAATCAATCCTTGCATATCCATATCCATTGCTTTTTGTGCGATGTATGGTAACAATTCGCGGTTTCCACAAATGTGACTTGGGTCGTTGATGATCGGTAGATTAGGACAAGCAGTTTTTAACTGAATCGCTAAATCCCACATTGGTTCATTACGGAATGCTGTTTTCTCGTAAGAAGAGAAACCTCTATGGATAGCACCTAATTTTTTGATACCAGCACGGTTGATACGTTCCAATGCACCGATCCACAACGATAAATCTGGGTTTACAGGGTTTTTAACAAATACTGGAATATCTACACCTTGTAAAGCATCAGCAATTTCTTGTACGGTAAATGGATTGGCAGTTGAACGTGCACCTACCCATAGTACATCCACACCAGCAGCCAAAGCTTCTTCCACGTGTTTTGCAGTAGCAACTTCAGTAGCTGTTAATAAACCTGTTTCTTCTTTCGCTCTTTTCAACCACTCCAAACCAATTGAACCGATACCTTCAAATTCTCCCGGACGAGTACGTGGCTTCCAAATACCAGCACGTAAAATATTTACTTTTCCGGTATTTGCCAACAAATGCGCTGTCGATACCAGCTGCTCTTCTGTTTCTGCACTACAAGGGCCTGCGATAATTAAAGGTTTGTCTCCTGTGTCCAACCAAGATTTTAAAGGAGTGATGTCTAATGTATTTTTCATGTTAAGTTTGATTATCTATTTTAATATTGTATGCGTAAATTGTTAATTATAGTTTTTCGTTTTTGACATACTCGCCCATAATATTGAAATTGACACTATGTTTGAGTACTTTACGTATTGCTGCTTCGTAGTCTGTTTGTTTTTTCCATTCTACATCAACGAAAAAATCATATTCATTGCGTTTTCCGATTACCGGCATTGACTGAATTTTGCTCAAGTTGATATTCTGTTCGGCAAAGCATTGTAAAATAGTCGCCAGAGATCCTACTGTATTTCCTGTTTGGAATGATAATGATGCTTTATTGGCATTCTTATGTTCGACAACTTCATTAGATAATACTAGGAAACGCGTTGCGTTCTTTTTATTGGTTTCGATTCTCTTTTCTAATATTTCAAGACCATAGATTTCAGCGGCCAATGTCCCAGCAATTGCAGCAGTATCCGTTAATTTTCGCTCCGCAATCATTTTCGCAGTTGCAGCGGTATCAGATCCCTCGGTTATACGTACACCTTCAAGTTCAGAAAGAAATTCTTCACATTGGCGAATGGCAATTGGATGCGATTCGATGTGTTTAATATCCTTTAATTTAACGCCTGGCAATACCATGAGATTCTGTTGAATGTTTAGGTAAACTTCCCCAGTGATATGGAACTTGTAGTCTCTCAATAAATTATAATTCGGTAATAGACTTCCCGCAATTGAATTTTCGATCGCCATAACGATATAGTCGACTTTTCTTTGCTTCAGCAATTCACAAGTTTTTTTAAATGAATCACATTCTACAATTTCAACTTCTCTTCCGAAAAATTTAAATGCGGCCTCTTCATGAAATGAAGCCTTTGCTCCCTGTATTGCAATTTTTAAACTCATTGTTTTTTTGTTCGCTATGTTGTCTCCAAAAAAAAGAGTCCCGATCATTTGAACCGGGACTCTTCTTGTTTGTATTTTTTATGATTTATACACAATCTAATCCCGGCTCTTATTTTTAAAATAAAAGAAGTTAAAATAGAAATATGTATACGTTCTGTTCATCCTGTTGTTGTTTGACATTTCAAATGTACGAATGTTTTTGAAATATCAAAGGAAAAAATAATTTTTTATTATAAATATTGAGTTAATTTAATGATTTTTTTATGTGTTTTTATGTGATTTTTTTGATTAATTTTTAGTGATTTATTTGTAATGTTTTTAAAGTGTTTATTTTGCTTTAATGTTGGTATTGTGTTGTTGTTTAGTTATTTAAGTTTTTGTTTTGTTGTTTTTCTTTTATAATAAATTATGTTTTAGTGTTATTTTTTATATTGAAAATAACTGTATTTTTATGTGATTTTTTACTGTTTTTTTTGTATTAAATTTATGTGTTTTTAATATTAATATTTCCGTTTTTTTTGACTGTTTTGTTGAAAAAGTATTTTACTACCTTTGGGCAAACGCTGGATTTTATGCTAAAACGAAGTAATTTTTATGTATGTGGATGTATGATCTGTTTTTTATTGACAGGTTTTACTTTTAAAGGAGAGGAAAAAGATGCGAAGGTAAAGCGCGTTATCGATGGTGATACCTTTGTCATTGAAAATGGAACCTCAAAAGGGGAGAAAGTTAGGTTGATAGGGGTAGATGCCCCGGAAACGAGACGGACAGCACGCAAGGAAATCGGTTACTATGGTCAAGAAGCAAAGCAGTATTTAACGGCAATGCTGAATGGAAAAAGTGTAAAGTTAGTCTTTGACGTTGGAAAACGGGATCGGTATGGAAGACTTCTTGCCTATGTGTATATTGGAAAGAAATTCGTCAATCGGGATTTGGTTGAACAGGGGTATGCAGTATCCTATACACTAGCACCAAATGTACAATATGCAGATTTATTTGTAAAATTGGAACGTCAGGCTCGTCAGGAGAAACGCGGCCTTTGGAAATAAATGAATTTTGAATCATGATTTTTGTTTTATTAAGTGTCATCTGCAGCGTAACCGTTGCTGTTTTATTAAAATTGGCAAAACAAAATGGAGTCGAAACTAAACAAGTTATTGTTTGGAATTACCCCATGGCGGTTGCGCTGACCTATTTTGTATTGCAACCGGATCTAAAATCGCTCGTATGGGATGCTATGCCGGTTACGTTCTATAAGAGTCTGGCGATACTACTTCCAGGGATGTTTGTTTTTATAGCTTTGTCCATTCGCTATAGTGGTTTGGTCAAGACAGAGATTGCACAACGCCTATCGTTGTTTATTCCCCTGCTTGCATCATTTTTCTTCTTTCATGAAAAAATGGAGGGGCATAAGATGCTCGGAATAGTCCTTGGTTTATTGGCTATCCTATGTTCTATTGGCTGGCAAAAAAATCAGCATAATAGCTCGATGGCTGATAGTCGTTATAAAGCGCTTTATCCATTATTGGTATTTATCGGTATGGGTATAATTGATATCCTCTTCAAACAGGTCGCCTTGCATGTTATTATACCTTATATCAGTTCCATGTTTATTATCTTTGTGATGGCGATGTTTATTGCAATGGTGCTATTGCTGTATTTCCTTTTTGTGGAAAAGCAACGTTTTTCAAGGCAAGCTGTGGGATATGGATTGGTTTTGGGAGTATTTAACTTCTGTAATATCCTATTCTATATGAAAGCGCATCGTGCCCTACCAGACAATCCATCAGTCGTATTTACTGGGATGAATATTGGTGTGATCTCATTGGGCGCTCTAATTGGCGTCTTATTTTTTAAAGAAAGGTTATCATTATTGAATTATTTAGGCATAGCGCTTTCTATTGTTTCAGTTTTAATCATAGCATATCTATGAGTTTATTTGAAGATACTTACCGGACTATTGATGCAAAATACGAGGGAATTTTTAGGGATAAGGGCAGTAAATTTATTGCTTATGCTTTTCCATTTAAATCCGAAGACCAATTAAAAGATCTGATCTTGGAAGTGAAAGCGATTCATCCGAAAGCTAGACACCATTGTTGGGCTTATCGTCTCACGCCAGATCGTGCTGTTTTTCGTGTGAATGATGATGGAGAACCGTCGGGGACAGCAGGACGCCCAATTTTGAACGTTCTCCTGTCGATGGGTGTAACCAATGTTATCGTGATTGTCGTTCGCTATTTCGGTGGTACATTATTGGGTGTCCCAGGCTTGATTAATGCCTACAAATCAGCAACCCAAGATGCTTTGACCCAAGCAGAAATTATCGAGCGTACAGTGAATGACCATTATGGTATTACCTTCGATTACCTCCATATGAATGATATTATGCGGATCATAAAGGAAGAGGGCGTCGAAGTTGAAAAGCAGGAATTTGATAATCAGTGTTATTTGGAGTTTGAAGTCCGAAAAATGCAAGTCAATCGAGTTGTTGATCGGTTTTCCAAAATAGAAGGTTGTCAGTTAACTTATTTATATACGATATGATCAACGAATCGGAATTGATTTTAAACGCAGATGGCAGTATATATCATCTGAATTTGTTGCCGGAAGATCTGGCAAGTACAGTAATTACGGTCGGTGATCCAGACCGTGTAGCGAAAGTCTCGAAACACTTTGATCGTATTGAACTCAAAAAAGGGAAGCGTGAGTTTATTACGCATACCGGCTATCTGGGAAATAAACGGTTGACGGTAATCTCAACAGGTATAGGTACTGATAATATAGATATTGTATTGAATGAACTGGATGCGCTGGCGAATATTGATTTTGCCAATATAACCGTAAAGACTTCGCTGACTTCATTGGATATTATTCGCATTGGAACTTCTGGAGCGGTACAACAAGATGTTGAGATGGGAACTATTTTGGCCTCTGCATATGGAATAGGTCTTGATGCATTGATGAACTATTATCAGGGATCTTACGACGGCGAGGAGCAGGCGCTTCAAGTTGCGCTAGCCGAATATTTTTCCGCATTAAACTTAAAGCCCTACGTTGCAAAAGCTGGCGCAAGCCTTCTGGATCGAATAGCCTTTGATTTACCGAAGGGAGTAACCTTGACTGCGCCCGGATTTTATGCTCCGCAGGGAAGGACTGTCCGATCAACTAATACGATTCCCAATTTTATAAACTTGATCAGCTCCTTTCAATATAAAGATCAGCGTTTCACCAACCTGGAAATGGAAACAGCGGGTATTTATGCATTGGCTAACATGTTTGGACATCAGGCTTTATCCATCAATGCAATTTTGGCAAGTCGGGTAGATGGCCGGTTTTCTTCCGCACCTGAAGAAGTTGTGGATAAAGCTATACAGCTCGTTTTGGAGCGTATTTAACCGTTTGTCTGTGCAGGCAAGGGAGACTTTAGTTTTTCTCAATTGATGCAGTAAAAGAGTTGAGAAAAACTAAATAAGGCTACAAATAGAAAAGGAGTTGTTTTAGACAACTCCTTTTCTATTTGAATCAAATTTAAGCATGATAAACAGTAAAATGGTGAAACTCCATAAGGATGAACCACCGTAACTGATAAAAGGCAGCGGAATCCCGATAACCGGAACAATACCTATTGTCATACCGATATTGATAAATAAGTGAAAAAAGAGGATGGACGCTACACCGTATGCATATATCCTGGCGAAGGCTGAACGCTGTCGTTCGGCGATATGAATAATGCGTAGCAGTAAGGTGAGATAGATAAGTAATAAGGTAACTGATCCAACAAATCCCCACTCTTCTCCAACGGTACAGAAAATAAAGTCCGTACTCTGCTCAGGCACAAAATTGTATTTCGTTTGGGTTCCCTGTAAGTAACCTTTGCCTAGAAGCTGCCCCGATCCAATTGCAATCTTCGACTGATTCAAATTATATCCTTTACCTTTAGGGTCTTCCATTTTGCCTAGGATAATGTCAATACGGTCACGTTGATGGGGTTGTAGCACATGTTCATAGACCAAGTCCACACAGAGAACAAATACAGCAGAGGCTGCAAAAAGTATACTTAGATTGATAATGTATTTTCTTCTCTTACGGTAATTCCACATGACAAGGCCAATGAGCAATGCTAAAATCAAGATAAGAATCCAAGGATTGACCAATAAAGAAAGAACAAAAAGTAAAATGCATAGCCCGCCAAATATAAGCAGTTCATTATTAACATAGCCCTCGCGGTAGAATACAAAAATCAACGAAAAGAAGGCAAGGGCAGATCCCGTATCGGGTTGTAACATAACCAAAAATACAGGAAATAAGACAATACCGGCACCCATGGCCAGTGTCTGCATGGTCGGCGCTTTGTTACTTTGAGAACTTAGAAAGTTAGCCAAGAGCAGACAGGTTGAAAGTTTTGCAAACTCGGAAGGCTGTAAGCGGAAAAAACCTAAGTCAATCCAGGCCTGGTTTCCGCCGACATTTCGCCCTACAACGAGCACGATGACAAGCAGGACAGCTGTTATACCATAAAATATCGGTGAGGCGGAACTGAAAAATTTCGCGTCTATGATCAGAATGGATACCCCTAGAATAATTGCGGAAACAAGATATAAAGACTGTTTTCCATAATTGGTTCCTAAGGTAAAGAAATTGGGTAGTTCAGGATTAAATACAGCCGCACGGATATTGAATAAGCCAATTAAGCATAGCGCAAGCCAAAGAGTGATGGTTAGCCAGTCTATCTTTCCAAAGAAACTAGTTTTTTGATTATTCATATCTTCTCTTTATCTCGCTATGGTGAACAATTGTTTCCTTTGGTTTTGTTAAGGCTGCCAGCTGGCGTTTTGATTTTAACGTATCCGTTTTTGATTTTACGGAATCAGTCTTTTTTACATCTTTAATCTTTGGATCGACAACCTTTTTTGGTGCAGGAAGAAAATTCGCTTTATAAATGCGGTCCTGAATATATTTTGGTGCAGTTATCGTGTCTTTGAGGTATTTCTCAACCATCATACTTGCGATAGGTCCTGCCCAGGTTCCACCGTAACCTGCATTTTCAACAAAGACAGCAATGGCAATTTTAGGGTTTTCTCGAGGCGCAAAAGCAAAGAAAACGGCATGGTTTTCTCCGTGTGGGTTTTGTGCTGTACCCGTTTTTCCGCACATTTCGATGCCTGGGATACGATTGGCCCATGCGGTACCTTCGGGTGTATTGACAGCATCACTCATCCCTTGGATAACAACAGGATAATACCGCTCATCCACGCCGGCACTGACTTTTTCGGTAAATTCCTTCTTGGCAATCTTCTGTGCGCCAATACCTTTAATCAGATGGGGTCTATAATAAAAACCTTTGTTGGCAACGATAGCCATAATATTGGCCATTTGCAAGGGCGTTATACCCATTTCCCCTTGTCCAATAGATAAGGAGATATTGAAACTTGAACGCCATTTATCGTTACCATAGCGTTTGGTATAAAAATCTGACGTAGGTAGTAAACCTGGTTTTTCACCCGGCAGATCAATTCCAAGTTTATGGCCAATTCCAAACTGTGTTACTGCATTGCGCCATAGATCGTAGGCCTTAGGTCCCGAAAGCCCACGTCCGTCGATCATCTTAGCATAGGTAAATCCATAGTAGGTATTACATGATACAGCTACAGATCGCTGTAATGTAGTTGATCCATGATAGTGCGTACAGCCCATCCAGCCGCGTCCACCACCATAGCTATATCCATGCGGGCAGAAAAATACCGTATTGCGATCAATAACACCAGCCTGCTGCGCAGTCAGTGCTGAAACAACCTTAAATACAGAGCCTGGGGGGTAAGAGGCTTGAATAGGACGGTTAAAAAGCGGTTTGGTGTCGTCTTTCAATAATTTCATATAATTATTGCCAGACTGTCTGCCGACCATCATGTTTGGATTGTAACTCGGGCTACTTACATACGCCAATATTTCACCTGTTGCAGGTTCAATAGCGACAATGGACCCCAATTTATTTTTCATGAGGTTTTCCCCTAGAATCTGGAGGTCCTTATCCAAAGAGGAAACCAGTCCTTCCCCTGCGACAGCAAGTGTATCGTATTTCCCCTCCATAAATACCCCTTTCGGGCGGTTCAGCGCATCAACCATTAAGTTGTTGACACCACGTTTTCCGCGAATAAGGTCTTCATAAGAACGTTCTACACCACTGCGACCAATATAGTCACCACTACGATAAAACCCGTTGGAGCGTTCAATATCTTTATCATTTACCTCACTTACATAACCCAAAAATTGAGCCGCTATGCTATCGGGATAACTTCTGATTGTTCTTTTTTGGACATAGAAACCACGAAATTGATATTGGTATTCCTGATATTGGGCCCATGTCCGTACAGAAAGCTGTTTTTCAAAAATGGATGCACGGTAAGGCGAGTGTACTCTTGCCTTTTCCATCCGTTTAATAAAGCCTTCCTTGTCAATGTCTATCAATTTGCAAAACAAAGCGGTGTCGATTTCTTTCACCTCACGTGGAGTAACCATAAGGTCATATACCGGTTCGTTTTGAACTAATACCTTTCCCTTTCGGTCCAATATAACCCCTCTGGCCGGGTACACAATGACCTTGCGCATGACATTGCTGTTTGCGGAATGTATATAGGAATCGTCTATGATCTGTAAATAGAATAAGCGGGCCACCAAGGTCAATGTGATAGCAATAAAGATTCCCGAAACGACGTACTTACGCGCAAAAAAACTGTTCATAGAAATGAATTTCTATCCATCGATCTACTACAACCGATCTTTCTTTTTGTAGAATAATATGCTAAATAATAGCATGATAATTACTGTAAATATACAACTTAAAACTATACTCAATAAGGTGTATTGGATGTGCTGGAAGGAAAAAGATTCCAAGAGATACAAAAATGTATGATGGATCAATGTTCCGAAAAAGATGTAGGAAAAGAACCAGCGAATATTCATAAACCCCAACATCGGGGTAAAAAAAGATTCACGTTCTTCAACTTCGAGCGTAATTTTCATGAAGAAAATACGGAAGGCGGCCAATGCAACACAGGCTGCGGTATTGACACCAAGGGTATCATAAAATGAATCTACGGTAAGTCCCGTAAGAAATGCGATCAAATACACCAGGAAATTAGGTGTTCCTGTCGGAAGTAAAAAAATAAATAAGATATAAGGAAATGCAGCGACCAGATTGTAATAACCGATATTTTGAAATAGGAAAACTTGCATACCTATCAAAACGATAAATCGAATAATATTAAATATTAAAATCCTAGCCATTGTCCTTTGTCGATTCTTCTAGTGTCTTTAATTCTTTATTTAACAGGTCTTTTACAACGTAGACATGTTGCAAATTGGAGAAATTGGTGCTCAACAATAATCTAAGATCCAAAAAAGCATCTCCTGAAGAAATACCTGTCTGAATGACCGTTCCGACAAAAATTCCCTTTGGAAAATGTCCTGAATATCCGGAGGTATACACTTTGTCTCCTTTGTTGACTTTGATATGGTTTGGAATTTCCTTGACCATTGCCGCGCGGTAATCCATGCTATTGCCCCATACCAACGAGCCGAAGACCTCGGTGTGGCCCAGTGTAACGGATATACGCGTATCTGGATGCAATAAGGATTGAACGGTAGAGAAGTTAGGGGAAACATTCAATACAATACCAACTACCCCGTTGGGAGCGATAACACCCATACCTCGCTCTATACCGTCTTTACTGCCTTTATCGAGTGTAATCGTATTTGCCTTTTGGTGAATGCTATTGTTGATGACATTCGCAATAATAAATTCGTAACGCCCAAACTCACTGCTATCGATTGCTGGGACAGGACCGATCTTGATGCTGTCAGTTGATCGATAGGCTTGTAAGTCCTTTCTTAATTGTGCATTTTCCTTTGCAAGTGCATCATTAGTCTCCCCGAGGTGCAGATAGCTTTTCCAGGAATTGACCTTTGCATACAGGCCTCCGATGATACTATTTGAAGAATTTAAAACAGAATTACGTTGGAAAGAATTGTTGGTGATCACCAAAAATAACGAGAATCCAAAAAATAGGATAAACCAGAAGAATGCATTGTATCGTCTCAGGAATAACCAAAGGTTTCTCATTTTTTAATGTGGGTATTTAATAAGCAAGCGATATAATAGTTTTGCATATTATATCGCTCTTTAATAAAATATTGTTATTAATTATCGAACGTTATGATTGCATCAAGAATTTAAATCGTCCAATATTTTTAAGTGCAATACCAGTTCCTCTTACGACAGCACGTAATGGATCTTCGGCAATATGTACTGGAAGTTTAGTTTTCGCTTGTATACGACGGTCCAAACCGCGCAATAATGCACCACCACCGGTAAGATAGATACCTGTTTGATAAATATCCGCTGATAATTCTGGTGGGGTGATTTCAAGTGCTTTTAAGATCGCCTCTTCAATTTTTGATATGGACTTATCTAGACAATGCGCTATTTCTGTGTAAGAAACAGTAATTTGCTTAGGAACTCCTGTCATCAAATCACGGCCTTGAACAGCAAAATCTGCCGGTGGTTCTTGCAATTCAGGTAGAGCAGCACCCACTTCAATTTTGATTTTTTCAGCCGTACGTTCACCGATCATGATGTTATGTTGTCTTCTGATGTATTGAACGATGTCAGAGTCGAAGTTATCACCAGCAACACGAATGGACTGGTCACATACAATACCCGATAAAGCGATGACAGCAATTTCAGTGGTACCACCACCGATATCGATAATCATATTACCCATTGGTTCTTCCACGTCAATTCCGATTCCTACAGCAGCAGCCATGGGTTCGTGAATTAAATAGACTTCTTTGGCACCCGCAATTTCTGCTGAATCACGCACAGCTCGTTTCTCTACTTCCGTAATACCGGAAGGAATACAAACAACCATACGTAGGGAAGGGAAAAACCAGCTCTTACCATTGTTTACCAATTTTACCATACCTCTGATCAGGTGCTCAGCTGCCGTAAAATCAGCGATTACCCCATCACGTAAAGGACGTACTGTCTTTATATTGTCGTGTGTTTTACCCTCCATTTGCATGGCCTGGCGACCAATGGCGATCACTTTGTTTGTGGTGCGGTCAAATGCAACAATAGAAGGTTCATCCACTACTACTTTGTCATTATGAATTATTAGGGTATTTGCAGTACCCAAGTCAATCGCAACTTCTTGCGTAAACCAATTAAATAAGCCCATCTGCTAATCCTTAAGCTATTTTAAAATAATATGCAAACCTACACAAAAAAAATTAATCTTTTTGAGGTTATACATCAAAAAAAACTACATTCTGAAAGTAAATTCTATCTGGAAAAAACTGTCTTTAAATTTAACGAATATAATCTGTAATTCTTACGTCCTAGGTGAAGTTATTTTTAATTGGATGCGGTGTTAAAAAAGAATTAAGCCGGTGTTTTTGAAATCATTGACCGCGAGAAGAAAGAATCCAATCGGGAAAAGGTGGTTTTGACAACTATCTGGAGAGGGCTGTTGTTTCGAAGGGTTCCTACACGCTGTTGTTATATGTTTTTAGCGAATGGATTAAACAGGTAAAATAGAGGTAAAAAACAGCGCCATTATCGTTTGGGATCATGGCGCTGTCGGGGTATTGAAATAGTTTATCTAAACTCCAATTGAAAGTTATTGGGCTGTTTCTGCCTGCTGTTCTTCCGGAGTCGGCTCATCATATTTGTGGAAGATCAAACGCACACCACTGTTTTTGGTGAAAAATTTGACCGACCAGTTTACGAATGTGATCAATTTATTTCTGAATCCATAGATGGACATCAAGTGGACAAACATCCAGGTCATCCAGCCAAAAAATCCATTGAAATGGATTTTTCCCATGTCAACGACAGCTTTATTACGACCTACCGTAGCCATGGATCCTTTGTCGAAATAGTTGAATTTCTCTGTTGGTTGATTGGACATTGTTTGAAGAATGTGTTTGGCAACATATGCCCCCTGCTGTTGCGCTACCGGTGCAACACCAGGTAAGCCACGAGGAAGGTCATCTGTGATAAATGCCGAAACATCACCAATGGCATAAACACCTGGCATATCGATAACACGACATTGATCATCTATCTGTATACGGTTACCACGTTGGATAATCTCCTTTTTGAAACCATTTGGATATTGCCCAGCTACACCTGCTCCCCAGATAACCGTTTTTGTTTCAATGCTTCTGCCATCGGCGAAAGTAATTGAATTGCCATCATATCCTGTTACCTGAACATTCAATAATACTTCTACACCTAAATCTTTGAGGTACTTTTCTGAATCTTTAGAAGATTTCTCAGATAAGTTAGCCAATACTTTTGGAAGTCCTTCAACCAGGTAAACCGACATCTCAGATTTTTTCAATTCTGGATAATCCTTCTCAAGAACATTGTTTTTGATCTCTGCGATTGCCCCCGAAAGTTCTACACCTGTTGGACCACCGCCAACAATTACAAAATTCAAATTAGCTTTACGATCAGCAGGGTTTTCTATACGTACTGCTTCTTCGAGGTTCTGTAAAACATAGCTTCGAATATTTAATGCTTCTTGTATGTTTTTCATCGGCAAAGCATATTTTGTGATTTGTTGATTGCCGAAGAAGTTCGTCGTAGCACCTGTAGCAACAATTAAATAATCATAGTCAAAATCGCCAACATCTGTTCTTACAATCTTAGCCTCGTTGTCAACGCTTTTTACGTCAGCAAGTCTAAAATGAAAGTTGTCTTGGCCTTTGAACATTTTGCGGACAGGGAAGGAGATAGAGTCAGCTGAAAGAGTACCCGTGGCAACTTGGTACATCAATGGTTGAAAAGTATGGAAGTTATTTCTGTCCAGCAACAGAACTTCAACTTCCTTATTTTTAAGCTTTTTAGCAACTTCAATTCCTCCAAATCCAGCACCAATAATGATTACTCTTGGGAATTTTCTATTTGAACTATTGCTTGGCATATTTTTAATAGTTTGTTGTAAAAATTCGGTACAATCGAATTAAGCTGCAAATATCTTAAATTTTGACTCAAAAAGCTAAAAAATATTTATTTATTGTGCTGATATGTTGTGAATTTTATTGTTAAGTAGCTAATTCTTTCAATAATATGTTTTGTACTCATTTGATTTTTAGTTCTTTATGGTAGATATTGCTATCTCAAAAAAAAAACGATTAATAGTGTTATCATTGTGTATAAAATACACAATGATAACACTATTGTAGCGCACCTTTTATCTTGATTTTCATACCGTTGTTGTTATTGTGCAGATAAAGCTGACAGGCAAGGCGGCTTTGGCCATCGGCATCCGGAAGCGTGTCCAGCATGTCGAGTTCCTGATCACTCGCTGAAGGAAGCGTATCCAGGCCTTCGACAACTTCGACATGACAGGTGGCGCACAGCGCCATACCTCCACAAGTGGCCAGAATTTCATATTCGGATGCCTTTAAAATCTCCATGAGTGAAAGATTGATATCGGTAGGAACTTCCAGCGTATTTTCGGTCCCATCACGATCAATAACAGTGACTTGAATTAAATTATCGTCCATGGCTAGAATGTATTTATACCGTTTACAGTGGTGTATTTGAATGTCAATTTTTGATCTGGGTAGACAAATTTAAAAGCACTCTGACACATCAGGGCAGCCTCATGGTACCCGCAGAGAATGAGTTTCAGTTTGCCTGGATAGGTGTTGATATCTCCAATAGCATAAATCCGCTCAATATTGGTTGAGTAATCAAACGTATTGACCTCTATCGCATTTTTATCGATATTTAATCCCCAATCTGCGATTGGGCCAAGCTTCGGCGTAAGACCATATAAGGGAATAAAATAGTCTGCATCTGTTGCGATGACTTCTTTTTCTTTATTGGTTGTTTCAACATGGGACAAGTAGTCATTGCCATGAATATTGGTCAGATTGTGGGACAATAATAAGTTGATCTTACCTTGTTGGGCCAATTTGAAAACCTTTTCAGCCGAGTCCGGAGCGCCTCTGAAGGAGTCACTTCGGTGGATTAAAGTGACCTGTTGCGCAATATCTGCGAGATGGAAGGTCCAATCGAGCGCGGAATCACCGCCACCGGCAATGACGATTTTTTTATCCCGGTACTTGGCTGGGTCTTTTACCATATAATCTACGCCTTTTCCTTCAAAGAGATGAAGATTCGGAATTTCGGGCTTGCGTGGTTCAAAGCAACCTAAGCCCCCGGCGATGACAATGACCTGTGTATGAACCATCGTATGATCATTGGTTTCTACAATAAAAGAACCGTCGTCCTGTTTTGTTATATGTTCCACACGCTCGCCTAAGGTGAATGTGGGGTCAAAGGGTTTAATCTGTTCAAGCTGTTTATCGATCAATTCCTGCGCAGTGATACTTGGATAACCAGGAATGTCGTAGATAGGCTTATGGGGGTAGATCTCCGAAAGTTGACCGCCCACTTGGGGTAACACATCAATCAAATGGCAGCGCATTTTTAAAAGCCCAGCTTCAAAAACTGCGAATAGGCCAACAGGTCCTGCTCCGATGATACAGATATCCGTATTTATCATAGCTATTCTATATTTAAATTGTTATATATTGTATTCAAAATTCTTGTGAAAGCTTCGAAATCTTCGTCCGCTAGATTTTCCCAGGCCCTCATACGAATCTCCGTAACAATTGGCGTAAGCGATGCTACTTTTAATTTTCCCTCTTCTGTCAAATGGAGGTATAGACTCCGACGGTCCGTTTCGTCAGTGATCCGCTCAGCCAGATTCTTTTTAAGGAGGATATCTACGATCCGTGTCAGTGTGGGCTGGTCTTTTCCGCAGCGCTTGGCCAGTTCTTTTTGTGAAAGTTGATCTGTTTCGTACAAAGCCTTTAAAACGGTCCATTGGTCTACAGTAATATCAAATCCTTTCTCGGCAAAAGAAGATTGGGCGAACTGTTTTACTTTCTTGGCTGTTTGATCCAAGATGAAGGAGTAGCGGTCAAATTTTTCGTTTAGCATACAAATATTTAGTACAACAAATATATTTAAAATATTTAGTGTGACAAGTAATTTGAATGCAATAAAAAAGGGCGTTCATTTGAACGCCCTTTTTTATTTTATCAATATCAGCTATTATGGTCTTACGACTTCAGCTTTTTTAGCAGTATTACCTTCTGCCAAATGCTTCCCTTTACGTAAGTCATATACTGAAGGTGCAGCTAAGATAATAGATGAATATGTACCTACGATAACACCGATTAAGATCGCGAATGAGAATCCACGGATAACTTCACCACCAAAGATAAACAATACAGCAAGAACAAACACGATTGTCAATGATGTGATAATTGTTCTACTTAATGTCGAGTTGATCGCATGGTTTACGACATCGCCAAGATCTTCATTATGTGCATTTGGTTTCGATACGAATTCACGTAAACGGTCAAATACAACCACTGTATCATTCACCGAGTAAGCAATTACAGTTAATATCGCTGCTACAAAGTGTTGGTCAATATCAAGTGAGAATGGTACGATACCATCCAAGATAGAGAATAATCCCAATAAAATGATCGCATCGTGAATTGTTGCAATAGCTGCTCCAACTGAATATTCCCATTTATGGAAACGGATCAAGATGTAAGCTGCAACAATGATGATGGAGAAAATTGCTGAGCTGGTTGCTCTAGATTTGATGTCGGTAGCGATACTTGGTCCAACTTTTTGAGACGAAAGAATCTCATGTTTATTGGAAGCATCTACTTTCGATAGACCTTGGTTTAATTTGTCTAATACTTCTTTATCAGCAGTGTCCGAAGTTTCTTCAATATGGTAAGTTGTTGTAATACGCAATTGATTGGCTGCACCGAATACTTTTACCTCTGTTGTTTTCTTGAAGATATCGTCCAAGTTTGTACGTACAGCTTCTAAGTCCACAGGTTTATCATAACGAACAGTATAAGTACGTCCACCTTGGAAATCCACACCTAAACTGAATCCTTTTGTGAAAATTGATGCAGCAGAAATTAACACAGCAACGATTGAAATCGCGTAAAAGATTTTACGTTTCTGCACGAATTTGAAGTTTGCGTTATGCAAAGTGTTTGCAGACCAAGGGAAAGAGACTTTGATTTTGAAATCTTTCGCCAACATCCATTCAAAGATAACACGTGTAACTAAGATCGCAGTAAACAATGAAGTAATAATACCCACCATTAACGTTGTTGCGAAACCTAAGATCGGACCACTACCAAATAAAAATAGGATAATACCAATTAAGAAAGTTGTGATCTGCGAATCCAGGATGGACGGTAAAGCATGTTTGTAACCATCAGCAACAGCCTGACGGATCGATTTTCCTAAGCCCAGTTCTTCACGGATACGTTCATAAATCAAAACGTTTGCATCGACAGCGGTACCCATTGTCAATACGATACCGGCAATACCAGGTAGGGTCAGTACAGCATTTAAGGATGCCAATACCCCCATAATGATAAATACGTTTAACAATACCGCGATGTTTGCTACGATACCCGCCGTATTGTAGTAAGCGATCATAAAGATCATTACCACGATAATACCGATAACAGCAGAATTTACACCGGCATCGATGGCAGCCTGACCCAAAGTAGGACCCACAACAGCTTCTTCAACGATTTTAGCCGTTGTAGGAAGACGACCTGCCTTCAATACGTTCGCCAAATCTTTGGTATCTTCTACCGTAAAGGATCCAGAGATTGATGAGCTACCATTTGGAATTTCACCGTTTACAGAAGGAGCAGAATAAACTACATTATCAAGAACGATAGCAATCGCATCTCTGTTTTGAGCTGCTTTTGCTGTAATTTTCTTCCATTGATGAGCACCTTCACTGTTCATTTGCATACCAACCACAGGTTGATTTTTCTCATCAAAGTTTGCTGTTGCGTCAGTGATCACATCACCCGTCAATACAGCACCATTGTCCTGTCCAGACCCTTTAATGGCGTATAATGATAGTTGCTCAGGTGTTTTTTGCTCTGGTTTAACAGACCATAAAAGCTTTAAGTTTCCAGGAAGTATTGATTTCACCTCAGGACGTTGCAAGTAAGCATTTACTTTTGCCGTATCTTTTAATGAAGCAATACCGACCATTGAACCTGGCATAAGTGCCATTTGTTGGTTTTCGCCCATGTAAACAGCTGGACGTAATACTTCAAATAATGGATTTTTCTGACCTAGATTTACAGCAGCACTGTCTTTCTTAGCATCTTTTTTACCACCGGTTAGATTAGACAATAAATCATCTGATTTTTTGCTTGTATCTGCAGCAGCATTTGTCGTAGCAGCTGGAGCAGCTTTTAACGTTGATGCTAAAGTTTTGTCGATATTTTCCAGTATTGGATAAACTTCCTGGTTTGTATATGTTTCGTAGAATTCCAATTTAGCTGAACCTTGTAATAGGTTACGAACACGACTTTCATCTTTCACACCAGGTAATTCGATCAAAATACGGTTTGTACCTTGTTGAATTTGAATGTTTGGAGACGCAACGCCAAATTTATCGATACGTGTACGAAGTACTTTGTATGAGTTTTGGATGGCATTGTCTGCTTCTTTTTGAAGGAATGATTCAACTTTGGAGTCTGAATCACCAGGTTTAATTAGAGCAGCGTTATCTTTTGTTGAAAAGAATGTCGAAAGTGGAGTTGTAGCACCGATGGATTTGTACTCTTCCATAAATAAAGCAACGACTGTTTTTGCACTCGTTTTGCTTTTTGCTACTGCTTGCTCCAACGCTTTGTTGAATTTCTCATCTTTTGGATTGTTCGCCAAATTGCGGATCAATTCGTCCAATGAGATTTCCATGGTCACGTTCATACCACCTTTCAAATCCAATCCCAAAGCGAGTTCATTTGCTTTGGCTTCCCGATAGGTGTATTTTGCAAAACCTAAATTGTACACTACTTCACCGGCCATTGAGTCGAGGTAGCTTTTCTCTTTCGCCAAGTCTCCTTTGGCAAAATTCTCAGCATCTCGCTCCACATTGCGGGTCACCCAAGTAAATGATAGGGAGTATAGACACGCTAATGACACCACTATCACTAAAAGTTTAATCAGCCCTTTACCTTGCATCGTCTGTTATAATTGTATTAATTTTAATGTTAAATACTGTTTATGTAATTGATAATTAGTTCTCGTTTAATCACATTTTACCAAGAATGGCAAAGGTATAAAATTTTTGTAGAATGAAAAGTTTTATTTACGCCAATCAGGTCAACGGCATAAAAATAGGAGAATTGAAGAAAAAAAGAAATATTTATTGATTTTATTTATAAAAAAAGGCCCTGCTCAACATAGAGAAGGACCTTTTATACTGTTTAGTTGTCTTATATTATTTCAATGTGTATTTGATACCAAACGAGAATGTTGAAGCATCAAAATCACTGTTGTGGTTCAATCTCCAGTCAGGTTTCCAGTCTGCGTGGAACGCAATCGGAGCAACTGGAATTTTAAATTCCAAACCTAATTGCGGGCGTAATGCAACGTTTGTAATGTTATCACCTACGTCAATAAAAGTCAATTGTGCACCAACACCTGCATACCATCCCAAACCATTAACACCTTGGAAAGGTCTTGCATATTGGTAATCCGCACCAACAGCAACAACATGGTCATCAAACATCACTTGTGCTTGCCCCATGTTGGCACCACCAAAAGATTGCTTATATTGAACACCCCATAAGTCAGTTGTTGTACCATCGAATACAACACCTATCGCTGATCTAAATGGAGACTGAGCTTTCGCTTCTTGTGCGCCAAATGCTAATGCTGCGACGGCAGCTAATGAGAGTAATGTCTTTTTCATAATTATCTTATCTTTATATTTTCATTAATTAAAATAACTTTTCGTGTTACCAAAAGCAAATAGCCTGCCAAAAAATGATAAAGGCTGGGACGTACCCTAGGTGAATGCTTAATTCATAACGTTTCTAATTTGTCTTCCGATTGTAATTTGTATCTTTTATTTTTTATTATTGCTTATTTTTCTTAAATTTGCCTGGCAAATAGAAAACCCAATACATATTTGCCATGCAATTAGATCCACAAAAATTCGTAGCAGAAGGTCTCACTTACGACGACGTCTTATTAATTCCAGCTTATTCTGAAATTTTACCCCGTGACGTTGATACGAGCACTTCGCTAACAAAAAAAATCAAATTAAATATTCCATTGGTTTCTGCAGCAATGGATACGGTAACCGGTGCTGATTTGGCGATTGCGATTGCTCAAGCTGGCGGTATTGGTATGTTACATAAGAACATGACGATTGCAGAACAAGCTGCTGAAGTACGCAAAGTAAAACGTTCGGAGAGCGGTATGATTCAGGATCCAGTAACGTTATTGGCAACAGCAACTGTGGGTGATGCCTTCAATATTATGAAGGAGCACAAAATCGGTGGAATTCCTGTTGTGAACGAAAAAGGCCAATTGGTTGGTATTGTAACGAATCGTGATCTTCGTTTCCAAAAAGATATGAGTCGTCCAATCAACGAATTGATGACTAAGGAAAATCTTGTTGTTGCTCCCGAAGGAACGGATTTGGTGAAAGCGGAAGAGATTCTTCAAAACGAAAAAATCGAAAAACTTCCTGTAGTTAATGAAGAAGGTATTTTGAAAGGCTTGATTACCTTTAAAGATATCCAAAAATATAAACATTATCCCAATGCTGCCAAAGATAGCCATGGCCGTTTATTGGTTGGTGCGGCAGTAGGTGTTACACCAGATACCCTTGATCGCGTTGAGGCTTTGGTGAAAGCAGGTGTGGATGTGGTTACAATCGATACGGCACACGGGCATTCTAAAGGTGTAATCGATAAGTTGAAATTGGTGAAATCGCAGTTTCCTGAGCTACAGGTAATCGTTGGAAATATTGCGACCGGTGCAGCAGCAACAGCTTTGGCTGAAGCAGGTGCAGATGCCGTAAAAGTAGGTATCGGACCGGGGTCAATTTGTACAACCCGTATTATTGCTGGTGTTGGTGTTCCTCAGCTTTATGCTGTATATGAAGTTGCCAAAGCACTTAAAGGAACTGGCGTGCCATTGATCGCAGATGGTGGTATCAAACAAACCGGTGATATTGCAAAAGCAATTGCAGCCGGAGCAAGCACAATTATGGCTGGCTCTTTATTCGCTGGTGTGGAAGAAGCTCCGGGTGAAACAATTATCTATGAGGGACGTAAGTTTAAATCTTACCGCGGTATGGGCTCAATCGAAGCCATGGAAAAAGGATCTAAAGATCGTTATTTCCAAGACGTAGAAGATGATATCAAAAAATTGGTTCCTGAAGGTATCGTTGGGCGTGTTCCTTACAAAGGTACATTGGCTGAGGTCGTTTATCAATATATTGGCGGATTACGCGCTTCTATGGGATACTGTGGTGCTGCAACAATTGAAAAATTACAGGAAGCACAATTTGTCCGTATTACAGGAGCAGGGTTGAGAGAGTCCCATCCACATAATATTTCCATTACGAAGGAAGCACCAAATTATAACAGCAGAGGCTAGATGTTGCTTGGATGATATAAAAACCGATAATCTTGATTATCGGTTTTTTTTGTGTAAAAATATTAGCAAGATAGCCCCAGTGATCAATAGGAAATTTGTACTTTTATACCCTATTCTCAGGTTTTAAAATTTAAGGAGTTAATTTGGATTATTTAGCGGGTTTAAACCCTTCACAACGAGGAGCCGTAGAGCAAACAGAAGGTCCTGTGATGATTGTTGCGGGAGCTGGTTCAGGAAAAACACGGGTAATTACCTATCGTGTAGCACACTTGATTCGAAAAGGTGTTGATCCATTCAATATCTTGGTATTAACATTTACCAACAAGGCCGCCAAAGAGATGCGCGCACGTATCGTTTCTGTTGTTGGAAGCGAAGCGAAAAATATTTGGATGGGAACATTCCACTCGGTATTCGCAAAGATACTCCGTGTCGAAGCAGAATTGATCGGTTATCCCAGAAACTTTACCATCTACGATACGGACGATACCAAAAGTTTGTTGCGTGCCATTTTAAAGGAAATGAATCTCGATGATAAGCTGTATAATGTCAATCATGTGTATGGACGTATCTCACAGGCAAAAAACAACTTGATCTCACCGCAGGAATATAATAAGAATGAAGCCATACTGGCCGAAGATATTTCCAATGGTCGTGGTCAATTGGGGCAGATTTATATGACCTATGCACAACGCTGTTACCGTGCTGGAGCAATGGATTTTGATGACCTCTTGTTTAAAACAAATGTCTTGTTAAACAAGCATCCAGAGGTATTGCATAAATATCAGCATCAATTTCGCTATCTGATGGTCGATGAGTACCAGGATACCAACTTCTCCCAATACCTTATTGTCAAACGCCTGGCAGCAGTCAATGAAAATATCTGCGTGGTTGGGGATGATGCACAATCGATCTATGCATTTCGTGGTGCAAATATTCAGAATATCCTGAATTTCCAAAAGGATTATCCAGATGTGAAGATCTTTAAACTGGAGCAGAATTATCGATCGACTAAGATGATCGTGAATGCGGCCAATTCGGTGATTGCGAATAATCAGAATCAATTGGAAAAAAATGTTTTCTCGGATAATGAAGAGGGCGAAAAGATCAAGGTTTCACGTGCTTTCTCTGACAATGAGGAAGGTAAGATCGTTGCTGACCAGATCATTGAAGAGAAATCGTTAAAAGGACTTAATTATAAAGATTTTGCTATTTTGTATCGTACCAACGCCCAATCCAGGGCAATGGAGGAGGCCTTACGCAAAATTAATATTCCCTATAAAATATACGGTGGTACTTCTTTCTATCAACGGAAAGAAATTAAAGATCTGATCGCGTATTTCAGACTTACCTTCAACCCAAATGATGAGGAAGCACTAAAGCGTGTTATCAATTATCCACGTAGAGGGATCGGGGATACGACGATAGAGAAGATCATGATCGCTGCAGATCAGAATCAATACCGTATATGGGATGTTGTTGCAAATGCAGCCCAGTTTCTAGACGGACGTAGTGCAACTTCTGTCGGTGGTTTTGCACAGATGATACAGAGTTTTCAGGCTCTTGCCAAAAACAATAACGCATTTGATACGGCAATGCATATTGCGCAGCACTGTGGTATTTTGAAAGAATTGTATGAAGACAAATCGGTAGAGGGGTTGGCGCGTTACGAAAATATCCAGGAACTCCTCAATGGTATCAAGGAATTTTCGGAACGGGAAGATATCGAAGAGCGTGGACTTGATGTCTATATGCAGGATATCGCCCTGTTGACAAACGACGATAATGATAAAGATCCAAATGCTGATACTGTATCATTGATGACCATTCACTCTTCCAAAGGATTGGAATTTCCGATTGTTTTCATTGTAGGCTTAGAAGAAAACCTATTTCCTTCCCAGTTGTCGTTGAATTCCAGGTCGGAATTGGAAGAGGAACGAAGACTTTTTTATGTCGCTGTTACGAGAGCTGAAAAAAAATTACTACTTTCGTATGCTACTTCGCGATATCGTTGGGGAACGCTGAATAACTGCGAACCCAGTCGCTTCTTGGATGAATTGAATCCGGCATGTCTTGCATTGGATTTTAAACCACGACAAACTTCTGCCTCAGCCGGAAGTTTTCAAGGCGAACGAATTGCATGGCAACAAAAGGATAGTGATGATACGTTTTCTAAACCTAAGCCTAAGCCGATGGTTAAAACGACATCAATACTACCGAAAGCCCACAAACCTACTGCGGGTTTTGCTCCTTCAGATACATCAAATCTTCAAGTCGGCATGGAAGTTGAACATGAACGTTTTGGATTTGGGAAAGTTGTTAATCTCGAAGGAAACAAAGGAGATATAAAAGCAACTATTTTCTTTAAAGAGTTGGGACAGAAACAATTGTTGCTTAAATTTGCAAAACTTAGAATAATTCAATAATAAAATACCAAAACGGCATCTTGATCGTTTAATTAGGTACTTATATTAGCTATATGAACTTTGACTACAACAGCACTAGACCAAAATTGATCCTTGCAGAATATGGTCGCAATGTGCAAAATATGGTAGATTACATCTGTACTTTACCCACAAAGGAAGAAAGAAATAAACATGCGCAGATTGTAATCGATATGATGGGGGTATTGAACCCACATTTGAGAGACGTGTCTGATTTTAAACATAAACTGTGGGATCACCTACAGATTATCTCTGATTTTAAATTGGATATTGACTCACCTTATCCAATTGCTACAGCGAAAAGTGTGAAACACGAAGTTGAGCATTTGGGCTATCCGCAGCATTCCATTAGATTCAAGCACTATGGTTTTACCGTAGAGAAAATGATTGAAAAGGCTTTATTGGCTAATGACGAGGCTAAAAGAGAGCAGATGGTTATCGGTATCGCCAATTTTATGAAAATGGCTTACCTGACCTGGAATAAGGATTCTGTTTCGGACGAGTTGATCATCCAGGATCTCAAAGAGTTGTCAGGTTATCAATTGACCTTACCAGAAGGTACTGTATTGACCAAACTTGACTTTAAAACTCCGCCTCCGGGAAATCGCGTTAAAGGTCCGGCTAACAGTAACTCAGGCGGAAATAATAACAATAACAATAATAATAATTCCGGTCACCAGTCGAAAGGTGGAGGCAAGCCTCGTATGACAAGTAACAACAACAATAATACGAAGCGCAATAACTACGGAAGCAATAACAACAGCTACAGTAGGGATAACAATAACAACAGCTACGGTAGGGACAACAATAACAACAATAACAGAAACAGAAAGCCGCAGGGTAATTATAATAATAAACGAGGCTAGTTCTTAAAGATTTTGTTTAAAGAAGCAGGCAATTGCGAAGTGATTAACAGATTTCTTTACAATTGCCTTCTTTTTTTAAGAATCGCGCTGTTTTATAAAAAAACAAGGTTCTTTGGTCTCCGATCCCGGTATGTTAGGCGGAAGGCTAAATATCCCAAGGCTAGTACAAGAACCGGGATAAGATACTAAGAAGATATCACTTATATATAAATGAACGCATTTGAAATAATCGGTGGAAAACCGTTAAAGGGAGAGATTATTCCTCAAGGAGCAAAAAATGAGGCCTTACAGATCCTTTCTGCAGTTTTACTGACAGAAGAACCTATGACCATCAGTAATATCCCAGATATTAAGGATGTCAATAAGTTGATCGATCTATTGGCTGCTTTAGGTGTTAAAATTGATCGCATAGATAAGGACACATACGTTTTTGAAGCTAAAGATATAAATATAGACTATTTCCAGTCACCTGAATTTAAAGAAAAAGGTGGTGGATTGCGTGGCTCTATCATGATTGTCGGTCCTTTGTTGGCTCGATTCGGAAAAGCCGCTATTCCGAAACCGGGGGGTGATAAAATCGGACGTAGACGATTAGATACCCACTTTTTGGGTTTTGAAAAATTGGGTGCTAAGTTTGTGTACGATGCGACTACCCATTTTTTTAACGTTGATGCAACGGAGTTAAAAGGAAGTTATATCCTTTTGGACGAAGCTTCTGTAACGGGTACGGCGAATATCGTGATGGCTGCTGTATTGGCAAAAGGGACAACAACGATATACAACGCTGCTTGTGAACCTTATTTACAACAACTATGTAAGATGTTGAATCGCATGGGGGCTAAAATATCCGGTATTGGATCTAATTTGTTGACCATCGAAGGAGTAGAGCGTCTGGGGGGAACTTCACACCGCATGTTGCCTGATATGATTGAAATAGGTTCTTTCATCGGCCTTGCAGCAATGACAGGTTCAGAAATCACCATTAAAGATGTCTGTTTCGAAGAACTTGGCGTTATTCCATCTGTATTTTCGCGCTTAGGCATCAAGTTTGAATTACGCGGTGATGATATTTTTATTCCGGCGCAAGAATCGTATGAAATCGATACATTTATCGATGGATCTATCCTGACGATTTCAGATGCACCTTGGCCAGGTTTTACGCCCGATTTATTAAGTATAGTACTTGTTGTGGCGACTCAGGCAAAAGGAAACGTATTGATCCACCAAAAAATGTTCGAGAGCCGTTTGTTCTTCGTGGACAAATTGATCGATATGGGGGCTCAGATTATCTTGTGCGATCCGCACCGCGCAACCGTTATTGGACTGAATAAATCACACCACCTGAGAGGTATTGAGATGACTTCGCCAGATATTCGTGCCGGGGTTTCTTTATTGATTGCAGCCCTATCTGCTAAAGGAAAATCTGTGATCCACAATATCGAACAGATTGAGCGTGGCTATCAAGATATCGAAGAACGCTTGCGTAAATTAGGAGCAGATATTAAACGTATCGATGCCGAACCAAAAGGTCATTAATTAAAGCGAATAGCCTATGTGCTAGTGTAAGATAAAAGAAGCTCCGGATATAAATTCTGGGGCTTTTTTTGTGATATCTGCGTCAAATAAGGTAAATTTGTCTATACTACATTTAAACAGCTATAGATATGAAAAAATATCTAAAAAAGTACGCCTTAGTTTTCCCATTATTAGGCATAGTACTTCTTTTTCACAATTGTCAATCCTCTACACCTAAAGAGGTTAAACTACATGAAGAATCAAATACAACAACGGATATCCGCTCTTCTAAACGGATCAATGCTGCGGTAATCGTACAAAAAGTTACTTTTCCCAATATGCCTTTTGCTGAACTAATCAGGTTGATGAATCTGACCAAAGATAGTTCACCTGCTGCATTGTGGAAGGCAATATCCACGCTACCCCAGGCGGAACAAATGAAGAAAGATAGCTTTGATATTGAAAATCCCCTGCAGCGTATGGAGCTGATGCTTGCCCCTTTACGTAAGATGGAAATTAAATTTGATCAACAACAAGCGAAATCTGATGCTGCGGGCCTGACGTACCGCCTGGAAAATTATGTGAATTATAGCAAAGGTTCAGGCGAGGCTTTTTTAGCAAATAGTGGCAACGAGACTATCAATGTAGGACTGAACTATCCAGAAGGGAAACTTAATGGATTGGCGAAAGTGCAGATACGAATAAATCCCAAAGAGTATATGATCGATAAGACCGGAAAAACAAAAGTAATTGCCGGAATTACCTGTCAGCAGGCCATTTACAATAAAATTGATGCAATGGATAAAACGCTCCCTAAATTTGTCGTTTGGAAGAGCCCACGGATCCCGAAGGGAATCAATCTGCTGCACCCCTATGTGTTTGATGAAAACGAAGGGATTCTTGAAATTGATGCCTATCTCAATGAAGATGAAAATTCCCTATTGCGCTTTACAACCACAGCTGTCGTCGAAAAGCAATTTGAACCCAAAGAATTTGAGGTTACAAAAGCCCATGCTAAACTTGACGGGGCCAAAGATCAAAACAGCATCGAAAAAAATGTACTTGATGTCGTGTTTCATTAGAAAACACCATAAAAAAGGAGTTGATCACATGATCAACTCCTTTTTTATTTGGGATATATGTAAAAGTTTACATTAAAGGAGCAGGTGCTTCTTCTTCAAATAAAGGGAATTCCTTGATAATGTTATACCATGTGATAACCTTTTTAATATCCGAAGAATAAACACGTGATTCATCATGGCCAGGAGCTACTTCACGGAAGAAATCTCTTAATGTTGCGCCATCAGATTTTGTATCTGGCAGAGCGATGCCTTTCTCTTTGATTGTTTCAAAAATATTCAATAGACGAATTTCTTCTTCTTCACCATAGATGGTGATATCTTCCAAAGTCGCCATTTTTGTAGAAGATAAACTTACTACAGTTTTAATTTTTGCCTGATCAAGGGTTTCTAAAATAAAACCACCTTTATTTTGTCCAACCAATTTGAACAATCCTGGTTTACCAGTTACGGATACTAATGCTCTTAAATTCATTTTAATACTATTTAAATCTCCAAGAATTAATCTTCGATAACTTCAATTGATAAAATACGGTCACCTTGTCTGATATCGTCAACAATGTCTACGTTTTCGATAACTTTTCCAAAACAAGTATGGTTACGATCTAAGTGAGCAGTGTTGTTACGGCTATGACAGATGAAAAATTGAGAACCACCAGTATTACGGCCTGCATGAGCCATAGACAATACACCTCTATCGTGGTATTGGTTTTCGCCTGTTAATTCACAGTCAATTTTATAACCAGGGCCACCCGTTCCAGGGATTCCTGCAGCTCCTTCACGTGAATTTGGACATCCACCTTGGATAACGAAATCGGGGATTACACGGTGAAATGCCAATCCATCATAATATCCTGATTTAGCAAGTTTGATAAAATTGGCTACTGTATTTGGAGCATCAGCTGTGTAGAACTCCACAGTCATGTCGCCTTTTTCTGTTTTAATAATCGCTTTACTCATATTCAAAAATTTTTATGAAATACAAAGATAACGTTTCAGAGTGAAATGTGAAGTAAATCCCGATTGCCAATTTTTTTTAATTGATAGATTGTGTATTTCTCAGGATATTAAGTAACAGTATTTTTGTATATTTATGTACGCTAGCCAATTATAATTAACTGTAGATGTCAAATCCGTACAAACTAGTCATTCGGGAGTGGGCAGAGGCCGATCGTCCGAGAGAGAAACTATTGAGCCAGGGCCGTAGGGCGCTTACCGACGCCGAATTACTGGCTATTTTAATCGGGTCTGGTTCCAAAAATGAAAGTGCTGTTGAATTATGCCGGCGCATATTGGCCGATGTCAATAACAACCTGCAGACGCTTTCGATGATGGAGGTTTCAGAACTGAGCATGTATAAAGGGATAGGCGAGGCAAAAGCCATCGCTATTCTTGCCGCATTGGAGCTCGCACGCCGGAAAAACGACCTGCCCGTAGAACAGCGTAAGCTCGTAAATAGCAGCCGCTTCGTTTACAACTTTATGAAACCCATACTTCAGGATCTGCCCCATGAAGAGTTTTGGACTCTGTATCTCAATACGGGGTATAAAATATTAGACAAACAACTGATCGGACGCGGGGGTAATGATTTTACGCCAGTTGATGTCCGGATTATATTACGATCTGCACTTAGCCTTAAAGCACATGCAATTATATTAGTTCATAACCATCCCTCGGGCACCTTGTATCCAAGCAATGCTGACAAAATTCTGACGCAAAAAATTGTTGAAGCCTCTAAAATTATGGATATTAGAGTTGCCGATCATTTAATCTTTACCGATAACGGATATTATAGTTTTAAAGATGAAGGTATAATCGACTAGTTACAGCAATTCTTATTATGAACAAAAACAGTATTGATAGATTCACGGACAGGGTTGTCGATTACGAGAAATTTAGACCATGTTACCCAAAAGAGATTATTCAGGTGCTTAAAGAACAAATAGGGCTGGATAAAAAATGGTTGGTTGCCGATATCGGTAGTGGTACAGGGCTATCTACGCAACTTTTTCTCGAAAATGGGAATGACGTTTTTGCTGTTGAACCCAATCGGGAAATGCGTGAATCTTTACTGCATCATTTTAAAACCTATCGGAATTTAATCGCGCTGAATGCGACTGCCGAAGATACATCTATTGAGTCTGGATGCGTAGATCTCATTTTTGCAGGGCAATCGTTTCATTGGTTTGACCGGGAAGCATGTAAGAGGGAGTTCGCTCGCATTCTCACAGAAAATGGACGTATTGTACTGGTCTGGAACCAGCGTGATCCCGGCGATGCTTTTCAACAGGAGTACGAAGATTTTCTGCTCAGTCATATACCAAGTTATCAATCTGTCAGCCACAAAAATATCAGTGATGATGATCTCAAACAATTTTTTGGATCACGTTCAATGACCAAGGTAACCTTACCAAATCAACAGATATTGGACCTTCGGTCGTTTTTGGGAAGAGTACGTTCATCATCTTATTTTCCCAAAGAGCAGGCTGAAAACAAAACGCTCTATGACGATCTCCGTACACTTTTCGATAAGTACGCAATCTCTGAGCGTATCGTATTCAAGTATATAACCGAAATTTATATCAGTTAACTAAGAAATGGGAATTTGCAAAGCTTCTTTCGTTGCATTTTTTCTCTTCCAGTCGAAAACTCTTCGTATAGGCGAAGAATGAAAAGGGAAGATTAAGATGAATAACGTTAGGATTACCCCGATAATAAATAGCCCGGAGTAGGCGTCGCGTATGGATAGTAGCGAGGCTTGGACTTGGACCGATTTCATTATATTTCCTCTTTGTAGCACCAAGCTATTTGTTCGATCGATTATACCAGCAAGATTATTGGCATTAAGGATCTGTAGGTGGTAATACCAATTAGTAATGATGTTTGACCAGACTACAGGCACCAAAAATGAACGTGTAAGAATCAAAAATACTAAGCCAGAGAGGTAATATTTGCTGGGAATATTACCGGCCATATATACGCCTATTCCAATGTAGGAAGTGATCACGCCCATTCCTCTTAATGTCAAAGGGAGATAGAACAAAGCCGTGTTTGTTTGTTGGTCGATAATCCTTGCAAAGAAAAAGCAAGATAGGGCATAACACGCTGCGGAGAATGCCAAAATGAACTTGCATTTTTTTGTTATTTTGAAATAAATATAAGCGATTACTGCGCCGATCATATAACCAGGAATTACATAGGTATTTATTTCGGCGACTTCCAAGGGGTTTGTACCAAGCGTAATTCCCAAAAGGGAGGAGTACAGCGAGGTCGAGCTATAAAAAATGCCGAAAATAAAAATTGTTCCAATGGAGATAGGCAGAATCCGTGTTGAAAAGGCTTCAAAATTTAAGAGTGATTTTCGGATTAGTACACTTCTATTTATAAAAAGTATAAAAAAACAGAGCGATGCGATTCCGGTGACCAAAATAAACCTGGAATGAAACCAATTTTGTGTCAGACCATATGTGCTGAAATAGGCAAAATTCAATAATGAAATACAAAGTAAAATACTTCCAAACCAGTCATATTGATACAGCGGTACCTTTTTAAAATCTGACGATTTCATAAAGATGATGCAGATTAACAACGCTACTGCAAGTAGTATATTTTGAAATAAAAAGACAGTTTCCCAATAGAAACGTGTTGCAAATAGAACAGATACATAACTTGCCAAGGCAGGAATGATCATTGTCATGGGGTAGTAGACTGCATATAATTGATACCGTTCTCCACGTGGCATGAGAAAAGGGATCATTTCCCCAATGATAGCCATCGTGACAATAATCTTGGCACTCCCGATAAAAAATGTGGCCATACAGATGTTAACACCATTATTAGCATGTTCCAAAACCGCATTGGAAGCGAGGATAATGAAGATAGATACAATTAATATCGTCTTTTTGGAAAATAATTTCAACAACCTAAATACCAGTGGTATGGCACATACCATTCCCGCATAATAACAATATGTAGCCATACTCAGATCTGCGGTGATACCGGCGTATCCATTCATGACATACGTGTTAATGGATGTTGGGATTCCATTATTGAACGAAAATAAAATATTGAGTACAAACAGAAAGAACAATTCCCAACCTGAACTCAACCAATCTCTGAATATACGATCTTTCATGATTATTTAATACGTATGATAGCATTCATACCTACGCGAAGCATGGCGAGATCTTTTGGGGTATTGGATGCTGTAAAATTAATTCTAACCGGAATGCGCTGTTGTACCTTAACAAAGTTCCCCGTAGAATTGTCAACCGGAACAGCAGAATACTTAGATCCTGTTGCTTCGGATATGGCGGCTACTTCACCTTCAAATGTCTTCCCGGCCAATGCATCAATTTCAATGTTGACTTTTGCCCCGAGGGCAATATTTTTTAGTTGACTTTCGGTATAATTTGCGGTAATCCATTTCTGCTTATCACGTACAATATTGACCAATGGCGTGCCGTTTTGTACCAATTGGCCCTCTTCTATCGTCCGCCGTCCCAATACACCATCGTACGGTGCCGTGATAACCGTATACGAAAGGTTTAACTTGGCTAGATCAATCGCAGATTCGGCCTTTAGTAATGAGGCATCATTGATTGACAGCTTCTGTTCAGATTCATGTGTGTTAAGTTTCGATACACGCTCTTGCGCCAAAAGTGCCTTATATTTGGCTAACATGGCCTCATAATCTGCTTTTACCTGATCGAATTGATATTGCGTTACTGCTTCATCTTTTACCAGACTCTCGTAACGCCTATAATTCAATTCCATATTATCTAGCCGGGCTCTCATCTCATCGATGTTGGCATTTGCTATCGCAGTACTATTGCCGGCAATGGCAATTCCAGATTGCGATATAGTTTTACTTGCTTTGGCATCGGCAAGAGTGGCTTGTGCATTTTGTAATAAAATTCTGTACTCAGCATCATCAATAATGACGAGTGTATCGCCTTTGTGAACTTTTTGATGCTCATCAAATCGAATTGTTTTGATATAACCGCTGATACGCGAATTTATAGGGGTAATATGGGCATCTACCTGGGCATCATCTGTATAAACAGATTCGTTGATGTGGAAAAAGACTAAGATACCCCAGATAATTGTTACCACAATGACGACAGCAGATAGGATGTTGATGATCCATATCTTCCGCCTTCGTTTTATTTCTTTCTCACTTAATGTTGAATTGCTCATGACTCAATTACTTATCTTCTTTTTTCTGAAAATCAAGGCTCCCGATACTATTGCTTATCAATAATTGCGGTCAATTTTTCGAGAGTTTCTGTAATTTCCAATACTTTTTTTTCTGATATCTCCTGCAGGATCACACGGTAGAGGTCTTGTTGGACGGGATCTAATAATGTCCTATATTCGTCTCCCTTTACCGTTAATTCGATTAAATTATTTCGCCTGTCACTGGGATCGCTGACGCGTCTAACCAGATCCCGTTTACAAAGATTATCGATCAGCGGAGTGACACTTGCTTTGTTCTTCTGTATTGCTGTGGCTATATCTTGCTGATTCATTTGCTCCTTTTTCCACAGTGCTGCCAATACTTGCAACATTTCATAGGTGATATCCAATTGCTGTTCCTTTATTTTCTGGATATAGTATTGTTTTAAGCTCGTTCGCAAAGCAATGATACTATCCACTAAGGGTTTTACTGGATTCATGGATTCGTTTTTCATAGCACAAAGTTAAATATAAAACAGTTAAATATCAAACTAATTTATTTTAGTTAAAAATGTGTTAAAGATGAGTGCTTTAGAGAGAGATGGCATTTTATTTGGAAGCACTTAAACGAAAGGAAAAAAAGATATGTTAAGAGTTGAATTAATCTTCTTTAGACGTTGCCTACTGCCATTGCTGATTTTAGGAGGTGGGATAAGTGTTGTAAGGGCACAGCAAATGCATGCTTTTAATAACTTAGAAACCGATTATCATTTTGTATATCGGTGGGTAGATCCATTCTTCCCTTTAAGCCCACAGGTCGATGTGATGACCTTGGACGTTGCGCCGATCGATAAAGAGCCCGAGCAGCAGGAGAAAATAAAAACGTCAACGGGAAAACAGCGTTTTAACGGCAGGGTGAGTGAGCGCGTATATGAAGGTTCGGAAGTAATCGTGAGCCCTGGAGAATCGGTTGGCAATATAACCTACAGCTCCACTAGCTCCGCCACCCGGTATCGTGTTGCCATTGATCGACGCAGTAATGAGCACTACCATGGAAAGCCTGTATTTATAGATGCGAAGGGGGTAAAATATGTAATTGATTCGAAATTTAGAAAACAAGTTGTCGAATAATTCCTTGGCTAGGTTAAAAATTTGTTAAAATTATTTTTTCAGGTAATTAAATCGAAATACGGCATTTGTATTATACTTTTATTTACAATTATTTAAATAACAATTGAGTTATGAAAGCAATAAATCGTTTCAAAAAAATCACAGCTGCATTAGCTTTGATCGCTGCAGTGGGATTGGGACAATCCTATGCACAAACGGCTCCTAAAAAAATGGAAAAAGAAGCCAAAAAGTCTGAACAAAAAGCAAAAGAAGTAAAGACTAAAGCCAACGAGGCCGAAACGAAAATGAAGGCAGCGCCGGTGAAAGCTACTGCGAAGAAGGAAGCTGCAGTCAAGGAAAAGTCAGTGCAGACGAAAAAGATGGCTGATACAAAAACAGCGCCAGCAGCACCAATGGAAGCGAAGGAAAAAGCCGTAAAAAAAGAAAGTGCTAAAGCTGAAAAACAAGCCGCTGCTGTTAAAAAGGATGCCGTAGCTACAGCTGATAAAGCAACAAGTGAAAAATATAATGGACATACAGTTTATCTCGGTCCAAAAGGTGGCAAATATTATATCAACGGAAATGGTAACAAAACGTACATTTCTGACAAAAAGTAAAGAGCAGCTGAAAACGAATTATATCAAAAAAGGGGACAGTCCAGATCGATGTCCCCTTTTTTGATTTCAATAGTTTAGCGTAGCAAATTCATTAAATAGCTTTTGTCGAGATAAAAGACATCTAAACTTCCGCCGTCATCCAGAATACTGTTGCTAATCTCCTTTTTATGTTGCTGTAAGGTCTGAATTTTATCTTCGACCGTGTTAGGGCTGATTAATCGGACTGCGGTGACCGTCTTTTGTTGCCCCATGCGATAGATCCTATCGATCGCCTGTTGTTCAACAGCAGGATTCCACCAGGGGTCTACCAGGTACACGACATCGGCCGCGGTAAGATTAAGTCCGGTACCACCGGCTTTTAGACTAACCAGAAAAACGGGGATATCCTTGTCGGATTGAAAGTCACTAACCAATTTACCTCGATTTTTGGATTGGCCCGTGAGCATCAACGCGCGAATACCCTGTTTATCCAAAGCCTCTTTAATCAGATTGAGCATACTGACAAACTGTGAAAACACGATCATTTTGTGCTGGTCTTTTTTATGCTGAATCTGCTCGATAAGCATTTCTATTTTGGCAGAGTCCGCAGCGCTAGTCAGATCTTCATTTTGGAGCAGTTTGCTTGAATTACATATCTGACGCAATTTTGTTAGACCTTTTAGGACATGCATGGGGCTTTTCTTGATTTCATCGCCATCTTTGGCAGAGATAAAATCCCGAAACTCTTTTTCATAAAGATCATAAATTCGCCGTTGGGCAGTTTTCATCTCACAGTAAAGGACCAGTTCATTTTTTGCAGGAAGATCACGTAATACATCCTGCTTTGTTCTACGAAGAATGAAAGGCTTTATTTTCTCTTTCAGCATTTTTTTTCTCTTGCGGTCATGGAAAGCATCAATAGGAGTCGTATAGACATCTTTGAAATATTTTTTGCTTCCTAGCAGACCCGGCACAATAAAGGAAAGCTGGGCATAAAGATCCATCGTATTATTCTCGATAGGAGTTCCTGTTAAGATGATGCGATTTCTTGATTTTAATAAATTTACCGTTTTGTATCGCTGGGAATCCGGGTTTTTGATTTGCTGCGATTCGTCCAATATGACATAATTGAAGGTTATTTTTTTTAGCGTATTAATATCCGTCAGCAGGTTGTGATAAGAAATTAAAACAAGGTCATATTGTTCAAACTGCATCCCTTTTTCTATTCTATTTGGACCATCTAAAACCAACGTTTGGAAAGATGGAAGGAATTGCTGGATTTCATGCCGCCAATTAAAAATTAAGGTCGTGGGAAGTACAAGTAATGTTGGTGCAGATTGTCCCTTTGCTTTTTGAGTAGCCAGAAAGGCTAATATTTGGATCGTTTTGCCAAGTCCCATGTCATCGGCAAGACAGCCACCAAAATTAAGCCCATCCAAGAAATGCAGCCATTGTAGCCCTTGTTGCTGATAGGGGCGTAAGTTTCCGACAAAAGTTGGTGGTACCTGGACCTCGGATAGCGAAGAAAAATTAGCGAGCTGCTTTCTCAACGTGCTGAGCTCCGCCAACACGATAGGGTCTAGCTCAGCCTGATCAAACAAGTGATCGATCTCATTGAATTTGTATTTTGGAATTTCAATGAAATCATCAGCTATCGATTCTGCTGCATTAAAATAGGCCTCAAATTTATCGAGCCACTGTTGCGGTAAAATGCCCTGGGTGCTGTCATCCAAGGTAATGAATTGCGAGCGGTTCCGTACTGCCTTTTCAAGTTTTTTTAGGGAGACACTTTTGGGGCCAAATTTGACCTGTATATTGGCGTTGAACCAATTTTGTCCACTGAGGACCTCCACATGTATTTTCCCTTTAAACCGGCTTAATTTATTTCCACGTAACGTATTAAATCCGATGATCTGTATACCCTGATGCTGCCACTCCTCAAAAGCATCCAGGAACCAGTTGCTATCCAGAAAGTATTTGCGATGCAAATAAAAATGCTGAAAGCTTCCCTCATCCATTTGCTCCTGAAAATAGGGATGCTGCTTCAGTAACAGGGAAATAACTTTTGTTTCAGCTTCACGTTTCCGATCGACCAAAAATTGTGTACCCTTGCTGTCTGTACCAAATATATTCCGCTTACTTAAAATAGGAATTTCGACCTCACCATAACGCATGACAGGAATAAGGTTGACAAAATCTTCCGATTCTTCCAGAAACAAAAGTGGCTGCATGTCCTGATAATACAGATTTTCCTTCAGCTGTGGCTTGCTTGCTTTGGGAATATCTTTAAAATTTAACTCCACGGAATGTGCTATCTGTTCCAAAAACAACCTGTTGAATTCTTCGAACTTACGCTGATGGATCAACAATTGCTCACCTTTGTTGCCAAACAAACGGATCAACTTGAGGTGAAACCTATTTTCAATCAGAAAAAGCTGATTTTTGATGAGAATGAAATGGTCCAAAAGAACGACTAAATCCTGTAAATTGTAGGCTATCGTATGAATATGAATTTCTCCTTGAATGGTATAAAACGCACCTTTTTTTGAAATAAAGAGCTTAATATCACCTTTGTTTAGGTTAAATTGAACAGGCGATAAGGTGGAGGCTGTTATATTGTCGGATTTTTCATAGTCATGCAGATAAAAATCGAGGTGTAATGGGTTTTTTGCAACCGCCTTCAGACTGGAGCTGATTTCGATATCCTGTTGTACAGCTTGAGAAAATTGGTAAACAGCGGTGTAAAATTGCATTTCCTCAATCGAGCTGCTTTGCCAGATACGTGACTGGCTCTCACTGGCGGAAATCGGGTTTTTAGGTAGGCCGGATTTCGTCATTGGAGCTTGGCACAGGAGTATTTGTAGATTTTTGTAATACCGGTTGCGCGTTAACACCACAAAATGCTGCTGCTGTTCGGCTGTCGTCTTGGCCTTTGGGGCAAGAGATTCCTCCACTAGATCAAAGTCATCAATGGAGGTTAGCTGTTTGTCTTTTAATAGAAACTCCAGCTTCCCTGCTTTGATCTGGGCTGAAAAATAGTTTTCTAAAGACGATTCCTTTTCCAGTCCATATTGTGCCGCAACCTTCTTGAGTAGATGCTGATAGCGGTTGTGATCAAAAAATGCCAGCCAATTCTCCTGTGTAAATAGTTTACCTAAAGCCGCCTTTTGATGACGGCAGAATCCTGTTTGTGGACAATTGCAAAAGACGGCTGTTGTGGGCAACGTATGGATGATCATCACTTCAAAATCGGTATAATTCTCCAGTACCTGAAAAGTTGCCTGATTGACCTCCATTTCCATCGCATTGACCTGAAAATGGGCCAGTGTCAGGTCCATCCAAGGAAAATAAGAATAACGGCTCACCTTGGTGAAATCGATATCGGTCAATGTATACTGATGGAAGTCCATAATGCTTGGTTAAAAATTAAAACTCATTCCGCCATAATAATTACGTAAAGGGGCAGGATTAAAATACCGTCCTCCAAAAGCATTGATATCGTTTCCAAGACTATATTTTTCATTGAGTAGATTGTCGGCCCCAACAAAAAATCTAATTTTATGCTGTGAACAGACAGATTTGCTCCAGGATAATTTGCCTTGTAAAAGATGATACCGTTTGGCATAAACAGTGTTTGCGTCATCCAGTGGTATTGCTGCTGTTAAATTGGAAAGAAGATCCAACTGGAATTCATCCGGGAAAAGTATATTCAACGAATTTACCCATACCGTTTTAGGAACCGCAGGAAGTTTATTGTTCTTATAGTTTTTGTCGCCTACCTGATAGGTTTTGAAACTGTAGTCATTGAGGGAAAAATTACTGGTCAGCTGTAGGCTACGGACCGTACCGGTTGTTTGAGGCCTGATCAAATACATGAATAGCGATGCTTCCAATCCCTTTTGGTTTATTTTACCCGCATTTTGAAAATATTCAGCACCATTATCCCGTACCTGTCGGATGATGGCATTGTTCATTTGATACGTGTAGGCCGCTGCATCTAAAATAATCCGGCGATTCCACAAATGCCAACGAAGCCCAAATTCATGGTTTGTACCTGTTTCTGGTTTCAGCATCGTATTAATTGTATTGTCTGACGAACGGACTTCAGCAACAGTTGGTGCAGAGAAACCTTTAGAAATCGATGCTCTAAGTGCAAGCATTGGAGTGATCAAATAGGATAGTGCTGCTCGTGGCATCCAGGTACTCCCGAAATCGATATTTTCTTTGTTTTCTTGTGCGACAGGATAACGTTGCTGGTAGCCAATTTTATTCTCATTTAATCCGAGCGACAGCTCTACCTGGAGACGCTCTAGCCATTCCAGTTGGGTGCGTGCAAAAAATGATTGCTGACTGTTTTCCAATTTGTCCTTGGCCTGAGGATCGGTAGCGACACCTTGGGCGTTGTCATAATTGTCAATAGCATACCATCCCTTTTGCGCTTCCAAGCCCAGTTGGACTTCATATTTTAAATCTTGGCTCAACAGATCCACATAAGATAAATACAGGCGCGTTCCTAAATTCTTTTCATCTCTTTTCTCGTAATTGGTGATGAAGGGATTTTTGATCTGATTGGATGAACCAAATACACTGGCGAATAAGGTCATCTTAGAACTGAGATGCGTCTGGTTGCTCAGTCCACCAAAGAATGTTTTATCGTAGATTGCTGCTTTTTGTTCAGCAGCACCAGGATTTGGTCCGCCCTTAGGCCGGGCCTGCCTGCGGTCGCTCTCCATTTGTGCTGCGGTGAGCCCTCCCGGAGTTTGGTAACCGAGATCCGAATAGAAACCGGTGAATTTTAATTCGGATGTTTTTGCATATTGCCAATTGTAATTGAGTTGGATATTCTTTTTGTTTAAGGCTGAATTCTGGCGATAACCGTCACTTCTTGTCCAACTTTGATTGATAGCAAGTTGCTGAGTCTGGTTGATGGGTAATATTGCATTGAACTGTTCCTGGAAAAGACCGTAGGAGCCCCCCGTTAATTGGAGGTTGACTTCAGGTTTGTCAGATCGATCAAATCCTTTACTATAAAAGGAGAGTACACCGCCTGAATTGGCCCCATAGATCGATCCATCTGGACCTTTCAATATATTTATTTGCCCTATTGCGGATGGATCTATCAAGTTAAGGTAGGTGTTCCCGCCTGCGTCAGTAAATGGAAAGTCGTCCAGATATATTTTGACATTGCGAACACCAAAAGGTGAACGGATCATACTCCCACGGAGTGCTAGCCGGTAACTCCCAGGGGAACGTTCTTCCATGCGTAAACCCGGCACCCTGTTCATTGCTGAAACAAAGGAGGGCGACTGCTGGGATTGGATCATTTGGCTGCTTAACACAGCCGCAGAAGATGTCAATCGCAATAGCGGTTGTTTATTGAAGTAGGCTTTAACTTCGACTTGTTCTAGCCGATTAGTCGTAGTATCCACTTCCTGCGCATATAATTTGCTACATAAACCAAGGGTAGCAAGTAGGTAATATCTTTTCATCGTTAGGGTTTGGTCGGCTTAGTCTGCAAATTCCTGACTGAAATAAATTTCAAAAATCTGCTTTTTCTTATTGTATTTTAGGCATTGAAAATTCGCATATACGGAGCTGGTCGGTACACAAAGACTGTTGGCCATGGCTTCTTTTGAGAATTTTTTGTTCAGACATCCCCGCTGCAAATCAAAGTTTTTGTTCGTCGAAATATCGGTCACATCAAAGGAATTGTCGTCAATCAGGTAATTTGAATTGTTTAATCGAATATAATCCTCTTGATAAATCAGTTCGGAAGCAACGAGATAATCGAGCGATCCAAAGCTGGATGAACAATCCAGATTTTGAAGGGTATTGACAACTTTTAACTCTTTATACAGTGTGTTGTATGTATTGTTTTTATGATCGAACAAGGTGATCTCGATGTGATGATTATCTTTGTTGTACAGCATATACCCAAAGTCTCCGGGGCCATTTTTGAAGATATTCCCTTTCGCGATCGCTAAAACAGCCAAGTTAGGATGCCCAAGAAAATAATCTTTCTGGTCTGCACTTAGTGTTGTCGTTAACTTCTGGTGAAGTTTATCGAAGAGGCCGGCATCGTTCATTTTCATTAACTGCTGCGTTTGTTCCTTTATTCGGTCTGCAAAACGGGGGCTATCGTAGCTCGAAGTATCCGATGGGAGCGGTGGTGATGCAGGAGGGACTACCTGTTCTTTTTTTTGTACGTCATTTTTCGTTGTTTTTGGCGTCTTTGTCTGATGACAGGAAACAAGACCTGATAATAATACAATGTATAGAAAAAAGGTTTTTAAATTCATGATGAAATATCGTCAATGCCAATTCAGTCACTCTTCGTGAATAGAAAGAGCAACAACATCGGCTAATTTAGTTATTTTATGGCAAACAAAGCTGTCGCAATCTGGAATTAGAAAGCTTCATTCAGCCCCAAAAAGAAACCACGGGAACCATATTTTCCAAAGGCATAGTCCAGACATAGATTTGTGCGTGTTGCTTTGTTAAAGAGTACCCGTAATCCGGCACCACCCCCAGGTTGCCACCTTTCAAAAAGTTTGGTGCCCAGTTCGTCGCTGGCAGTCTGTAGGTTAAAAAAAGCAGCTCCGCTCAAAAAGCGATTCTTTAAAATTGGGAAGCGGTATTCTGTTTCGGCATAACCGAAAGAAATTCCTTTGAAATAACCAATGGTGTAACCGCGGCCGCTTCTGACGGCTACGTCTCTTCCCGTTCCGGGGAGATCAAAATAGGGGAGTGTACCACCGAGTTTATAGGAGCCCCAATACCAGAAGGCAAGTACATGAGCCGGGTCGGACTGAGATAAACTAAAGTATTTTCGAAAGTCGGTGGTAAGCTGTACAGCACTTTTGCTACTGCCCAACAGCGTTGTGTTCCATCGCACACCGATATCCGAATAGATACCCTTGTAAGGCCTATTGGGGTTGTCTCTTGTCATGTATTGCATATTGAGCAATAGTCCATTGGAATTATAACTGTCGGGCTCGAAGCCATGTTTTTCGGTGTAGATGGTATTGGGTGTAATGTTGCCATTGGGGCCGCTGCTGGTTATTTTTCGTCGTAAGTCAAACGCCAATCCGGCTCCAACAAATAGTCCGTCGGCGATACGTTTATAGACTTTTTCATTAAATGTAAACGCGTTATATTTTGCTCCGTATTTCTTATGGTCGGGGTTGGCAAGGATCTCTTCATCGGCATTGTTCCATTTTCCATGGGGAGTCATGCCCAAACCCGCATCTAAAGCGACCATTTTGACAAGTGCAAAAGCGCCCTGAAAATTTAGTTTATTGTTGGGGGTAAAGATATTATGACTAATATAGAAGACCATGATGTTTTTTGTGGTGATTGAGGCGGATGTCGCTGCGATCGACATGGTCGTTGTTTTGGGGTCACCCAGTACTTTCCCCGCGACAGCCTTGATTCCGATCTGACCACCTATGGTTGGGTTGTAGGCAATGTTGGGCATTAAGGTGATGGGAGAGCGTTTACTCGCGTGTTCCTTTTTTCGTTTGGGATGGATTATTCTTCCGATTAAATCCGATATATCGTATTGACTTGCCATGGCCGAGTCACGCTGATGTTTGTACTGTGCAAGAGAGTCTGTTTTTGCATCGGTTTGAGCAGCGAGCAGCGTAGGGATTGAAATTAAAAGTATTCCTAAAAAAGCATGTCGGAAGAAATCGTTAAAACGTAAAAGTTGATGCATACATTCGGGTCTATCTTAAAACTAAACGTCAAAAAAAATAAAATGTTTTCTCAAGTACTCGGAGCCTGTCTTTTTTTGATCTCTGAACAAATGCAAATGTGGTATTGTGTTGAAGAAGTTTATTTTTCTTGCGAAGCAGGAGAATTAAACTTGCAAATCACAGCAAATTTATCTTAGTTTGATTATTTAAACTAGGATATGATAGGACGCACTATATTTAATTATGGATTGACTTTGCTTTTATTGACAGGGGTAGCTCATGCGCAAGAACTGTATACCCCGAGAAATATTCAGCAAGCGATCGAGAAGGGAACCCGTACCAAAACGGGTCTACCAGGGAAAAACTATTGGCAGAATTTTGGTAAGTATGATGTGCGGGTGCAATTGGATCCGGCTACAAAGATGGTGAGTGGAACAGAGACTATTCTGTACACAAACAATAGTCCCGATACATTGAAACGCTTGGCTATCCGATTTGTGAACAATGTGCACAAACCTAATGCGGTACGTGCTGCATACGCTTCGGACGACTACCTGACTTCGGGCCTAAAGATTAAATCGTTTAAACTGAATGGTCAAGTTTACGACGTAAACAGCAAGGACTGGGGAACGGTGAAGTTAGGTGATTTTGGGCAGAAAATCCTTCCGGGAAGGACTGCAACATTGGACATTAGCTGGGAATATCCGTTATCTGTCGAAAGCGACCGTGAAGGGCTGTTGAATGCTTCCACCTTTTATTGTGCTTACTCTTATCCGCGTGTGTCTGTATACGACGATTATAATGGTTGGGATCTTTTGGAACATAATGGCCGACAAGAATTCTACAATGGTTTCAACGATTATCAATTTGAGATATCTGTTCCGAAGAACTTTGTTGTTTGGGCGACAGGTGAATTGACAAATGCGGCTGATGTACTGCAGAAACCTATTCTGGACCGTTTCGAAAAATCAAAAGTCAGCGATACGCCAATACATATCGCGACAGATGCCGAAATGAAAGCGGGGAAAGTGACAACACAAGAAGCCTGGAATAAGTGGAAATTTAAAGCAACCTATGTGCCTGATTTTTGTTTCAGTGTGAGTGATAATTATATCTGGGATGGCGGAAGTGTAGATTTGGGAAGTAAGCGCGTGAGTGTGCAGTCAAGCTATGTCGCCGGAACAGCAGATTTTGAACAATACATTGGTTGGCAGCAATATTGCATTGACTGGTTTTCTAAAAATTGGCCTGGTGTCACCTATCCGTACCCAACAATGACAGCCGTTCAGGGGTTTGCAGATATGGAATATCCGATGATGATTAACGATTCGAGTGTCCCAGATAATCTTGTGGACGCACGGCAAACAGCGGACCATGAAATTGCACATACCTATTTCCCTTTTTACATGGGTATCAATGAGACGCGATACGGTTATATGGATGAAGGCTGGGCTACTGCATTGGAATTCTGGATTGGAAATGCGGAGATTGGTGCCGAAAAAAATAAAGAACTTTTCAAAGATGCCCGTGTAAAGCGCTATATCTTTGACCCCTCTACCGAAGAAGACCAACCCTTGATTACCATGACCTCTCAGTTGAGTGGTTTAGGGTACGGCAACAATGCCTACATCAAGGCCGCATTGTCTTATATTGCGTTACGGGATTACCTGGGTGATGAACTGTTTAAAAAAGCACTACACCATTACATGGAGCTATGGCATGGAAAACATCCGACGCCTTGGGACTTCTTTTATAGCATCAATGCTGGAGCTGGGCAGAATTTAAACTGGTATTGGAAAAATTGGTATTTCACCAATAATTACATTGACCTTAAGGTGAATGGTTTTAAACAGCTTGCTGGTAAAAATACACTGACGATCACCAATATCGGGGGATTTGCAATTCCGTTTGATGTGTTGATTACCTATACGGATGGATCGGTGGAGACAAAACATCAAACTCCGTCAATTTGGCAACACAATGAAAAACAGGTAATCCTGACTTGGACTTCGACTAAAAAGGTGAAAAATATTACCTTGGACGGTGGCATTTTTATGGATTACACCGCCAAGGACAACAGCTGGGACGTTATTAAATAACCCGATCGATCGTGTCAGCCTTTATGTTTGAAAAGGTTGACACGATTGGTGACTGAATGCTGTTGAAGTCTGCCTACAACTAGGTGTCCATTCCTGTAAGCCTTACCCTGGGGCTGTAAGATTACAGCTGATCGATGCTTCGAAATGTCAGATTAATTCGTGCACTGAACACCTTTTTTGTCGGTGGAAGCCGATGCAACCAATACGTTTGTGTAAGACCTTTCATCACCAATAAACTTCCATGGCCCAAGATGATGTCTATTTTTTCTTTGCTCGTTTTATGTTTAAAGGCAAACTTTCGTTCAGCACCAAAGCTTAAAGAAGCAATTGCTCCATTTTTTTTGAGGTCTTTTTCACCGTCACTGTGCCAGGCCATTCCTTCGTCGCCATTGTGATAAAGATTCAACAGGCAGGAATTATACGTCTCCTGTGTTTGTTGTTCGGCAATCTTTTTCAGTTCAAGAAGTTCCTTTGTCCAGGGAAGCGCCCTTTTAGTGGTGTTGGAATAGCTATATTCGAAAGCCTGGTCGCCATACCAAGCCACTTTTCGTTTGGTGACGATTTCGTTTCCAAAAATAATGGCACGGTCATTTACCCATTCGATCGAGTCCATGAGTCTATCAAAATAGTGGTTTGCTTCCTGTGGAGGTAGTATTTTACCATAATAATTGACAGTCCCATCGTAAGGGAGTAGATTTCTATTGCCATCGAAGAGATTGTCGAAAAGTTCCATGTTATCGTATTGTGTGTGTTTACTAAATAGCCGTATGCAAAGTCTCCCATCCGATCATCGCTGTTTTCCGCATTGGATCCCATCGGTAACCACCAAATATACCGCTGTTTTGTATAACACGATGACAGGGGATAAGGTAAGCTATCGGATTGCTTCCAACAGCTGTGCCGACAGCACGGGAAGCCTTGGGGTTTCCGATTTGAGAAGCGATAGCACCGTAAGTGCTTAAGTTACCCATAGGGATTTTTAATAAAGCTTCCCAGACTTTCAATTGAAAATCAGTGCCTTTTAAATGTAATTTTACCTGACGGATATCTTTATCTTGGGGATTTAATGCGCTGAGTGCATTCTCGTGCATGCTGTTCCCCTGTTGTAGGTATGTTGCGTTCGGAAATCGTTGCTGAAGAGCGTCAAAAGCTGTTATGTTATCATCAGCGTAGGCAATATGACAAATACCTTTTGAGGTGGATGCAATTAGCATTGTGCCGAATAAGCTCTGATAATACGCGTAGGAAATCAATAAATTGGAGCCTTCATTTTTATATTCAGCGGGAGTCATCCCCTCAATGTTGATAAATAGTTCATGAAGTCTACTGCTGCTGGAAAGGCCAAGCTGGAATGTTGTTTCAGCAATGTTTTTTTCCTTGAGCAATGATTTTGCATAATTTATACTTACGTACTGTAAGAATTTCTTGGGACTTGTACCTGCCCATGCGGTAAACATGCGTTGAAAATGAGCTTCACTCATGTAAACATGAGAAGCGATCTGACCCAATGTAGGTTGAGACTTAAAGTTTTCCTGTAAGAAATGTATGGCCTTGGCGATACGTTGAAAATCTACTTCTTGTTGAATAGTCATGATTGTTCATTTAATTTATACAAAGTTGCTAATAAGAAGAAGTCTTTAAAATCCGATTTATGCTAAATTACATGTTGGATGAAGGAGATTTGTCCGAATGACCTAAGGATTTATCTGGTGCGACCAGATCACGGATCAGTTGTTTGAGTTCTTTTATTTCGGGGAATCGACCGGCTCTTTTTCGATCGAATATCTCCTTATCCGCTACCCGTACTGTATAACGGCCTGCAATTTCGCTGGGGACCAGCATCACTCCATGGATCTCATCGGTGAACGAACTCAGTACCTCCTGCGCCATATAGGCGGCGCGCAGCATCCAATTGCATTTTGGACAATATTCAATTTCAATAACAGGTTTTGTTGCCATGAGTTAAGTTCAAGTACGTTGTTTTGTTTCAAACAAATTTATCGATCCTAGCGCTGCAATCAAAGCACTTTTTGTCATGGAAATTTCGAGATTATTTCCAACTCAGCGGAGTACTGTATACAACAAGCCCATTCCATTGGCCTTTTTCTCGGTTAATGGAATGGGCTGGTATTGTTGGATATTCCTGATAGGTATGCTGGAGGCTTAACCGATTTTCAAAGAGGTCATGGTCAGTGATCCAGCCACTGAATTGTCGTTGAAGAGAAACAACTCATCATTTTTCTCCTGTAAACCCAAGGTATAGATTAAAGGGAGGTAATGTTCAGGAGTTGGAATTGCCAAGTCGAACTCTTTGCCCTGTTTTCTGAAATCTATGAGCGCCTGATGGTTGCCGTTCTGAATAAATTTCTTCATTTTTTCATTGGCTATAGTAGCCCACTCATACGCATAGCCTGCCGTATCGAGTTTGTCCCAGGCGACCATCCGTAAGTTGTGCACCATATTGCCGCTACCGATAATGAGTACACCCTTTTTTCTTAGCGCGTTTAATTGCTGTGCAATTTCATAATGGTATGCTGCAGGCTGTGTGTAATCGATGCTCATTTGAATAATAGGAACGTCTGCATCAGGGTATAGATGTTTGACTACAGACCATGATCCATGGTCCAGCCCCCATTTGTCGTCGAGATGAACGTCTGTTTTGCTGACAGTACGCTGTGTTTCTAAAGCGAGCGCCGGGCTGCCCGGAGCTGGGTATTGGACATCAAATAATGCCTGAGGAAAACCGCCAAAGTCATGAATGGTGGCGGGATGCTCCATCGCTGTGACAAATGTTCCACGTGTTTCCCAGTGTGCCGAGACAACAAGAATCGCCTTCGGTTTTTCGAAAGTTTGGCCAATTTTTTTGAATCCGCGGACAAATTCGTTGTCCTCTATGGCGTTCATGGGACTTCCATGTCCTAAAAATAAGACCGGAAATTTGTCCGTTGCCTCCAGTTCCTCGGAAAATTTATATAAAGAGTTTGCTTTATGAGCTACTCCAGCTAATGGTAATGTTGCCATAATTTTAATAAAATCCTTTCTACGCATTTGATATGATGTGGCTGCGTCAATTTTTACTACAAAGGTAGGGGATGGGCTTGGCTAGGCGGTATCATTATCCTGTCAATCTGTTGTACTATTCGGAAATCTGTTGTACGCTATTCGGAAATAAGTTTTTGGATCTCATTTCTAAATTCCGAAGGCGTCATGCCTGCTTTCTTTTTGAAGACATTGGTAAAGTAGGCTTTATCTTGGTAACCGAGTTCAAAACCAATTTCCGAGATCGTTTTAGTCGTTGTCAACAAGAGGTTTTTTGCTTCAATAAGTTTCCGTGTTTCGATAATCTCAGAAACGCTTTGTTGTAATATGCTCTGACAAATTAAATTTAGGTTTCGTGTCGACATAAAAAGCTTCTCCGCGTAAAAATTAACGCCTTCAGGACGGCGGTAGTTCTCTTCCAGTATAGATAGAAAGCTTGTGAACGTTGTACTCTGATTTTTCAATTGCTGTTGGCTGTCTGGAAATTGCCTTTTTCGTTCAGATTCAATCATGGTAAAGATGGTGCTCAATAGCTGCTTGATAACCGCATAGTCTACGCTATTTTGTGAGCATTCCTGTTGCATTAGCTCACACAAGACGATCAATCGCCCAAAGCAGTTGGGGCTGGCGAAGGTGAATGTCGCATTTTCATGAAAGTGGGCGTAGAGCTGGAAAGTCGTTTCGGGGATAAATTCACTTTTAAATCGAACGACCCAAAATTCAATGTTATTATTATGCAAAAGAGGTTTGACGCGGTGGGTTTTGCCCTGAGTGACAAAACTTATAAATGGAGCGGTGTAGGTTTTTGTTTTAAAATCGATAAAATGTTCGAGCTTTCCTGCCACACCAATAATCAATTCCTCGAAATCATGTTGATGTATTTCGTTTTTGGATTGTTGTATGCGCAGTGCCTCATCGGCGTCAACTTTGTAAATTTTGAAAAGTCCGTTCAAAATAAGGAAGATTTTAATTTGCTATTACGAATATACGGTTTCATTTACATTTTGTTTGTCAAAGACCATTTGGCTTTTCATATTGATATTTTGCTTGTTTCAGCGGCAGTTTTGACAAAGAGGGGAGGGCTGTTGTTGCGTTGCTTAGGCTCAAATTGAATACTGATTTGTAATTAACAGCACTATTACACCGCTTTAACAGGGGGTTAATAGGGGTTATACCCCTGCTAACCCCCTGTTAACCCCCTGTTATCCCCCTGTAATACCCCTATTAATTAGGAACAAAAGTTAAACGAAATTGGTAATAGATCCGACGCGAAGCCTGCCTCCATACTATATATGATGACCTGGGGGTCTGTGAAGGCCCAATCTGGCAGCCGGATCAGCCATCCCAGCCTTCCGATCACCTGTTTTACAAAAAGAATCTCGCACCGTTCCAGGCAGTTAAGGGCAAAATGAAATAAATAAGAACAAAAGGCTTGGAAGTTTGTTAGTAAACTCCCTATCTTTGCACCACTCCGCAAGGGAGGGACGGTTACTTCGAGAGAAGGAGCCATGAAAAAAGAAGGGTTTAACGAGAGTTAAACGCGGAAATCGAAAAAAGGGAAAAGAAAAAAAACTTCAAAAAGTTTTTGGAAGTTCAGAAAAGATTTCTACCTTTGCAGTCCCAACGGAAACGAAGGGGAAAACAAAACGATAAAGAGGGGCGCAATGCCTATCGGAATA